>NC_012778.1:417500-695000 GCF_000146185.1 [Eubacterium] eligens ATCC 27750 | reverse complement strand
ATATCCACATTCTTTACAAAAAAAAGCTGTATTCTTTGCCTTTGCCATATATCCCCCCTAAAAAAGGCTGCCACAACATATAAATGTGTAGCAGCCCTGTAAAATCAAAATACTTTTAATTATAATCAAGCCTTCTTAATATCTACTTTAACAGGCTTCTCACCATCAAATTCAACTGAAAGAACAAGCTTACCACCCATATTAGTAGCCATTGTTCCTGCATCTTTATCGTTAATTCTGATATCATATGATGTACCTTCTTCAAGACCTAATGTAATCTGTGCATCCTCATTACCTTCTACCCTAAATGATACACTTGTATCTGTTGCCTTAAAATCATTAACAGCTGTACCCGGAACAGATTCATATACAAAAGAGCCGTTCTTCTCAAGCTTTGTGATTTCGTTAAATGTCTTAACCTTGTATGTATCTCCACAATGTTCGAAATCTGGTAGCTTTGACTTGGTATCCAACTTATAATTACCAAAACTGATTGCTCCATCCGCTTCTGAACGAATCAATTCATTTACTACTGGCATATTATTATCCTCCTATATGTTACGATATGTATGTACTGATTATACAATAAACTGACAAAAAGCGCCAGCAATTTGTCAGTTGTTTATTGTTTATTTATTAATTTATTTATTCATTCCTCTCTTGAGAGTAAAGTTAAGCTTATTGTCCTTTACAGTTATCTTCACTTTATTGCCAGCGTGGACTTTTCCCATAAGAATCCGCTCTGCAAGAACATCTTCAACCTCATTCTGGATTGTACGGCGTAATGGTCTTGCACCATATTTAGAATCATAACCCTTATCGACAAGCCACTGTCTAGCTGCATCATCAAGCTCTATTGATAATTTCATCTGTTCCATAATACGCTTATTGACATTGGCAATCATTATATCGACAATCTGTGCTATCTGCTCTTTTCCAAGAACATGGAATACAACTATATCATCTATTCGGTTAATGAATTCTGGCTTGAATATTCTCTTAACCTCGTCCATAACCTTGCCCTTCATCTCCTCATGATTCTGCTGCTCAGTCATTCCTGACGAGAATCCCAGTGATTTAGGCGATACAATATTTTCAGCTCCAGCATTGCTAGTCATTATAATTATAGTATTCTTGAAATCTATAACTCTGCCTGTTGAATCAGTGATATGCCCGTCGTCAAGCACCTGTAAAAGTACATTAAATACATCCGGGTGAGCTTTCTCAACTTCATCAAAAAGAATTACAGAGTATGGATTTCTTCTTACTTTCTCACTAAGCTGTCCTCCCTCATCATATCCTACATATCCTGGAGGTGAACCTATAAGCTTTGACACTGTATGCTTCTCCATAAATTCTGACATATCAACTCTTATAAGAGAATTCTCTGTACCAAACATTGCATCTGCCAGTGCCTTTGAAAGTTCTGTTTTTCCAACACCTGTAGGTCCTAAGAAAAGGAATGAGCCAATTGGTCTGTCAGGATCTTTAAGTCCCACTCTTCCTCTTCGTATTGCCTTAGCAACAGCTGCAACAGCCTCGTCCTGTCCTATAACCCTGTTGTGTAAAGTTTCTTCCAGTTTCATAAGACGCTCAGACTCTGCCTGTGCAATTCTCTGTACAGGAATCTTTGTCCATGTCGATACAACAGAAGCAATCTCATCTTCATCGACAATAAGATTATTCTTATTGATACTATCCTGCCACTGCTTTGTCATCTTTTCAAGCTGTTCTTTTTTCTTTAACTGTTTCTTCTTAATTTCACCAGCCTGCTCATAAGCTTCTGACTTTATTGCTTCTTCCTTATCCTTGGTAAGCTGTTCTATCTGTGCCTCTAATGTCTTAATCTCATCAGGCATTACATATGCATCAAGCCTTGTCTTAGAAGATGCTTCATCAATAAGATCAATAGCCTTATCAGGAAGGAATCTGTCATTGATATATCTCTTAGATAACTTAACAGCTGCAACTACTGCCTCATCTGTAATTGTAACATGATGATGCTCTTCATACCTGCCCTTAAGGCCTCTTAATATCTGAATTGCCTCTTCTGCCGTAGGTTCTTCAACCTTAACAGGCTGGAATCTTCTCTCAAGAGCAGCATCCTTCTCAATATGTTTTCTATACTCCTCAAGAGTTGTAGCACCAATAAGCTGGATTTCTCCTCTTGCAAGAGATGGTTTTAATATATTAGACGCATCTATTGCTCCCTCTGCTCCTCCTGCACCTATTATTGTGTGAATCTCATCCAGAAAAAGTAATACATTTCCAGCATTTTTAACCTCTGCTATTACCTTCTTGATTCTTTCCTCAAATTCACCCCTGTACTTAGAACCGGCAACCATACCTGACAAATCTAATGTCAGAAGACGCTTGTCCTTAATTGTCTCAGGCACATTTCCTTCAACTATTCTGGCTGCAAGTCCTTCTGCTATGGCAGTCTTACCAACTCCCGGTTCACCTATAAGGCAAGGATTATTCTTAGTTCTTCTGCTCAATATCTGAATAACCCTCTGAATCTCTTCTTCCCTGCCAATAACAGGGTCCAATCTGCCTTCTCTTGCCATCTGTGTAAGATCCCTGCTGTACTGGTCAAGAGTTGCTGTGCTTTTTTTATCATTTCCTCTTGGTCTTCCATTCTGGAAATCTTCTTTAACCCTGCCGGCATCTTCTCCCATAGCCATAAGAAGATCAACATACATCTTCTTGACAGGAACCCCTATAGTATTAAGAAGCCTTGAAGCTACGCTGTCTGTTTCTTTTATTATTGCTATTAAAATGTGTTCTGTTCCTATAAGCTCTGACTTAAATCTTGCTGCCTCTCGTGCTGCATTGTCGAGTATATGTCTAACCCTTGGAGTATATCCTGATGGTTCTTTAACATTAACTACACTATCTGGTGCTATAAGCTGGCAAACAAGATTAATTATCTTCTCATCCGTAATATCATTGCTAAGAAGAACTGAAGATGCAAGTCCGCCCTCCGCTTTGATAAGTCCTATAAGAAGATGCTCTGAACCTATATAACCATGACCTAACATAGCCGCTGTATCTGCCGCATAATTAAGTGCCTCCTGCGCTTTGCTGGTAAATCTGCTCTGCATATCTATAACCCTTTCTATGATTGATTTCGTAAATATCTGTTAATGTATTGTTGGAAGATGTTCTCTTATAAAATCAGCTCGTGACACTTCCAGTTCCTCTTCATCCATATCCTTGTTAGAAATCATAAGAAGATTTGCCGGATGAATTCCAATCATAAGCTGATATATATTACTCTCATCAAATCCGTCAGCCTTAATAAGCCCTGATGCAAGTCCGAATCTTATCTGGGAAAGCAGCAGCTCTCCATCATTAAGTGTAACCTTTCTGGCATATTTTAACACACCATATGACCTGTACACCATATCAAGTGCTGTCATTTTTCTTTTTGTAATATACTGCTTCCTGTAATTTCTTTCCTGTGCAATAATCTGTTCTGCTATATTATCCAGATTGTCAATTATATCTTTCTCACTCTTTCCAAGTGTTACCAGATTAGTAAGCTGGTATATATCACCTAAAGCTCTGTTATTGTCACCCTCCATTGCTTTTAGCACAAGTCCGAATCTTCCAACCTCAGGAATCAGCCCTGATATTTTATCATTTCCTGCAAGTGCTGGCAAATGTAGCATATAACTTGCTCTCATTCCTGTACCTGCATTAGATGGAAGGGTTGTAAGATAGCCAAACTTCTGATCATACGAATAGTCAAGTACATCTCCGATAACATCATCCATCTTATCAGCCAGTGTATACGCTTTCTGCATATTCATTCCAGCAGCAAATGCCTGTATTCTTATATGATCCTCTTCATTAATCATTATTGACACATCTTCATCAGGTGCAACAAATCCTGCTGCGTAATCCTGCTTTTCAAGATACGGACTTATAACATGTCTCTCCCTCATGCCCATCTTCTGATAAGCATCAAGATAGTCAAAATTATATGAATTATAACCGCTTATTGGCGACACTGTCTTTAACTGGTCAGTAACATTTTTTACCAGCTTTTTAGCATCTGTGTCTGACATCTTGTAAGAAAAATTATATCCATTAATATTACGGGCAAGCCTTACTCTGCTTGATATAACAACATCAGAGTTATTGCCGCCCTCTTCAAACCATCTAAGCATCGTGACCGCCTCCCTGTGTTGAATCATCCGTATTATCCATTTTCTTTAACTGGTGAATCATGTCCCTTAATCTGGCTGCCTCTTCATAATTCTCTATCTCAACAGCCTCTCTTAACTTTATCCCCAGTTCCCTGATACGACTTTCATAATCATCATTTTCATCCTGCATGACTGGCAGAGTATCTGTCTCATTATTTCCATCAGACAGCCCTGAGTACTTCTTATATATCTTTCCCCTATGAACTGAATCTCCATGCAGTCTTTTCATATTATCCTCAATAAGAGGTCCAAATACCCCATAGCACTCAGCACAACCAAATTTACCAACCATAGTAAATTCATCAAATGTCATTCCACAACCAGGGCATCTGATATGCATCATAGGACCATCTTCCACCTGGGCTGAATTACCAGCCAGCAGACCCGTCAGAAGCCTTACAAATGGAAACTCCGCATCTGAACTGTCTGACATTCCTGCAAAATTAAGCCTTCTTGCACAATCCATGCATATATGGTGTTCCTTCTTAACTCCGTTAATTATTTCTGTATAATGAATTGAAGCTTCATTCTGATGACAATTCTCACAAAGCATATTATTCCTTTCCAGTCAGGAATCACATTCCTGCTTTATTCAAATACTCTCATCTTAGTTAAAGCATAGTAAGGACCAAAATATGTTATTAATGCAACCATAAAGGCTATTACCAGTGCCAGAACATTAGATGATGTAAGTGTATACATTCCCTTATATGAAAGCCATGTAAACACGCCCATTACAAGTGCCGATATACCTGGTTTTGCAAATACACTTATATACGGCATCGTATAATCAATCTCTTGATATAAGGTTCTTAGATTAAGTATAAATATTAATATTGGAAATGTTGCATTACCTATAACCACTGCATATATTCCTAGTGCTGAGAACTTAAGAAGCACGAATACCAGCACAATATGAACAGCAAGTGATATAGATGAATGAATCATTGGTACATTTACACGGTCAATTCCCTGCAGTGCTGTACTTGTAACTGTAGAGAGTGTATAGAATACTACCGCAATCGCACCTATTTTTAACATCATTCCACCCTGAACGCTGTTATAGCGGGAAAATAACAGCTTTATTATAGGCTGACCTATAATAAACAGCCCTACAAATGATGGAACAGCAATAAACATGTTAGTCTTTAATGTCTTAGTAATCTTATCATATATAGAATCATAATCCCTGTCTGTAAATGATGCAACAACGCTAGGCAGCATCGAAGCAGACATTGCAGATGCAACCCCCTGTGGAATTCCTATAAGCAGGCTGTAGCTTGAACTGAAATTACCAAGATCCATAGATATGCTCTTAGTAACATCTCTTCCAACCATTATATTGCTAAACATTACATCGTCTATCAAAGCACTTATCTGATAAAATGTCTGTCCAAGTATAATTGGTATCATTGTATATATGATTATCTTACAAATCTGCCCTGTGCTCTGGTTCTCTGTATGTCTGTCTTTTCTTTTCAGTCTGTTAAATGTCGGTGTATATATCGCATACAAAAATCCCATGAATAAAACAGCCGTAAGCGCTCCCATAGCAGTACCAAGCGTACTTCCTGCAGCGCCATATGCTGCCACATCAGGTGATGAAGCAAATGCTTTCATCATTCCATATCCTGCTGCAATACTAACAATCGCATTAACAATCTGCTCAAGTATCTGCGATACGGCAGTTGGAATCATTGTACTCTGTCCCTGAAAGAATCCTCTTATAACCCCAAGAATTGCAACAAGGAATATTGTCGGTGCAAGAATCCTTAATGGAACCGCAAGTCCCGGAAGCCCTCCTCCATATATAACATTCTCTATAAATGAAGCGCCAAAAAATACAAGAAGTGCTGCGATACCTCCTGTACACACTGCAACCATTAAAGAACATCTTAATACTTTAGCAGCACTTTTATATCTTTTCTTTGTAAATCTTGCTGACACAAGCTTTGATACAGCCATTGGCAGTCCGTACGAAGACAACACAAGCATTATATTATATATGTTGAAAGCAGCTCCATATATACCATTGCCTTCACTTCCTATAATGTTAACTACAGGAATTCTGTAAAGCATGCCTATTATCCTGACAAGAATACCTGCAATTGCGAGAATACTTCCATGAACTATAAAATTACGTTTATTAGACTCCGACATATTCATCTCCAAATCTTATGTAATAATTGTTTTCGAATTAGATTTTACATCTTATATACAATAAAATCCATAAATTTTTTGTTAAAAAAGCCGTTCCAACCACATACGATTAGAACGGCTTATATTTTTATATTAATTAATTAAGAAATCAGCCAGCATCCATGTACCATTCTGTTTTACAAATGTATATGTAAGCGATGTCTTATATGTTGTATTACCTGTCTTGTAATCAACATAAAGGTCATAATATACATCACATGAGAAACATTTGTCTGAATACTTTCTGAAATTAGTAATAGATTCATTGTTGAACTGATAAGTATATGACTTACCCCACAGGTATGCCCATATAGCTGGAATGTCACTTACATATTCAGCCGCAGTACCAACCATATAGCTTGAAAGCTTAGAAAGACTTCCCCTGTTGATAATATAAGCTCCGTACTGCTCCGCTATTGTATATATCCTAGATTCCATACTTTTATACAATTCATCGTCCGACGGATAGTAAATTGTATATCCTGTCTTCTTGTCATAATCAACTGTCAGATCCTTACCATTAAGCTTTGCTGTTATATCCGGCTGTGCTATAAGCTGTCCTACATCATACACATCATTAGTTGGTACCGTAACATAATCAGACACATGCAGACAAGGTGCAAACTTAACTTCTGACTCTGTCTTGTATGTATCAGTAACCTGTACTCCATTAATATAAACATCAGCACCTGTTGGAGCTGTTATTTTAACTTCTGCAAGGTTCTTTGTAAAATCTCCAAAAGAAACAGTTCCAAGAGTCCATTTATTAAATTTATGTGCATTCTTTCCTGCTGATTTAAGTTCAACCTTTGCTATCGGCGTATCACCCGCATATACTACATACACAGGAGTTTTTTCAGAATATTCACCAGCCTTCTTCTTATATGATACTGTACCGTCATTTAACTTATCCGTAAAATATGATGTTATTGTATCATTTGTTTCAAACTCATTTACTTTCACACTATTATCTGATAAAAGCTTTCCAATACCATCAGGAGTAAACTGATTCACAATCTTATCCATTGCTCCTGACGGCATTCCCTCTTCATAATCTTTTAAAAGACTATGAAGCATAATTAATGTAATCACACCTGCAAGAAGAAGAATTCCACAGTATATACATAAGAATTTTTTAAAATTTGAAAGCTTCTTTTTTCTTTTATTATTTCTTGGCATACTACTCTCCTCCTTACTTAATTAAAAATGCTGTCGGACAGCTTCTTGGGCCTGTTGGTGAATATGGTACATTTATTACTTCCCCATCATAATACATCTGTGTTGATGTTCCACCGTCCATTGTAGATGCATTTACAGCTCCATACTGTGCCATAATATCCTGTAGGTCTGAAAATGTAGCACCTATACTGTTAGGCTGTCTTCCATCTACTGCAAGAAGAAGAATCTTTCCATCTGCTGTCTGTCCTATGGCAGTTCTTGGATTAGTTCCCCCTGCAATACCAACAATATCCTGAGCCTCTCCATTAACAATAAGAAATGGACCAATATGATTGCTTATGCTTACGCAGTCTCTTATATTAAGTTCCTTTGCCTTTGCAGCATTCATATTACCAAGAACAAGCTTATTATCAAATGTAATTCCGGTAACATGAGATGTTCCGCCATTATCATTAAGAATCTCTCCGTCTTTCATTACAAGACCAATCGGCATTGCTGTATAAGTTGTTTCCCCATCAACAAATTCTCCGCCATTAACTCCGCCGATTGCATCATATCTCTTTGCAATATCTGCAACAACCATTCCATTTCCATTGGTAAATTCAGGAACTGTTCCCACAAATAATCTGCTTGGATCTTTTACAATCATGAGTTTTCCAGAATATGTAGCGCCCTTTACGTCCACAATCTCAATATCAGGAGTTTCTGGATCCTGGGCTGCTGTATCAATATTTACAAGTCCCGCATCTGTTATCTCATCTGTATCTTTAATTGCGTTATTGGCCTTAATCTGGTCTATCTCATCCTGAGAGCAGAACCAGTTAGCAAGAAATCCTATTGCACTTGTCTCCTGTACAGAAAGTACAAACTGAATCTTTGCTGTCTTAGATGGTCCATACACAAGCATTGCCATAACAGCATACAGAAATATCACCAGAATAAGAATAGTTGACAAAAGTGTCGCACCGACTCTTCCTGCCCATACAAGAACTGGATTCTTCTTTTTATTTTTATTTCTTCTATTAGATGTATTGCCACCCTGTGGCTTATCGTTACCATACGACTTTTCATCTTCATAGCTGTCATCTAAAACATCAAAC
The DNA here is from genome assembly GCF_000146185.1 of [Eubacterium] eligens ATCC 27750. NCBI lineage: Bacteria > Bacillati > Bacillota > Clostridia > Lachnospirales > Lachnospiraceae > Lachnospira > Lachnospira eligens. Next base: position 686,308 of record NC_012778.1, on the reverse strand, counting down.
GGATCAAAATCATCAATATCTTCAAGTTCAAAATCATCAACGATATCTATATCGTCAATATTATTCTTTCTTTTTGCCACTATAACTTCCTCCTAAACCGTTACTTAAAAACCCATCTTTTCTGAATCTGATAACTTACAAAGAACAATGCAAGATCAATTATTATCTTGGCAATTCCTGAAAGCACAATGCTTAATGCCAGCAGCTTTGTAGCAATATACACCAAAGCATAAGAACAAGCAAGCTGACAGAACCATAAAATGTAATATCTTACCACCGTCTGTTTAAGACCGGACTGTGATTTAAATACTGCATTTCTGTTAAGCGAGAAATTAAAAACTGATGAAAGCACTCTTGCCGCTGCTGTACTTATGAATATTCTTAAGCTGACTGTAAGCCCTATAAGCACAAATTCAAGCACATTAAATATTATATTATCTATAGCCCACGAAGCAATAGAGCTTCCTACATATTTCATGCCTGTGCTTTTAAATAAATATTTAAATATCACTTTGTATATCTTAATTGAATCTTTGACAGGATTAAAATGTGATGATGAATTATCTTCTATGTACACAGTTTCTATCGATTCTTCCTGAAATCCAATATTATACTTTTTGAAAGCAAGCAGCATATTAGTCTCATACTCAAATCGTTCGCCTTCTACCTTGTCAAATGTCTCAAGGTACTTGTAAGGTATTGCTCTTAAGCCGGTCTGTGTGTCCGAAATATTCAATCTGCAAAGCACCTTAAATACTCCACTAGTCATATTATTGCCAAATTTACTTCTTGCCGGTACATCATCACCAGTAAAATCCCTTACGCCTAAAACGACATTTCCTGTACTGACCATAGTTTCACTGCATTTCTTAATATCTTTGGCACGATGCTGATTATCACCATCTACTGTCACAACTCCATCAATATCTTTTCTATTCTCAAGGCAGAATTCAAATGCAGTCTTCAAGCCTCTTCCTTTTCCCTTGTTAACTTCATGTGTAAGAATTGTACATTCACTATGTGCTGCTACTTCATTAAAAGGAGCCATATGTTCCTCATCACTTCCATCATTAACAATAATGATGTCCTTAAAGCCTTCTTCAAGTAAAGCATCAACTACAGCTACAAGCTTATTATCAGGATTCAGTGAAGGTATAATAACCGATACTTTCATAATATTCATCCCACTCTTTGCTAATATTTATAGTGCTTTTCCATTTAAACGCACTATATTTAGAATATAATAATTTCCTAAAGATTGCAATAAAATTTTCATATACTGTGTAACAGGGTCATGCTGTAAGCCATAATATTGTATTGTAGATTAATTTTGGAGGACTTTTACATGAGTGATTTAGCAGCAACAAACTGCGGAGGATGCGGCGGATGTGGAGATAACTGCAATTCTATTGTATGGATTATCATTCTCCTTCTCCTCTTTGACGGAAATAACGGATGTGGATGCAACAATGGTTATGGAAATGGTTGCAATTCCTTCTGGATTATAATTCTCCTCTTCTTATGCTGTGGCTGTGGCAATGGAACTAACTTCCTCAATGGCTTTGGTTGCGGATGCAACAGCGGATGTGGATGCAACAGTGGATGCGGATGCCAGTAATTATTTAATATGGGGCTGCCTTAAACGGCAGCCCTTATATATTAATTATTATTTCGTTCCATCATACATTTTCCATCTATTTCATATATGGTATTCTCTTCTTCAACAAGTATATTGCCATTGTCCTGAACATCCATATTAATTACCATATCATAATTCCTTTTTTATATATTATATGGGCTTATTTATTAATTGCTAAGACTTATAGGAATAATTAAGACATATAACCTAATATATATAGAATAAAATATTCCGCCGAGAGTTCACATGAAAGAACTTCCCATAACAGAATTTGATATGCAGACACTGCCACAATTCATACAGCTTGCCAAAGCAATTCTTCCTTTTATGGAATTTAATACCCAGCAGACACTCAGTCCTCTGCTCCGTGCATATGAATTTTCATGTACAATGAACTATTACAGCCGCCCGGAAAGCCTTCGTATTGCGGCATGTTCTGCAAAGCCCCACCTTTCTTTAAACAGTTCCATACAGGATATACTTTCAGATGAAAATATCATGAATGTTATTCTTACTTACTGTCCAGACAATCTCCGGAATATTCTGAGTAATTTTAAGAACTATAATAAAATGTCCGATTTGTTCAACATTTTAAATCGTGATCAGAATGGCAGTAATAGTTTTCTTAATCCTGCCCAGCAAAAAATGTATGAAGCTTATACAGAACAGTTAAACAATCTTAATCTTTAATATTTGGAGGATTTTATGTCAGAATTAGATTTTAGAAAGCAGCTTCTTCTCAACGAATTCAAGACTTTATCCCAGGGAAAGAAAAATGATGAAATCATCCCTCTTCTGTTTGCAATCAATGATAAAGCTAAGAAATCCGGTATAACCTTCACAAAAGAAGATTGTCAGTTAGTCATCAACAGTATGTCTGGGCAGCTAAGCGAAAAAGAGCTCAGGCTTCTGCCTGAGCTTCTCTCTCTTCTTAATATGAATTAATATTTTATTATTCTTAATTACTTTGCAACAATATTAACAATTCTTCCCGGTACATATATTTCTTTAATAATGTTACCAGAAAGCCTGCTTCCAAGTGCTTCCTTAGCTGCAGCAATTACACTGTCCTTGTCAGCATCCTTTGCAATATTGATAGTAGCCTTAGTCTTTCCATTAATCTGGACTGCTATCTCAACCATTGACTCAACTGTCTTAGCTTCATCGTATTCAGGCCATGTCTGCTGATATACTCTTCCGTTCTCGCCGATTGCTTCCCACATCTCTTCTGTAATGTGTGGAGCAACCGGATTAAGTAAGATAAGGTATGTCTTGAGTTCTCCCTTAGTAATCTTACCTGCCTTGCTGAAATCATTGAGCATAGTCATGAGCTGTGCAATAGCTGTATTGTATTTCAGATTCTCATAATCAAATGAAACTTTCTTAATTGTCTGATGCATCTTTGTCTCAAATTCCTTAGAGAAACCTTCCTCATCAGTCATTATATCCTGAAGCTTCCATACTCTGTCTAAGAATCTGCGGCAGCCCTTAACGCCATCCTCTGACCATGAAGCTGCTGCGTCAAATGCACCGATAAACATCTCGTATGTTCTTAATGTATCTGCACCATAATCTCTTACGATATCATCAGGATTAACAACATTGCCTCTTGACTTACTCATCTTCTCGCCGTTCTCACCTAGAATCATACCGTGGGATGTTCTCTTCTGATATGGCTCTGGGCAAGGTACAACCTTCTGGTCGTAAAGGAATCTGTGCCAGAATCTTGAATAGAGTAAGTGTAATGTTGTATGCTCCATTCCTCCATTATACCAGTCTACCGGAAGCCAGTACTTAAGTGCTTCCTGACTTGCGAGTGTCTCTGTGTTATGTGGATCTGTATATCTTAAGAAATACCATGATGATCCAGCCCACTGAGGCATTGTATCAGTCTCTCTCTTAGCTGGTCCGCCACAGCATGGGCATGTTGTATTAACCCAGTCTGTCATGGCTGCAAGAGGTGATTCTCCATTATCTGTAGGCATATAACTTTCTACCTCTGGAAGAAGTAATGGAAGTTCGCTCTCATCAACTGGAACATAGCCACATTTGTCACAATGAACAATTGGAATAGGCTCTCCCCAGTATCTCTGACGAGAGAATACCCAGTCACGGAGCTTATAATTAACCTTTGCATTACCAATTCCCTTTTCTGTAAGGAATTCAATCATCTTTTCCTTAGCTTCTTTAACTTCAAGTCCGTTAATGAAATCCGAATTAATAAGAACACCTGTTGCTACATCTGTAAATGCTGCCTCATTAACATCAACTTCTTCACCGTTCTTTGCTACAACCTGAATGATAGGAAGGTTAAATTTCTTGGCAAACTCCCAGTCTCTTTCATCGTGAGCAGGAACAGCCATGATAGCACCTGTACCATAGCTCATAAGTACATAATCTGATACCCAGATTGGAACTTCCTTGCCATTAACCGGATTAACTGCCTTAAGTCCGTCAATCTCTACACCTGTCTTATCCTTTGCAAGCTCTGCTCTCTCGAAATCTGACTTTCTTGAAGCCTGCTCTCTATAGCTTTCTATTTCATCCCAGTTCTTAATCTCATCCTTATACTTATCAAGATATGGATGCTCTGGTGATACAACCATATAAGTAACACCGAAAAGTGTATCGCATCTTGTTGTATATATTCTTAACTTATCTTCCTTACCAGCAATTGCAAAATCAACCTCAGCACCTGTAGAACGTCCAATCCAGTTCTTCTGCTGTGTCTTAACTCTCTCGATATAATCGACATGGTCAAGTCCTTCTATAAGCTTATCTGCATAATCAGTAATCTTAAGCATCCACTCACTCTTGACCTTACGGACAACAGGTGAACCACATCTTTCACATACACCATTAACTACTTCTTCATTAGCAAGACCTACCTTACATGAAGTACACCAGTTGATAGGCATCTCCTGCTTATATGCAAGTCCAGCCTTAAAAAGCTTAAGGAAAATCCACTGAGTCCACTTATAATAATCAGGATCTGTAGTATTAATCTCTCTGTCCCAGTCAAATGAATAACCAATTGACTGAAGCTGTTCCTTAAAATGATCTATATTATTCTTAGTAACTATCTTAGGGTGAATCTTGTTCTTAATAGCATAGTTCTCTGTTGGAAGACCAAATGCATCCCAACCCATTGGATATAAAACATTATATCCCTGCATTCTTCTCTTTCTTGCTACGATATCAAGCGCTGTATATGGTCTTGGATGACCTACATGAAGCCCCTGTCCTGATGGATATGGGAACTCCACAAGTGCATAATACTTTGGTTTTGAATAATCATTAGTTGCAGCAAAGGCTTTTTCATCCTGCCATATCTGCTGCCACTTCTTTTCAACTGTTTTGTGGTTATATACTGCCGACATAACACATTCCTCCTTAAAAACGCATAAAAACATTCTACACACATCACTTTAATTTGTCAATTAAATAGCCGCCTTTACATTATCGCTTTAAAGTGTTAAAATACCACTATTCACATGAATATTAATATTTCTTACATGGAGGTTATAACATATGAAGACAAAGGTTGGATTCATAGGTTTCGGACTCATTGCAGGAGCCTTAGCCCATGCCCTTAAAGAAAGTGGCAGGGATTATCATATAACTGCCACAAGCAGACATCTAGAACCGGTTAAAGCCGCGGTTGCTGATGGTATTGTTGATGTTGCCGCACCTGCGGTAGATGAAACATTTACACAGTGTGACATAATCCTGTTATGCACACCTGTAATTACTATCACAGAATATCTTACAAAATTAAAAGCCATTGCCAATCCGGACTGCATAATTACTGACGTTGGGAGTGTCAAGACTATCATACATGAAGCAGCAGATTCATTAGGACTTAATGACCGCTTTATTGGTGGACATCCTATGGCCGGCTCCGAAAAAACAGGTTATGAAAATTCAAGTTCATCAATTATAAAAGGTGCAAGGTACATAATCACACCGACCAAAGAAACCAAGCCTGAAAAAATCGAATTCATGAAACAATTTGCATCAGATGTTGGCATGAACCCTATTGTCATGGACTATCATGTACACGATAAATCAGTAGCCGCCATAAGCCATGTTCCACATCTTTTATCAACTGCACTCGTTCATGTAGTATCAGATAATGATGACGAAGAAAAGCATATGCAGTTACTTGCCGCAGGTTGCTTTCGTGACATGTCAAGAGTTGCAGCTTCTTCTCCTGAAATGTGGGAACAGATATGTTTGACTAACAGCTCTGCAATCAGCAACATTCTTGAACAGTATATTGAAATGCTTGAAACAATTAAAGATAACATCAATAAAAAGACCCCAGGCTATGTCGCAAGTCTTTTTGAGATGTCCCGTGAATACAGAAATTCACTTGAAAGCAGACACCCAGAGCACTAAGCCCTGGGTGTTTTTATTTACAATCATCACACCTTGAAACATCCTCCGCCTACGAATTCCCGTAATATAGAATCGATTGGTACGTTCTCGTAGCCGCATGGAAGGAAATAGTTCATGAACTTAAGCAGCCTGTTTGCTTCCTGATATTCAGGGTCAGCTTCTGTTACCTGGAAAAGTATAGGCTCAACGAATGGTTTTAATACACATGGTTCATATGGCATTGCTGAGTTAAACATAACATCCGCCTGCTCCTGGAATGGGAAGATGTTCTTCTCTTCGCCTCTTCTTACAGACTCCCACATTGAAAGAGTCTTCTTTGCAGATGCTCCTCTTGTCCTGTAATCTCTTACAAGCCTTCTTAAAAGTCTTCCATCTGTAGTTGATACCCTGTTATGTTCATCTACATTAAGCTGTGTAAGTGCACTGATATATATCTTGAACTTACTATCTATTGGAAGTGAATATGATAATTCATCATTAAGGCAATGGATTCCTTCTATTACAAGAACATCCTCTTCCCCTAACTGTAAGAAATTACCGTTATATTCCTTTCTTCCGAACTTAAAGTTAAATTCCGGCAGCTCCACTTTTTCTCCGTTAAGAAGTCTGGTCATATGCTTATTAAAAAGTTCAATGTCTACTGCATGAAGGTCTTCATAATTGTAATCACCATTCTCATCAATAGGTGTCTGCTCTCTTTCAACAAAGTAATTATCGACAGCAATTGGGTGTGGCTTATATCCATTAGCCATAAGCTGAATTGATAATCTATGTGAAAATGTTGTCTTTCCTGAAGAAGATGGACCAGCTATCATGATGAATTTAGTATGCGGTCTTTTCTTTATCTCATCAACTATCTCAACAATTTTCTGTTCCTGAAGTGCCTCCTGCGTAAGCATAAAAGAAGTCATATCCCCATTAGTTATATGGTCATTAAGTTCTCCAACCGTAGACATGCCAAGCATCTTTGCCCAGCTTGTGCTTTCCTTTAACACATTAAACAGCTTTGTTTGTGGATTAAATTCAGGAACTTCAAGAGGTGCGTTCTTAACCGGAAGCTGTAACACTATTCCCTCGTCATACAGGAATATGTCAAATACCCCAAGCATGCCTGTAGAAGATGCCATATATCCGTAGAAATAATCTTTGTAGCCATTCAGGTCATACACATTAACAAATGAACTTCTTCTGTATTTGAACAGTGATGTCTTATCTGTCATTCCTTTTTCTTTAAAAAGATTCATAGCATCAGATATCTTCATCAGCTCTTTCTTGATTGGAAGATCCTTCTCAACCATACTGTACATAACTGACTTAACTTCATCTATAAACTCTTTGTCGGGTCTGAAGTCTCCATCAAATGTACAGTACAATCCCTTACTTAAAGAATATTCAACAACAACTCTGTCAATATTCCTGTGTATCTTATCTATGGCTGCAAGCATAAGAAGAACCACGCTTCTTCTGTATGTCTCATTACCTATTGATGTCGAAGTTGTAACAAATGTAACATCACTATCAGGGATATATTCTTCTCCAAGTTCTTTAAGCTTACCATTAACATTAGCGAGTATAATCTCATCCTTATATTCGTTCTGCTTCTCTGCTGCAAGCTGTGCCAGTGTCATTCCCATAGCATCCTCCTCTTACGCATCAGTCATAATATGACAATGCATCCATAATTATATTATTCTTCTGCGAAAGCTGCTGTAATCTTAACTTAACCGTAGGATTACTCTCATCTTTCTTAAGACTGTTACTTATCCCATCATTAGTCTCTTTCTCTTTTATAAGATATTCATAAAGAGTCTTATCTTTGTTCTCTAAAAGCTTCCATCCGTACTGATATTGCGTCTCACTGTATTCAGAATAAACATTTTCGTCTGACTTTCTGCATTTGATAATAAAATAATACTTACCGTCTTCCTTAAGCATCTTCTCATCATCAACAACCAATCTCTGTGAAACAAGAAAATGTCTGAAATCTCCTACTTCTGACTGCGGTGATACTATAAGTGTTGTATTCCGGGTAATAACATTCATTCCCTTAGTTACAATATCAGCTATAAGCCTGCCACCCATACCACATATGGTTATAATATCAGCTTCATTCTCTGAAAGCTTTTCCAATCCGTCTGAAAGTCTTGTCTGTATTCTGTCCTCTAAACAATTATCACATATATGCTTCTTTGCTTTTTCGAGCGGACCTTTTCTTAAATCCATCGCAATAGCAGACGGAGCTATTCCTTCCTGCACAAGATATATAGGAAGATAGCCGTGGTCTGTACCTATGTCAGCCACGACTGCGCCCTTATTACACATATGTGCAACTGTTCTTAATCTGTCCGATATTCTTACCATAGCTTAATCCTAATCAAGATAATCTCTTAACTTACGGCTGCGGCTTGGGTGTCTTAACTTTCTTAATGCCTTGGCTTCAATCTGTCTGATACGTTCTCTTGTTACATTGAATTCTTTACCAACTTCCTCAAGAGTTCTTGCTCTTCCATCATCCATACCAAATCTTAATCTTAATACCTTCTGCTCTCTTTCTGTAAGAGTTCCAAGTACTTCAACAAGCTGTTCCTTAAGAAGTGTAGAAGCTGCTGCCTCTGCCGGAACAGGAACATTATCATCCTGAATGAAATCTCCAAGATGGCTATCTTCCTCTTCACCAATAGGTGTCTCAAGAGATACCGGTTCCTGCGAAATCTTCTGAATCTCTCTTACTCTCTCTACAGGAATATCCATATTCTCTGCAATCTCCTCTGGTGATGGTTCTCTTCCAAGTTCCTGAAGCAGCTGTCTCTGTACTCTTACAAGCTTGTTAATTGTCTCTACCATATGAACAGGAATTCTTATAGTACGGGCCTGGTCAGCTATAGCTCTTGTAATAGCCTGTCTGATCCACCATGTAGCGTATGTACTGAACTTGAATCCTTTTCTGTAATCGTATTTCTCAACAGCCTTTATAAGACCTAAGTTACCTTCCTGAATAAGATCAAGGAACTGCATACCACGTCCAACATAACGTTTTGCAATACTTACAACAAGTCTTAAGTTAGCTTCTGCAAGTCTTTTCTTGGCTTCCTCATCTCCTTCTTCCATTCTCTTGGCATATTCAATCTCTTCATCAGCACTAAGAAGAGGTACTTTACCTATCTCCTTCAGATACATTCTTACTGGATCATCAAGACCGATTCCATCAGGAACAGAAAGATCTATCTTCTCAATATCAATCTCATCTTCATCATCAAGAATAATATCCTCATCTTCATCAGGTACATCATTCATTCTTACATCTACTTTTTTTAGCTCAAGAATTTCAAATACCTTCTCCATTCTGTCAGCTTCAAAATCTGTATCCTGAAAATATGTCATAATTTCCTGATAATCAAGTACATTCTTTTTCTTCTTGGCTATTGCAAGAATACCCTCTATCTTCTCCCAGAATTTAGCTTCCTGTGCTTCTGCATCATCTGCGTCACTGTTTTCTGTCTCTTCTTTTACTTCTTCTTTAATCTCATCTTTCTTAGTTGTCTTCTTTGCTGCTGCTTTTTTTGCAGGAGTCTTCTTTTCTGTTGTCTTTTCTTCCTTAGTCTCCTTAACATTCTCTTCTAATGTTTCTACCATTTTCTTAGCCATTTCTCTTCTCCATTCTTCTTCGCGTAACACGCTCTATATATTTATAACTTAATATGAATCTGATTCAGCTTCTGCTGTTCAATTATTATCTCCTGCATACGCTTCGGATCTACAGTCTTATTAAGTTCATGATTAAGGCTGTTAGCCTTAATTCTGATAACAATGTCATTAAGAGTCTTTTCTCTTTCCAGATTATTAAGGCTCTCATCGAGGTCTGCCGAAAACATTGCTGCGACTTCCGTATGTTCTTCTGTTGTTGCATAATCAGCTATAATTGCAGCAGGACTTATATTTCCTGTCCCATACTGTTCATATACTTTCTCTGCCACACCCGAAAATAACGGGTCAATAAAATCCTCTGGCTTAATGTAACCTGCAACCTTATCAAATATGTCCCTGTCACTTATGAGCCATGTAAGAAGCATTTTCTCTGCCTGTCTTAAACCATCTTCACGCTTCTTCTTCGGCTTACGCTCAACAGTTGGCTGCGGAGTACCTGCACCTGCATTTCTTGAAATAATCCCTTCCTGATTACCAAGTCTTGATACCATCTGCCTCATGCCATCTTCTGGTATCATAAACTGCCTGCACACTGCTTTAAGGTAATTATCACGTTCCAGCTTTTCTTTAAATGTAACAAGCTTTGCTGCAACCTCTCTTTCAAATGCAGTCTCGCTTTCCGGATCCCCCCTGTCGTAATTTCTTAACATGGTTCCTATCTCATACATAAAGCTGTTCTCTGCATTATCAATTCTTTCCTGAAATGCCTCTGCACCCATAGCCTTAATAAACTCATCAGGATCCTTATATGGCCGCATATTAATTACCTTCGTTGAAAGCCCTGCTTCCTTAAGAATCGGTATTGCTCGAAGTGCCGCCTTAACTCCTGCCTCATCACTGTCATAAGTTATAAGCACATTATCTGTATATCTCTTTAACAGCCTTGCATGTCCCGGTGTCAGTGCCGTTCCAAGTGACGCAACCGCCTGGTTAAAGCCCGCCTGATGCATTGATATAACATCCATATAGCCTTCACATATTATCATGTTAGGCTTTCTTGACGTTCTTGCTATATTAAGTCCATACAGATTGCGGCTCTTGTCAAACAATCTTGTCTCCGGTGAATTAAGGTACTTTGGCTTGGCATCACCCATAACTCGTCCACCAAATCCTATGACCTTATTATTAATATCCATAATTGGAAAAATTACTCTGTTCCAGAACTTTTCATGAATGCCTCTCTCATAAGTAAAAAGTCCTGATTCCTTCAGAATATCATCATCATAACCTTTGTCCTTCAACAGCTTGTACAGATTACCTGTTGACTGTGTTGCATACCCCAGTCCAAAGCTGTTAATCGTACTGTCAGACAATTCACGCTTCTTAAGATAATCAAGTCCGGCTTTCCCATTCTCACTTCTAAGCTGCCTGTAATAATATGTGGCAGCAATCTTATTAATCTCTAAAAGCCTGTCTCTTATCCCTCTTTCTTTGCGGTCTTCTTCTGACATAGACGTCTGCGGCAGTGCAACTCCGGCTCTCTCTCCCAGCATCTTAACTGCCTCTAAGAATGTCATATTCTCATATTCCATTACAAATGTTATGACATTACCCCCAGCGCCGCATCCAAAACAATGATATAACTGCCGCTGTCCTGAAACCGAAAATGATGGTGATTTCTCATTATGAAACGGACATAGTCCGGTATATGAACTTCCATTCTTTTTCAATTTGACATACCCGGATATAACATCAACAATATCATTCCGGGATATTACTTCATCTATTACTTCTCTCGAATACATTACTTCATCCCTTCCAGGCCTTTGGTACAAAGATTTCCTGAAACTTACTTATTGAATACTGGTCACTCATGCCAGCTATATAATCACACACAACCTGCTCCGGTCTTTCGTCAAATTCTGTTATAAATCTCTTATATGTATCCGGCAGTTTGTCTGTATTCGCAACATAGTATCTGTACAATTCTGTTATCAGCTTATCTGCTTTCGCTTCCTCACTTTTAGCTGTCGGATTAAGATACAGACTTTCAAACATGAATTTTCTTAATTCTGTCATTGCTTTATGTACAGGCTCTGACATTACAAGATCATTCTTTCCTATGCTGTTCATTATAATATCGCTAATCATGGTATTAAGTCTTTCCTTGGTTGAATTACCAAGAACATCAGTATATTCTGAAGGAATGTCGCTTTCCTTCAATATCCCTGCTCTTATTCCATCATCTATATCATGATTAATATACGCTATCTTATCTGATAGTCTTACTGCTTTTCCTTCAAGAGTTGATGGATTGCCTGATGTTCTATGATTCAATATTCCATCACGCACTTCCCATGTAAGATTAAGTCCCTGACCATCCTTTTCAAGAAATTCAACAACTCTTATACTCTGTTTGTAATGAGCAAATCCCATTGGACATAAAGAATTAAGTGTTCTCTCACCTGCATGTCCAAAAGGTGTATGTCCAAGGTCATGCCCCAATGCAATAGCTTCTGTCAGATCTTCATTAAGATTAAGTGCCCTTGCTATACTTCTTGCAATCTGGGCAACCTCTAAGGTATGAGTCAGTCTTGTTCTATAATGGTCTCCCTCTGGTGCAAGAAACACCTGAGTCTTATGCTTTAAACGCCTGAATGTCTTACAATGAATAATTCTGTCTCTGTCTCTCTGATATATAGTCCTCATAGGACATGGTTCTTCATCTCTGTCGCGTCCTCTTGACTCGTCAGAAAAGCTTGCATATGGGCTGAATATCAGATGTTCCCTCTTTTCCTGTTCCTCTCTAATGTTCATCTGTATGTGCCTCCCGCACTGAAACACTAATTTTAAAGCTCACAATTTAATTATTCAACAAAACATGTGTTTTTCCTTTTTTATTTTTTAAAATTTTTCACAAAAAAATTATTTGTTATTATCATTACCCACATTATGGACTGAAAAATCCACCAAATGCCCCTGCAGCCACACATGCAGCTACTGACATGGCGATATTATTACTACTGTCCGGTGCCTGTTTCTTCATTATTGCAGCTATTACCAATAACACTGTAATATACACTGCTCCATATATAATTCCTGCAGCCACTCTCCTCCTTTTTATCATCCATGCACTAAGCATTGCACCAGTAAAGCTTCCTGCCACATATATTCCAAATATAATATTATCAACTGCTTTTTCATCAAGTATAAATTTTTTCATAAGATATGTAAGAAGTCCGAGCATAAGCAGCGTTATTACATATCCTGCAATAAGAGATTTCACCATTTTTCTTATATAATCCATTGATTTCCTTGTTGTCCTCTTTTTATTAATTGTATGATTAAAAATGTTATCTTATGATTATCTCCTGTTTTCTTTAATAGCACTTGACGGCACAATGTGCGTACTGTAGAATGAAAAGAAATATTTTAATTTTATGACTGGAGGGATTTTTCTTGGATACGGATAGTATCATCCAACTTATTGCAATTGTTATTTTATTGGTTTTATCAGCATTTTTCTCATCTGCAGAGACTTCATTTATCACTGTGAACAGAATCAAAGTGCTGTCTTTAGTTGAAGAGGGTAATAAGAGGGCTGCTCTTGTAATTAAGATTATTGACCAGCCGGCAAAGATGCTCTCTGCTGTTCTTATTGGCAATAACATAGTCAATATCAGCTGTTCTGCATTAGCTACATCATTTACAATCAGTGTATGGGGTAATAAAGCGACAGGTATTGTTACCGGTGTTCTTACGCTTCTTGTTCTTATATTTGGTGAGATTACACCTAAGAATACAGCCAACATGTATGCCACTAATATGGCAATGGCTTATGCTCCTATAATATGGGTGCTTATGATTGTTCTTACACCTGTTATATTCATAGTAGACCACCTTGCAGGCTTCTTCTTATGGTTATTAAGAATTGACAATAACAAGAAGAAAGATATATTTACTGAGGATGAGATACGAACCATTGTTAATGTAAGCCAGCAGGAAGGTGTAATTGAATCTAATGAAAAGAAAATCATTAATAACCTTTTTGATTTTGGTGATTCAACAGCTAAAGATGTTATGATTCCAAGGATTGATATGACTCTTGCTGATGTCAGCTCATCATATGATGATATAATTTCTCTGTTCAGGCAGACAATGTATACACGTATTCCTATTTATGAGAATACACCTGATAATGTAATTGGCATTCTTAATATTAAGGATTTAATTGTCAATCCTTCTGATAACGATACATTTAACATAAGGAACATTATCAGAAAGCCATTCTTTACATTTGAGCAGAAGAATACTTCTGACCTGTTTAAGGAAATGCAGTTAAGTTCAACAAGCATTGCCATTGTCCTTAGTGAATATGGAACAACATCAGGAATGATTACTACCGAAGACCTGCTTGAAGAGATTGTTGGTGAAATTCGTGATGAATATGATACTGACGAAAAGGAAGCTTTATCTAAGATTAATGATACTACATACAGAGTTGATGGCTCATTTAAGCTTGACGATTTAAACGATGAGCTTGGTACTAAGCTCGAGTCGGAAGATAACGATTCAGTTGGTGGACTTATCGTTGAAAGACTTGACAGACTTCCTAAAGCCGGTGATAAAATCACTGTTGGTAATGTCTGGATGTTTGTCGAAAAGGTTGCTTCTAACAGAGCTGAATCTGTTATTGTAAAGATTATACCTGAGAAGAAAGACGAAACTAAAAAAGCTAATTAATTTTATAAAAAAAGCTGTGCATTAACATCATCTTGTTAACGCACAGCATTTTTATTATTAATACCTATTATATTACTGATTAAAGCGCCTTGATTCTTTCAAGTGCCTTAACTGTGTTCTCGTATGAACCAAATGCTGTCAGTCTGAAGTATCCTTCACCACTTGGTCCGAATCCTGAACCTGGTGTACCAACAACATTAGCCTTTTCAAGAAGGTAATCGAAGAATTCCCAGCTTGTCATCTTATCTGGAGTCTTTAACCAGATATATGGTGCATTAACACCACCTGATACTGTATATCCTGCTGACTTAAGTCCTTCAAGAATTGTCTTTGCATTGTTCATGTAGTAAGCAATCTGCTCACCTGTCTGCTTCTGTCCAGCTTCTGAATAAACTGCCTCGCCTGCTCTCTGTACAATGTAAGGAGCTCCGTTAAACTTAGTTCCATGTCTTCTTGCCCAGAGGCTGTGAAGTGTTACATCTCCACACTTAAGATCCTTAGGAATAACTGTGAAGCCAAGTCTTACACCTGTAAATCCTGCATTCTTAGAGAATGACCTGAGTTCGATTGCACATGTTCTTGCACCTTCACACTCATATATTGTATGAGGAACATCTGGTTCTGAAATGTATGCTTCATATGCTGCATCATAGATAATAACAGCACCAACCTTATTAGCATAATCAACCCACTTCTGAAGTTCGTCCTTAGTGATTGTTGAACCTGTTGGATTGTTAGGGAAGCAGAGATATATAATATCTGGTGTTTCTTTTGGAAGTTCTGGTGCAAAGTTAGTCTCTGCTGTACAAGGCATATAAACAACATTACTCCATGCCTGCTTCTCTGGAATATAATCTCCTGTTCTTCCTGCCATTGCATTAGTATCAACATATACAGGATATACAGGGTCACATACTGCAATCTTATTATCTACTGAGAAGATATCTCCGATATTACCTGAATCAGACTTTGCTCCATCTGATACGAATATCTCATCTGCTGATATATCACATCCGCGCTTCTTGTAATCATGGTCTGCAATTGCACTTCTTAAGAATTCATATCCAAGATCTGGTGCATATCCGTGGAAAGTCTCGGCATGTCCCATCTCGTCAACTGACTTATGTAATGCATCAATTACTGCCGGTGCTAATGGCTGTGTAACATCGCCAATACCAAGTCTGATGATTTCCTTATCTGGATTAGCCTGCTGATAAGCTGCTACTTTCTTACCGATTGTTGAAAATAAATAGCTTCCTGGAAGCTTTAAATAATTATCGTTAATCTTAAACATATATTCCTCCTTATTTTCTGCCTTGTTTTACAAAACTAACGCTTATTATACATCATTTTTTATTATGTTCCAAGATAAAATCTTGATAATCTTTCATATTCTGTATTAATTGCCTGTAAAAGTTCTTTATCTCCATGCATATTATCAGGATGATATATCTTTAAAAGCGCCTTATAACGCTTTTTTAAGGATGCTGTATCCTCAACACCCTTAAAGAATATCTTTACATTTTCAGCATTGGACATACTGCGCCTTGCCTCACGGTAAACCTTGTCCTTATATATAAGCTTTTCCCGCTCGAACTTATCTTTATCAATTGCAAGCTGTCTTGTTTCCCTTTCCAGAATATTCCATTTTTGTTCAAATAAATCTCTCTGACTCTCAAGCTGTTTCTTTAGCAGCATATTCTTACTCTGCTGTCTCTGAAGCATTCCCATCTGAATCTCAATGAGTTTTCTCTCATCTTCCAGATTTCTGCTTAATTCCTGCAGCCTTATATTCTCTTTAAACAGCCATTTCTTCTTCTCATCTTCACTGCTTAGTTCATCAAACATTGCAACCTCCATATCGGCTCCCCATCAAGCCAGCCGCAAAATATATCTGGTCAGATTCCACTATGAAACCAGAAAACCTTCAATGGCTTTTCTGAATCTACCGTTTTCATTGTATGTCTTACACCCGGTAATGCTATGAATGAATCCCCCGCTTTAACCTCAAACTCTTCGTTGTCAAGCCTGACAAATCCATTTCCTTCCAACACAAAAAATCCCTCCTGGTCATCATGAAATCCAGGATCTGGATTAAACTCTGTTTCTGAACATATTGTAACTCCTGAACAACAGCCATTGATACATCCATTAGCCTCTGTAAGGAATTTAACGCTTCTCCTTCCTTCTTCTCTTGCTGCAAGTGCTTCTTCCAATGTTATATATGGTTTCTTCATAATTAATCTCCTTCAGATATATAAAAAACGGAGTCCCAGACATATGCTGTAAGACCCCGTTTTATTATGTTCTCTATTCTGCCTGTTATTTATTCTCGTATCTTAAAAGCTCTGTATATGCAAGAAGGAATGGTCCTACACCCTTGGCATCATCTTCTACGATTGGCTCTGACATATAATAGTCATATGTACCAGGTCTTCTTCCATTACCACCAAGTCCTGCAACAAGACAGATACCACCGAGTGATAATGAACCATCTTCATTAGTCTTAAGGTATCTTTCACAGATGCCATCAATTGCTTTCTTGGCATACTGTGCGTAATCATCAGAAAGATATCCAAGACGTATAGCCTTAAGAAGTGCATATGCCATAATTGAACTTCCGCTTGTCTCAAGATAGTTCTTATCCATACCACCATAATTAACTACCTGATACCACATACCACTCTCATCCTGATACTTAAGCATTGAATCGACAAGATCCTTAAATGCATCCTCAAGCATCTTGCATTCAGCATCATACTTATGGTCCTTATTATCAACCTGATCAAGTGTATCAATAAGCGCCATTGTATACCAGCCAATAGCTCTTAACCAGCTGTGCTGTGATAAACCTGTAACCTTATCACACCAGAATGCTTCCCTGCTTGTATCCATTGCATGGAAATAAAGTCCGTTAATAGGATTCCTCATATTCTCAATTACGAACTTGAACTGTCCGAAAATATCAGAGTAATTCTTTCTGTCATTGTATCTTGTCTCATATTCAAGATAGAATGGAAGTCCCATATAAAGACCATCAAGCCATACCTGATTAGGATATATATCCTTATGCCAGAAGCTTCTTGCTTCATTCTGGCATCTAGGCATAATCTCTATCTGTGAATATACTAAATCTGCTGCCTTCTTATACTTTTCCTTACCTGTAAGATCATATAATTCAAATAAAGTCTTACCAGCATTAACATTATCAATATTCTTCTCACCAATGCTGTAGCCATCTATTGTACCATCTTCAAAGACTCTGTAATCTATAAAATCATCTGCAAACTTAAGATACTTTTCATCCTTGGTTAAGTCATACATCTGAAGAACTGCTTTAATCATACAGCCATCAATATAGTTCCACTTTGACTTAAGGCCCTGCTTAATCTTTTCAATGTTCCATACAGGAGCATCTGGTGTGCTTTTTTCCAGAAGTCCGTCAATATACTTTACTACTGCGTCCATTATTTCTGTCTCCTTGTCAACTTATATGGGGAAACATATATATCAATTCCGCCCATATTTTATAGAAATTGTACACTAAAAAATGCCTTTAAGCAACCCATTTTTAACAAATATAGCCAAAAACATAGATTTTTATTGACTATATGCTGATTAAATACGAAAATATAATCAATAATTCATTGTAAATGCTTTTATAAAAATATCATACACATTTTGTATAAAGTTATTATTCAGAAAGGTCAGATTATGAAAACAGGAATTGTATTTGAAGGTGGCGCATTCAGAACCATATTTTCATGCGGTGTTATGGATGCCATGTTAGAAAATAAAATTATGCCTGATTACATGATTGGTGTATCAGCCGGCGCTGCATACGGCGTATCCATGGCATCAGGACAGATTGGAAGAAACTTAAAGATTCTTATTGATTATAGAAATGATAAACGTTATGTGGGACTTAGTAACATGGTACACAGGGATAACCGTTCTCTTTATGGGCTTAATTTCACATTTGACACTATTCCAAATGAACTTGTGCCTTATGATTATGATGCATTTCACAGATATAAAGGTACTTTCAAATGTGTTGTAACTAATGTACTCACCGGAAAACCTGAATATAAAACATTCACAGGATATGACCGCACCAACCAGCTTTTACGGGCAACATGTGCTCTCCCACTGGCTTTTCCTCTTATATATCTTGATGGGACACCTTACCTTGATGGTGGTTTAAGTGATTCCATACCTTTTGAAAAAGCATTTGAAGATGGCTGTGACAGAGTTGTTGTTGTTCTTACCCGTGAAGCAGGCTATCAGAAGCAGACAACAAGTTCAGTGCGGACCCTTGCAAGAGCTTTCCTTAAATATCCTGAAATTCAGCGTGATATTCTTCTTCGTGCTGAACGTTACAACCGGTGCTTAAAGCGTCTTGAACGCTACGAAAAAGAAGGCCGCTGCCTCGTTATCCGCCCTACTAAAAGCAAGGGCTTTGGAAAGATTGAAAAGGACTTTAATAAGATTCTTTCAATGTATAACGATGGATATAACCAGACTTATTCTTTAATCAATGAAATACAGAGGTTTTATCATTAATATATGTAAAGAAATACCTGTATTTTAGTCTGATAACCTCAGATATTACTCACCTTGTGTAAGTAAATGCTGCCATTTGCACACCGGGTTCGTAATAATTTGGTTATCAGACTAAAATACAGGTACTTCTTTTTTATATATAAATAATAAATTCTTAAAAATTTCCGAACACAAAATCTTTTACTATTCCGATTGCTTCTCTTACCATATAGTTTATGAATAGTACATGGTCGCTTTCTGCTGGCATTCCACAGGTATTGTTTAATCCTGCATGTCTGGCAAGAAGGCGGCTTCTTGCTATATGGAAGTTGTTGGTTACTATGCCAACCAGTGAATCTGTATTCTCTATGTATTGTACTGAATACTTCATATTCTCTGATGTATCTGTTGAATTATCTTCCTGTATTATGCGTGAGCCATCTATTCCTTTAGATACAAGATAATTATACATTGCAAATGCTTCTGTTGTATTTTCACCTTTTCCCCTGCCGCCTGATACTATTATTGTGGTATCAGGGTTATCTATTGCATAGGAAACAGCAACATCTAACCGGTTCTTAAGTGACCTTGTTATGTGGTCACCTCTTATCTGGCAGCCAAGTACTATTATATAATCACAGTTATCCTTTGGCTTTGCCATCATTCCTTTAATTATCAGTGCTTCTATAAAAATAAAAAGAGACGCACCAGTTGCCATTATCACTATAAAGCAAATTCTTAAGACCTTTGCCACATGAATTATTCCTTTGATTTCTAATACTCTCACTGCAAATACTAATCCAAAAAAGACAGCACCCAGCAGCCATATAAATATAAATGATGAACCTACCCCTGCGTATGTTGCACACACTATATAATATCCCATGCATATAAGTGCCAGCACAAGCCATATTGTATACATAAAACTACTATTCTCCGTTACTTTTTCCATACTTTATTCCACGCTCATACATCAATTATCCTGCATAATCCACATTTTTACCCGCAAATTCAGGATAATCTGCTGATTTCTGGTTCTGTCCGTAAGATGTGGCAGGATATTTAATTGCTGTATTTGTGACACCACCTGACACATACGACCTTCCGCACTCTGGACAGACAGCCGTTTTAAGTGTAACTGTCGCATTCAGTACTTCGCCATCTTTACTGGCAGCCTTCCTGTTCGCATTAGAAACATGCTCCTGTTCATGTGCCATAACCTTTGTGGCCGCTGCTGACGGGTCAATATGTGCTGCACTCTTAAATGAAACATTTACTTCATCTGAACCATCCTTATATTCCCTGTTCGCACATGTTTCACATTCCACCTGTCCGGAACGCTTCATTGCTTTAAGTCTTGCAGAGCTTATATCCTGTGTATCAACACCTGCTACATTAACAGACAGATTTCTATTCATATCATTAACGCCGTTAATCATCATCTTAATGTGCACCCCCTTCATGTAAAATGTTTAAACAATATATCTGTATTTAATATAACATAGTTTGATAATTATGCTAGTTTTTTTTGATGTAAAAGTTTAATATATACATACAAACAATCAATAATATAGAAACGAGGTATTATATATGTTTACATTTAACAAAGATGTTACAGCTACTAACTGCGAACCTGGTGTTACAAGAAAAATATTATGCTACTCTGATGACCTTATGATGTGCGAGATTCATTTTGAAAAAGGTTCTAAGGGCAATTTCCATAGCCACAAGCATCTGCAGATTACTTATGTTGCTAAGGGAAGCTTTGAATTCACTATCGGTGATGAAACTAAAATCGTTAATCAGGGCGACAGCGTATACATGCCTTCTGGCGTAACCCATGGTGTTACATGTCTTGAAGAAGGAATCCTCTGTGATGTATTCAATCCTATGAGAGAGGATTTTCTTAAGTAAAATGAAGGTACCATTTAATATTAATCTTTCAGGTAAAACTGCTATTGTAACCGGAGGAAGCGGAACTCTCTGCTCAGCCATGGCATATGGACTTGCCGTATGCGGTGCTAAGGTTGCAATAATCGGACGTAACAAAGAAAAGCTTGCTTCTGTTTCTGAGAAGCTTACTAAAGATGCTCTGGATGAATATAACAAAAATGTTACTGTTAAAGGCTACAGCTGCAATGTAATTAATAAAGATGAGCTTTCAGCTGCTTATGAAACTATTAAGAATGAACTCGGCAGCTGTGATATTCTCATTAATGGTGCAGGCGGCAACCAGCCTGGTGCAATTACTTCCATCGAGATGTTAAAGAAAGAAAAAGAAGATTCTGACTATTCTTTCTGGAATCTTGATGAAGACAGAATACGCGATGTTATGGATCTTAATTACATGGGAACTCTTCTTCCTATTCAGGTATTTACTAAGGATATGGTTGAAAAAAGAAGTGGCAGTATTATCAATATTGCTTCTGTAACTTCTATTCTTCCTCTTACTAAGGTTATGGCTTATGGTAATGCCAAGAGTGCTATTCTTAATCTTACACAGTGGCTTGCTGTACATTTTGGCGAAAGCGGCATACGCTGCAATGCAATTGCGCCAGGATTCTACGCTGCCGAGCAGAATCATGATCTCTTATTCAATGCTGATGGCTCATATACAGACCGTGCCAGAAAGATTATTGCCGGAACACCTATGGGACGCTTTGGCAATCCTGAAGAGCTTATTGGTGCTGCACTCTTTCTTGCAAGCGATGAAACAGCCAGCTTTGTCAATGGTATAGTGTTACCTGTTGACGGCGGATATAGTGCTTATAGCGGAGTGTAGGATTCTTTAGTTGGAAACTGTATATAATTCAAGGCGATGTCAGTTTTGACATCGCCCTTTTTGTTGCGTTTTTTGTTCATTGGACTTTTTGCGTGTTTTTCTGAGCTTCAACATCCAATCCGTCACTCTTTCTCGTTCCGTTTGGACTTTTGCTTGCATTCCCACTGCTTCAACGTCCAATCTGACACGTTTTTTCATCCCTTTTGGACTTCTTCTGTGACTTTCTCCACTTCAACGTCCAATCTGACACGTTTTCTCATTCCGTTTGGACTTTTGCTTGCTTTCCCACTGCTTCAACGTCCAATCCGACATGTTTTCTAGTCCCTTTTGGACTTCCTCTGTGACTTTCTCCACTTCAACGTCCAATCCACCCCGCCGCCTCACAATAAACCATCTCCAGTCTCACAAATGCCTACACTACAACCCAGCCCTGATAATCTCAGCTGCCTTAACCATATTCTTAAGGCTTGCTTCTGTCTCTGGCACACCTCTTGTCTTAAGTCCACAGTCTGGATTTACCCACAACTTGTCTTTGTCTATCTTTGTTAGCATTATCTTTATTGCACGGGTAATCTCTTCTACCGACGGTATTCTTGGTGAATGAATGTCGTATACTCCCGGTCCAACCTCTGTTTCAAAGTTGTTTTCTCTTAACGAATCAAGAATCTGAAGGTCTGAGCGTGATGCTTCAAATGTGATAACATCAGCGTCCATATCGTCTATTGCTGGGATTATATCTGTAAATTCACTGTAACACATATGAGTATGTATCTGTGTTTCAGGTTTTACACCGCTTGCAGTAAGTCTGAATGCTGGTATTGAAAAATCAAGATATTCTGTATTCCAGTCAGATTTTCTTAATGGAAGCTTTTCTCTTAAAGCTGCCTCATCAATCTGAATAATCTTAATTCCATTTGCTTCAAGGTCAAGCACCTCATCTCTTATTGCAAGTGCAATCTGCGAAATTGATTCCTTGATTGTAATATCTTCTCTTGGGAATGACCAGTTAAGAATTGTTACCGGACCTGTAAGCATTCCTTTCATTATCTTATCTGTAAGTGACTGTGCATACACAGACCACTCAACTGTTATCGGCTTCTTGCGGTAAACATCTCCCCATATAACAGGTGGTTTAACACATCTTGTTCCATATGACTGAACCCATGCTTTCTCTGTGAACAGAAAACCTCCCAACGCTTCACCGAAATATTCAACCATGTCATTTCTTTCGTATTCTCCATGAACAAGTACATCAAGTCCGATTTTTTCCTGCCATCTGACACATTCTTCAATTTTCTTCTTATTAAATTCAACATACTGTTCTTCGCTGATTTCACCCTTACGGAATGCTGAACGGTTGGCCTTAACATCTTTTGTCTGTGGAAATGAACCGATTGTAGTTGTAGGCAGCTTCGGTAATGCAAATTCTTTCTTCTGAAGCTGCTGTCTCTCACTTCTTGCAGGAAGTCTTCTGTAATCCGCCTCTGTAACTTCCGCAAGTCTTTTCTTTACAGATTCATTATCACATTTTCTTGTACCTGCAAAAAGCTTCCTGTTTGTCTTGAATCTTTCATCTTCTTCAATATTTCCACACTCGGCAAGCACGCTTAATTCCTTTAATTCCACAAGCTTTTCTTCTGCAAATGCGAAGTAATTCAGATATTCATCCGAAAGTTTATTCTCATGCTTTAATGTATATGGAACATGCTGCAGCGAACATGATGTTGATAAAACCGTCTGTATTCCCTTATCTTCAAGCTTTTTAAGCACATTCAAAGTCTTCTCATAATGGTTCTTCCAGATATTCTTTCCATTTACAAGTCCAGCGAATAATATCGTGTCCTTTGGAAATCCATATTTTTCAATGAGTTCTGCTGTCTTCTTTCCCTCAATAAAATCAAGTCCGATTCCGTCAAACGACAGCTTAACAATATCTTCATACACATCCCTCACGTCTCCGAAATATGTCTGAAGCAATACTTTGCATGATTTCTTCTTACCTAAAATATCACTATACATTTTGACAAACAGTTCTCTGTCTTCTTCTGTCATGTCCTGTACAAGTGCAGGCTCATCAAACTGAAGCCACTGGATTCCTACAGCTTCACATTTGCTATAAACATCTTTATATGCTTCAATAAATGCATTGATAAAATCATCTGCCTTCTTCTTGCCTGTAAATCTGCACAGCTTAAATAATGTATACACACCTGTGATTACCGGTTTTGTCTCAATTCCAAGTTCTTTTGCCTCTGCATATTCTGCCCACAGCTTATTACCTGTAAGTCTTATCTGCGTGCTGTCCTCAACCTCTGGAACAATATAGTGGTAATTAGTATTAAACCATTTCTTCATTGCAAGGGCTTTTACATCACCGTTCTCTCCCTGATAGCCCCTTGCCATTGCAAGATATTTATCAAGCTCTGAAACCTCAAGTTCATTGTATCTTTCAGAAATTATATTCAGTAAAAATGCTGTATCAAGCACTATATCATAATATGAAAAATCATTGCTTGTGATATAATCAATTCCTGCCTCTTTCTGTATAAGCCAGTGTGTCTTTCGTAACTCCTTTGCTGTCTGTGTCAGTTCATCTGCACTTATTTCTTTTCTGAAATATTTTTCTAATGCAAACTTTAACTCTCTTAATGTTCCTATCCTTGGATAACCTGCTACTGCTGTCTTCATACCTGCTCTCCTCATCTATTATTTGATATTGTCATTATAAATTCCAAAAAAGCATTTGTATAATACATAAAAAAAAGAGTTAGTCATAGTTTAAAACTATGGCTAACTCATTTTACATATATGCAATGACTATTTAAGATACTTCCTTATAGCCTCAAGATATGTACTTCCAAGCCTGCTAAGCATCCCTTTTCTGTGAGTTATGTAACCAATATGCATATCTGATTCATCAGCAAGCGGCACTGCTATAATGTCTTTTCCGTTGAGCTTCTTGTCAATAATACCACTACTTACTGTGTAACCATTAAGACCAATCAGCAGATTAAAAAGTGTTGCCCTGTCACGGACTCTTATGTTCTTCTTTCTTGCTGTTTCTGAGAATATCTCCTCTGAGAAATAGAATGAATTATGTTCGCCCTGCTCAAATGACAGATAAGGATATTCTTCTAACTGCTCATTATGAATGACACTGCACTCTGCAAGTGGATGTTTTCTGCTTATGAATACATGTGGTCTTGCTGTAAAAAGCTCATGAAATTCAAGTTCATATGACTTTAAAATCTTTCTAATAACAGCCTCATTAAAATCATTAATGAACAGTATTCCAATCTCACTTCTTAACCTTGCAACATCCTCGATAATCTCATAAGTCTGCGTTTCTCTTAAGCTGAAATCATACTCATCCTGCCCGAACTGCTTTATAAGGTCAACAAATGCGTTGACTGCAAAAGAATAATGCTGTGTTGATATACAATATTGCTTTCTTCCACCATTATCGCCCTTATACTTATCCTCTAAGATTGCCGCCTGGTCAAGAATCTGTCTTGCATACGATAAGAACTCTTCACCTTCTTTAGATACACTTATTCCTTTATTAGTTCTGTTGAATATCGTAATATTCATCTCTTTTTCAAGTTCATGAATTGCATTGGTAAGGCTTGGCTGTGAAATATATAATTTCCCTGCCGCCTCAGTAATCGTGCCTGTCTCTGCAACCATAACGATGTATCTTAACTGCTGTAATGTCATACTCTTACCTGCCTGAATAATATTTAAAATATTGTAACATATTTTTGTTGTTTTTTAAAAAATATTATGATACAATCAGCCCGTAAAAATTTCTGATTATGAACGGAGGTGGATTTTCATGGATAGTTGCGATCGTATAGGACGAAGTAAGAACTGCGGTGTATACTATAAGTGTAAGCTCGGAATGTGGCTGTCTGTGAGAATCTCATAACCACATTCTAATAAATTGTGCCTTTTATACATCGCATCAGAGGATCCTTACTATCACAATCATCTGTAGCGATGTATTTTTATGCCCAATTCAGGCAAGAAGGAGGTCACAATGAACAAAGTATTATTTCCAAAGAAAGATTATGTAAAAGAACTTGGCAGGATTTTTAAGTCATCTAAGAATTCGCAGAAATTAGTTAAGGCACTTTCTAAGTATCATGAAAAAGATATTGCTGAAGCAATCACTCTTCTTACACCTGCTGAAAGACAGCATATATATAACGTTCTTGATGAACATATGATTGCTGAGATTTTCTCTTATCTTGATGATGCTGAAAAATATCTTGAAGAACTGTCATTAGAGAAAGCTGCACGTGTAGTATCTTACATGGATTCTGATGATGCGGTTGATGTACTTGACGATTTGTCAGAAACTAAGAAGAATGAAATTGTTGAACACTTAGACGCTGATGCAAAGGAAGATGTCCAGAAGCTTCTTTCTTATGAGGACGATGAGATTGGTAGCTGCATGACTAATAATTTCATATGCATACCAGATAACCTTACTATAAGAGAAGCCATGAGTGCCCTTGTCAAGCAGGCTGGTGAGCACGACAATATATCAACTATATATGTAGTCAATAGTGCTGACAAGTTTGCCGGAGCAATTGATTTAAAAGATTTAATTATAGCAAGGCAGAATGATAATCTTGCCGACATAATAAGCAGTTCATACCCTTATGTATATGAGCATGAAAATATCAATGAATGTATTGATAAGATTGCAGATTACGAAGAGGATTCCATTCCTGTACTTACTGATGATGGAAAAATATGCGGTATCCTTACTGCAACAGATATCGTTGAACTCGTTGACGATGCAATGAGTGATGACTATGCAAAGCTCGCCGGTCTTACTTCTGAAGATGATTTAAGCGAGCCAACTCTTGTAAGTATCAAGAAACGTCTGCCTTGGCTTATTATACTGCTGTTTCTTGGAATGGCAGTTTCATCAGTTGTAGGAATATTTGAATCAGTAGTTGCTGTCCTTCCGATTGTAATATGTTTCCAGTCTCTCGTTCTTGACATGGCTGGTAATGTCGGAACACAGTCACTTGCTGTAACTATCCGTGTACTTATGGATGAGACTTTAAGTGCTAAGAAAAAGTTATCACTTCTTTTCAAAGAGATGAAGATTGGTTTCATTAATGGTGCAAGTCTTGGAATCATGGCACTTGTATTCTTAGGTGTCTATATTCATATATTCAAGAAATATGCGTGGATATCAGCATTTTTAATATCTGGCTGTGTCGGATTATCTCTTATTGTTGCAATGGTTGTTTCGAGCCTTGTGGGAACTATTATTCCTATGTTCTTCCACAAGATTCACATTGACCCGGCTGTTGCGTCAGGTCCGCTTATCACGACTGTGAACGACCTCGTTGCTGTTGTCACTTATTACGGACTTGCAATGATATTTCTTGTTGAGATATTTCATGTGTGAGAATGGAAACGAGTGTTTTCTGACTATTCAATTATCAGAAAACACTCGTGCTTTATTTTGTCTAATTGATAATGTACATAATAACACTTACTACAAACCTTTTATCACTATGTTCAATCTTGATATTTCCTCCATATTTTTCTGCAATCCTGTTTATATTCTCCAAACCATAACCATGCTCTTTCCCCTTCAGACTGACAATATTACCATTTTCTTCTTCTACTTTCCCATCAAATGTGTTGGATACATATATATATAACATATTTCCATTATATTTTACATTCACTTTTATATAAGAGTCTTTTACTTTAATAGCATTCTCATAAGCATTATCTAGCAAATTACCCATAATTATATTAATATCCATTGCACTAATCCCCATATTTTCAGGTACAACTACATTAATATCCGTTTCTATACATTTATCCTTAAACTTTCCATTATAATAATTAAAAATTCCATCTAATGTGATATTTCCAGTATTAAATACCGTTTCCGAACCATTTATATCTCCCATCAATTCATCTGAATATTTCTTTAATTCATATAGTTTTCCAGCCTCTGCCAGACTGTTAATCTCCCTTATATGATGTTTCATATCATGTCGGATAGCTCTTATTTTCTTATCATTCTCAATGTTCGTCTTCATCTGCGCATCATAATAATGCATTTGTTGTTTAAGATTCTCATTTTCCTGCATAAATATATATCTATCTAACATATTAGAATAAAACACATAAAGCATTAAATTTAATATCAATACAGATGTACTCATAAATAGTATTCCATATGAAGATAATCCACTTTCCTTATAGACTGCAAAAAGTGTGCATACACTCATAATAGATACGATAAACAATATATACCACTGTCCCATAAATTCTGACTTTAACTTTTTTCTAAATCCAAGTCTTAACATCATAATAACTATATAAAAAAACAAAACGGAGACAAATGCAGCAACTACCTGATATTGCTCTGTAACAATATTAACTGCTGTCACCATATAAACAATGAAATCCAAAGCTACCATTATTGAATAACAAAGTATACTAAGTAACAATTTGCTCCGGATTTTCCCTTCATATACCAGTGAAATTATAATTATCCCTGCTATTGTAGACAATGTATTAATATAATTATTACTGATTATCAAGAAGCACCCCGTTGTTAATAAAAATGCTAATAAACCTGCCAACATTTCCTTAAATCTGCTTTCGCAATCCAGAAATATCCTAAAATACTCTAATGTAATAAAAATTCTGGCTAACTCAATTATTACAGTCAATACTATATCAAACATTCTCATATATTATCCTGCTCCATTTGCAAATCCAATATCTGCATATTGAACGATTTCCTATAATTCTTGCTTATTGCAATATAATCCCCATTATCCATTACAATCTCATTAAGTAAAAATTCTTTAATATGTCTAATATTAACTACTATGGACTGATTAACCATAACAAAATAAACCGGGAGTCTATTTAACTCCTGCTTCAGCTTTCCCACATATCTTTTTTCACTATCAGAACAAATTATGTTAATCTGATGTTTATCACTTTTTAAATATATAATATTTCCATATAAAACCTTATATTGACTTTTATTATAAATGTATGTAAAAAATCTCTTATCCTGTCTGTCTAGCTGGAGGAGTTTTTCTATTTCCGAACATATCTTTTCGCAACTTAATGGCTTTACAAAAAAATTATACGGATGTATATCAAACAAATCTAATGCATAAGATGTCTTAGAAGAAATATATATTATATGCATTCCTACATTCATCATTGATTCCCTTATATAGTAACCAACATCCACACCATTCTTTTCTGGTAATTCTATGTCAAGAAATAATATATCCAGATCAGTCTTTTCTGGCACATCATTTATGAAGGATTCTGCACTATTCCAGACAAATACCTCAACACTATCGCTTTTATTCCTAAATCTTTGCTGAATACATGTTTCTATTTCCGAACATGTTGATATCTCATCATCACAAATTCCAATCCTGTACCTCATACAGTTCACCTTATATTCATTATAATATTCTGCAGTTTCCCAATGCTCAACAACATTGTTGCAACTGTTACAGACATAATTATTATACCACTCCAAGACTGTTGATTACCAATAAAAAGTATTGAAAATGCTAACGACTCCAAAATCAGAATATTCAGTGTCCGCATTTTATAGATTTGTTTGTCCTTATCATCTAACTCATTATTTTCATTTTCAACAGGTGCAAAACATAATATAATAAGTGAATCAATAAAACACAGAAATATCTGCATTAATGCATTGAATTCAAAATTCTTTATAATAATTAAAACAAATATATATATGAACACAGACATTATTGCACATGTAATTCTATGTCTGGTATGATAACCACCAGCATTTTGTCTCAACGGTATAAATGTAAAAAGGAAAAAAACTGCTTCAGGCAACATTTTCATTATCATAGCAATTAATATTGCAACAATTGCAGCCACACTTAACATCTTAATCATTTCTATTCCAAATTCAATAACTTTATTTTCATCTTTATTATTTATATCAGAATTATGCACAATATAATTATATATTCTATTATCCATTATTATTTCATTCACACTTTCTCTTGGGCAACAATCCTGCCCTCGTAAATCTCAATTATCTCATCAGACAGCATTTCAAGTTCTTCCTTATCATGACAGGCAATTATTATAAGTGCTCCTCTCTTTTTCTGCTCCTCAAGTATCTCATGAACCTGCTTTGCTCCTGCTTCATCAAGCGCATTTATTGGCTCATCAAGTATAATAATATCCGGATTCTCCATATAGGCTGCAGCAATTCCTAGTTTCTGTTTCATTCCCAGTGAATATTTCCTGTATGTTCTTTTATCGTCAGGATCAAGTCCTACCTGTTCCATGACATGCCTTATATCCTCAATTCCTGTATTATTTTTAATGCATGCCAGCATTTCTAGATTCTTTAACCCTGTATATTCCTGAACAAACGATGGATTTTCTATAAGAATCCCTATACTTGGTGGAAATGAAAAGTCTTTTCCAAGTATTTCCCCATCAATCTCAATTTCACCTTTCACCTTTATAAGCCCACTTATAGCCCGCATAAGCATGGTTTTACCTGAGCCATTCTTACCTTTAAATCCATACACTCTGCCGCTTTCAAGTTCAAGATTAACATTATCAAGTACTCTTGCACCTTTTATGTCTTTGCATACATTTTTTAAAACAACTCTCATGCACTATACCTCCTTAGCATTCAGTATATCTATCCTTCTTATATATACATATCCCAGTATTGCACATAGCAATATTATTACAGCATCAGCCAGCATCATATGCACACTGTCTGTTCCCCCTGATATATATACATTATTTCTCATACACATCAATCCATTAAATATCAGAAATGCATTCCCCGAAAATATTGTTATAACCATTCCTGCTGATATAAGCAGTAGTGATATTATTGGTGAGCATAGCATAGACAACAGCATCTGCACCAATGCAATGGTAAATAATGACATCAATGGAAGAACAATACTTATAATAACCATTTCACTTGTAGCTACTGCTGATGTATTCTTCGAATATCCATACATATGAAGCACTTCCATATGTACATTAAGTCCTGGTTCATAACGATGGATTACACTTATAATTTCAATCAAGATATCTGTTATGGCAGTTATATAAAATGCACTTGCAAAACACCACACTATTTTACTTACAAACCACTTGCCAATGCTTCCGCACCTCAATATTATCTGCATTCCAACGCTGCTTAAGTCCTTAACACAATAGCTCCCCACAATAAATGAGATACCCAGCACCATAAACAGATATTGTTCTGACATGTAATACTCCATGATATTATCCAGTCTGATTATTCTACTGCCCCTGTAGAACACCTGAAGCAGATCTCCTGCTGACACACTGCCACAATATCCTTGCGTTCCTATTTTTCTTCTTAGACTCAAATCTGCCACAATTACCAATACCACTATTACAATTGTTGCTATTATATACAAATATTTTCTTTTAAACATTCCACGGACTATATCATTCTTTAATATATTCCAAAACATTATCTGTTTCTCCTTAAACTGTCAGACTTTCCCATTATTAACACAACCATGAGCAGTGCTACCGCCAAGACCACAAGATATACAAGATTTCTATATTCCCATCCGCTCTGATATACGCGGTAAGTTATATACGCTCTTAATATTCTGATATTGCCTTGTTCTATCAGCATGTAAAGATTAACAACCATACATATAAAATATCCAGCAATCCAGCTACGCACATATCTATATATTATTAATAACAATTCCATAATAATAAACATTATAAAAATGAGAGTTATGAATACACCTGCAAATACCGTCACGGATTCTGTATATGTCAGATATCCTCCATAAACCCTCTGTGCCATGGCATTTTTCTCATTCCAGTTATTCATAATTCCATGTGTTGATATAATCCCTCCTGTAAGCACAACAATTGCCGTAATAAATACATATGCTGCAATTCTTACAGCCCCTCCGGCAATAACAGCCAGATAGAATTTTCTTACATTAACATATCTTACCATTCTGTTATCATCATACATTCTCCTGAAATATGATATTAACAGTAACATAATAACCGGCATTGCCATATATGGAACGATTTTATAATTATATGTAATCACAAAATCTTTAACGCATGTAATTCCCATCGTCTTTCTTGATGCAAATGCAAATTCACACGCAATAACTGAAATAAGATTTACAATTACATAAAAAAACATATCTCCCAATTCTGACTTACTTATCCTGACTCCACATTTCATAAATTCTCCTACAACTGTTCAATGTAAAACACCATTCTTCTTTCCAACGGATACTGTGACATAATTATATAAACATCAGATTCTGCATATCTTTGTCTGCTGTTTATCTTCCAGACATCATCATGTCTTATACTGGTTACCAGCTGTACTCTCTGTATCTCACCAGCTTCAACTGAATTTATGTCAATATTCATTTTTTCCAGTGAATTACTGTCCCCATTAAATTCTGTACAATAGAAAAAAAATGTTATCAGACGGTTTATGCTTACCGCCTCCTGTGCATTATTTTTTATATCAATTGTAAACACTAGATAATCAGTGTCATCTTTCCCCACTGAAAATACTCCAAGCTGTTCCTTTGTATACTCTTTTAATATACTTTCTCTATCATACATTTTACACGCAACTGGCGAAATACTCACATCTGCTGTAATAACATCCTCTATATCAGGTGTGTAATTAATCCATTGACCATACCCACATTTTTCAATCTTTTTCCTGGGGAATATCGTATTGATTCTTATTACAAGCACAAGCCATGCTATAATAACTACTATTATGCAGACAATGATTGCAGTTCTTTTCTTTCCCTCTTTACCAGATAATCTGTCATTATAAAACATCCATTTTCACGCCCCTTACTATAAAATGTACATAACCACATATAACAAGCACAACAAACAATATACATAAGGAAACCAGTGTTGTTGGTGAACTCTGTGGAACATAAAACACTTTCTGTATTGCAAGACCTCTTATGATTGGATTGCTGGCATATGTAACAAGTCTGCCCGATACAACACATATAAGAAATGGCAGTGACATAACAACAAATCTGTTATTAGCATATAAAGATAAGGATAAAGCAAGGCCAGCTATAAGTCCCGCAAATACAAATATCAGTATCATATACACCAGCGAATATACAACAACATTTTTAATAGCCAGTTTCATAAATACAGCCTTATAATTAGGCAGTTGATACCAGTCATAAGTAATAACCGGTAGCACAGTCATTGTCAGCATAAGATTAAGTAATAATGGAAATACTGCCGAAACCCCGGCTGTGATGAACACTGCTATTGATTTTGCCACCATGTATATACTTTTCTCTCCTCTTATGGCAATATTCTTAAGTATCCCAGATTTCCTGTCTGTATAATATGATGCTGCATATGGTATTGTTATCAGCAGAAATACTACCATCTGATATATATTGATTTCTGCATTAATCATTCCACCCATCCAGCCTTCACTAACATTTCGTACTACAGAAGACGCAATATATGGATTATATCCGTCAAATATATGTTTAACCAACGGAATAACTTCCAACACAAAATGTGCCACTCCCAGCAATCCACCTAACAGCATTGCTGCCTTCAGCTCTTTTCCATGAAAAGCTCTATACAGTTCTATTCTTATCATTCTCCCCACTACATCACCCTCTTATTCTATATTAACTTTTATAAAATTTTCTCCATTAGCTACCTGCTGGACTCCCAGAAGACTTAATCTCAGATAAATATTGTCATAATCTATATCCTCTGTAGCAGCCGCAACAATTTTATCATCTTCATTTTTATAATAACTTTGTATTATCTTATCCGGTTCAACCATGCATAAAACTATATTCCGGCGTTCTCCTGCCATAAGTGTAATATATCCACGGTCTGCACCTGTTGATTCTGCATAATCATGAAATATCGACTCGCTGATATTCAATCTTGTAATTTCCCCATTTCCCTTGTCCATATAATAAGGTCTGATTCCATCAATATTTATTGTTGCTTCAGATTCCGAATTATTATCAAGTTCAGCTGATATCATAAAAATCTTAGTTCCTACTCCTTCATATCTGCTATAAAACATTCCATTATCTTTATCATATATATTAGTAAACCCTGCTTCTCTTTCACTTACCTGTTCTATCCATTCCATAAAATTGCTGTCGGTACCGCCTATTTCTTTGTACCCATCCATATTATCAGCCAGAATAACCTTATTAACTTTAATACTGATATCATAATTCAAATGTGGTGATGTAAAAATTGTTCCTTCTTTTGAATAATCATCTATAATAACTACATCTGATGGCAATTTTGCAACCTCGTCCTCAATTACATATTCACATCTTGTTTCAATTTCATCCGGTTTCTCTATATCTTCCTGTGTTACATTCGTATCTGAATAATCTTTATACGAAACTCCACACCCTGATATAACAGTCATGCTCACCACCAATATAGCTGTCTTCTCTATCAATTTCCTTCTCATAAGCCGTGTCCCCCTTTATTAACATAGGATGCCTACACTTTCTCTAAATGAAGGCATCCTTGTTCATACAGCTACGAAATCTTAATACTGCGCATCATCTGGATTCCAATAACCTGAGAATGCGTCTGAATCATTTGAATTAAGTCTTGCCTGCATATATACACCCTCATCATATATTCCGGTTCCATACCATCTGACACTTTTTCCTTCATACATATTGTATTCACCTCCCCAAATTCCAGAAGATCTTCCACGTGGTCGAACTGCATATGATGAACCTGATACTCCTTCTTCCCATGTGCAATACATTGTTATAGCATGTCTTGTTTCTTTATACTCTGTACTGGTCACACAAGTATTACCTGCATCAAAACTGAAATCAAAATCATAATTGGTATTACTTGCCAATACTGGCAGAGTTGTCATAGCAATCAACGCTGAACTTAATACTACCGTCAACGCTGATGTAAAATTAAATCGCTTCTTCATAACATTTTCCTCCTCAATTAAAATTTTCTAAGTTTCTTTACTTCTGCACTCATCTTTGGCTGGTAAGTAAAAAACGGACATGCAACATTTGCATAATGTGTTGCGACTTTAATTGCTGCATTCTTTGTTTTGTTAGCAATTTTCCCCCTGACAAATTCAGTAAACATATTTTTATCACCTCCTCATGTTTAGCACCTGTTTCATGTTAAGATTATACTATCACATTCTAATATAACAATTTCATACCATGCATATTTAGACGCCTATTCGACATATTTGGCATTTTATTTTTTATTAGGAATCGGCTGATGCTTGATTCAAGTCAGTAAGATATATCTTATAATGCTGATAATGTAGGTAAGACTGCCATGTGGAAATTTGTTGAGAAATAATCCAAAGAAGATTATTCAAAAACTGAAAAGACTCTTAATAATAATTAATTTGTTACAACAAGAAGGAGCATGTTACTTGATATCTTGCAACATGCTCCTATACATTTTCATTATCTATTTTTTACTTTTCAAAAGACCAATTATGTTTTTTAATTCTGAAACTAATGAAATAAGCTGCCAGCATTTCAATCACTGCAACAACAGCTATTATCATAATATATTTATTAAAACTATGAATATCTGATAATGTATGCAGAAAACAAGCATACATCATGCTCATAAAACATGCTGTTACAAGACTGTAAGCCTCACTCATTACTCCTTCGTATTTATGCTCGTTGATATAATCCTGAATAACAAGCACAGCCAGATTAAGCACAAAAACTATAATAAGCTGCACATTTATAATCTTTCCTATGTATCTGGCAATCTTCCATAAATCTACCTCATGATTATTAAATATGCAGCTGCACGCAATCATCATAATAAAACAGTATCCCATACTTGCAAATCCTATTATATTATATACACGCCCGCCTGCATTCCCGTTATGCATATGTACTCCGCCAGACTTTTCACCTGCAAGCATTATAGCAATCATTATAGCCAGCGAAACCGTAAGATAACCCAGAATTGAATTATCTGCCTGTCCTCTGAATGAATACCATCCACATACAAGCATATATCCGGCAGCTATGCAGGATACACCACTCGAAATGAATTTTCTTTTCTTCACCTTGTCCTGAAGCTTTACTGCTCTTACAACCTCTGTAACTGCTGTTTCGCTATCAGGCTCCGTAACATCTCCTATCACAATATCCTGAATTCTTATATCAAGCACCCTCGACAATTCCTCAATTACACTGATATCGGGAAAACTGTCTCCTTTTTCCCATCTGGAAATTGCTTTGTTAGTCACTCCAAGCAAATCACCCAATTCAACCTGTGTATATCCTTTCTTAATTCTCGCACTCTTAATAAGCTCACCTGTTTTCTGTTTGTCCATAGAGCTACCTCCTGATTGTAGTATTAATATCACAGCACTGTTCTTTGTCTATTAAAATGTTACTAACAAATCTTAGAAATAGCAATCTATCATAGCGAGAATCGGGGAATTATCTTCCTTATTTTTCATAAGATGCTCATCTTTTGCCGTTGTAAAATATTCATCTTTTATATGATACGCATATCCTTGTTTTATCTCCATTTGTCCTCCATAATCCCCTAATAAAAAACAAAACCCCTTCACTTAAACTAAGTGAAGAGGTAATTTTCAAGCCAATCATTTATCAGTCGCCAATGGTGAGCGAGCATTATTTTCGAACCATTCATTTATCAGCCGCCAGTGGTAGGCGAACATTATTTACTTATTAATAATATGAATTAAATATTATTTTGTCAATACTTTTTATAAATATTACAAATATTACACAATCTCCAGCACATGCTCCGTAACATTCTTATCCTTATCGACACCAAATGCTTTAAACACCGGATTATCATTATCCATAAGTGACATAATCATATATACAGCAGTCGAATCATATGCTAGTCTCTTATCCTCCTCGGAAGGTCTTGAAGGAGTTTCCGGGTGTGAATGAAAGTTTCCAAGCATGGTTAATCCAAGACTTCTTGCATCCTTGACTGCTGCGAACTGTTCTTTAGGATCCATAGTAAAATGTACATTATTATGGTCAAGATTAGTAAGAAAATACACCTTCTCAACAGACTTAACATCCCCATCAACAAATCCCGCAATAAGCCCACAAGATTCATTAGGAAGCCCATCTAAGCAATAACGTACAATTGAATCATAATCCAGCTTTTTAATTCGTATAACCATACCTGTCCTCCAAAACAAAATTATCACTTTCATACTTATCCAGCGTAAGCCCCGCGCACACGCTGGCAGAGAAAACATATATAAGCAGAATAATGAGATAACCATGTGCAGCGCACTTTGGAGTCACCGGCACTTAGCAAGCCAACGCCTTCGGCGTTGGCGAGCTTAGTACCGCTGTGAACGACAAGTAGCGAAAGCGTGCCTGCACATGATTATCCCATTATTCTGCCTTGATATATCTTTCTCCTACATATGCATATCACATTCAGCCTGTTCATAATCAATAAGCTCATGAATTGTAGGATTATCTCCGCATATAGCACAATGATGGTCCTTTGGAAGCTTAATTGTATGGAATTCCATCTTTAAAGCATCATATGTAAGAAGTCTTCCTGTAAGAAGGTCTCCCTTGCCAATGATGTACTTGATAGCTTCCATTGCCTGAAGGCTTCCGATAACACCACCCATTGCTCCGATAACGCCTGCCTGCTTACATGTAGGAACTGCGTCCTTTGGTGGTGGGTTCTTGAATACACATCTGTAGCATGGTCCTTCTCCTGGTACATAAGTCATAAGCTGACCCTTGAATCTTATAATTCCGGCATGAGAGAAAGGCTTTCCAGCCATAACACACGCATCGTTAATAAGGAATTTTGCAGGGAAATTATCTGTTCCATCAATGATGAAATCATAATCCTTGATAAGCTCCATAACATTCTCAGATGTAACGAATTCTCTGTAAGTCTTAACTGTTACATCAGGATTGATTGCTTCCATTGTTTCTTTAGCAGATTTAACCTTAGCCTTACCGATATCTGCTGTTGAATGGATAATCTGTCTCTGAAGATTAGATAAATCAACCTCATCAGCATCAACAATACCGATTGTTCCAACTCCGGCTGCTGCCAGATACATAGCTGCAGGAGCACCAAGTCCGCCTGCACCGATTATAAGCACGCTCGCATTAAGAAGCTTCTTCTGGCCTTTAGCTCCAACTTCCTTTAAAATAATGTGGCGTGAATACCTTTCAAGCTGTTCATTAGTAAACGCCATTAGTATGCTCCTCCTCCCATGAAATATAAGA
Organism: [Eubacterium] eligens ATCC 27750; assembly: GCF_000146185.1. Lineage (NCBI taxonomy): Bacteria > Bacillati > Bacillota > Clostridia > Lachnospirales > Lachnospiraceae > Lachnospira > Lachnospira eligens. The sequence continues at coordinate 648,183 of NC_012778.1, read as the reverse complement.
ACTCAACTGCATCGCCTTCATTTAACTTTGTTGTCTCAAAATCATCTCTCTCAACAAAATCATCATTAACAGTAACTGTTACATATTCCGGATTCTCAACATTCTCCTTAACGATAAGCTCTGCTACTGTAATTCCATCTTCATATTCCTTCTTGTTTCCTGCAACTGTAATCTTCATAACATTCCTCCCTTTAATTAAATCTCATTTCTTGCGCCGTTTATTATACTAATCCTTCAAATAATCCAAGCAGTGCATCCTTAGTTGTCTTTCCTGCAATTCTGCCTGTCTCAGCACCTTTGTTGAATGCAACAAATGTAGGTGCTGCCAATACTTCATATTTAGAAGCAAGCGATTCATCAAAGTTTACATTTACCTTGTAAACATTAAGCTTTCCCTCGTAATCATCTTCAATGTCTCCTACAACCCCTGCCATCATCTTGCATGGGATGCATGAATCTGAATAGAAATCCACAAGAACCGGAAGTTCTGACTTAAGAACCAGTTCTTCGAAATTCTCTGCATTAGCTCTGGCTGCCATAAGCCCTCCTTTCCTTAATCCTCGTCTTCTACCTTTCTAACGATAAGAGTATATGTACCATCCTCATTAGCTGTAAGCTTTAATATCTGATGTCCCTCTTCCTTAATACTTCTTGGAACATTCTGAACAGGCTCACCGTCATTCATTCTGACTGCAAGAATCTGTCCGTCATCTAACTCCTCAATTGCTACCTTTGCCTTAACAAATGTTGTTGGGCAGACCACATCTGTAATATCTACTGTATCATCAATCTCAAAATCAGCCATTGTATGCCTCCTTAATCTTCTTATAGAATTCTTCTCTTCCAACTCTGTCGAGTGTGAACTTAAATCTTTCACTTGGCTTTGCGTTGTCTGCAAAGAACTGGATTGCTGCATCACAGACACGGAATAACTGTTCTTCATTTCTGATAAGCGGAAGTGGTGATTCACCCTTGCTTATAGAATTACCAAATGTACCTGCAAATGAAATGATATATGCAGAAGGTGCGTCCCACGCATCTGTTGGACAAGATTTAGCACATCTGCCGCAGTAATTACATTTGTCATAATCAACTGCAACCTTGCCATCCTGCATTGTGATTGCACCTGTACGACAGGCCTTCTCACATACACCACAGCCAATACATTTGTCTTCAATCCACTTAACATCAGCAGCACCCTTGATACCAACATCATTCTCCTCTGCCTTAAGACAGTTGTTCTGACATCCTGTAACACCGAATTTGAACTTATGTGGAAGTTCTCTTCCGAAGTATCTTTCGTCTAACTTAACTGCAATGTCATATGAATCTATGTTACCGCTAGGACATATTGTATTGCCCTGACAGGCTGTGACTGTACGCACTCTCGGACCACACACACCTGGTCTGCAGCCGCCCTCTGCAAGTTCTTCCTTAACAGCATCTATATCTTTAAGTTTAATAAATGGAATCTCAACGCCCTGTCTTGATGTAAGATGGACATGTCCGTCTCCATATTTTTCTGCAACTTCAGCAATCTTGGTAAGATTCTCGGCTGTAAGATATCCTCCTACAACTGCAAGACGAAGTGAGAAGTTATTCTTCTGCTTCTGTCTCATGAATCCGCCCTTCTTAAGTGTTCCATAATCAACTTTCTCTGCCATAATATCCTCATTTCCGTGCCATGCACTATTCATTATCAGTAGACTCTAAGGCTGCACTGAAATCTTCCTTAAGATCATCTATATCCTCTATTCCTACGCTGACTCTTATCAGATCGTCATACACTCCTGAAGCTTCTTTATCCTTGCCGCTTAGATGAAGTGCAATCGTTGAAGCAGGGTGGATAACCAGTGTCTTGGTATCTCCTATGTTAGAAACTATATTAGGAATCTTTAATGCATTAATTATCTTAAATGCTCTTTCCTTGCTTCCAACCCTGAAGGTTATTATCGCACCATAGCCTTTAGTAAACTGCTTATCAGCCACTTCATGATACGGACTGCTCTCAAGTCCCGGATAATTAACTGTAATTCCTTCAAATGTGTCTAAGTATCTGGCAAGTCCATACGCATTAGAACAGTGTCTCTCCATTCTAAGCCCTAATGTCTCAAGTCCCAGGTTATTAAGAAAAGCATTCTGTGGTGAAAGACAACCACCAGTATTTCTGAATAATCCGTTACGAAGTTTAATTATATATGCCATTGGACCGAATTTCAAATATGGTTTAAGTCCCGGATACTTTTCTTTATCAAACTTGAACTTTCCATTAAAAGTAAGTATTCCGCTTATCGCATCACTGCTTCCATTAATGTACTTTGATGATGAATTAACTACCACATCTGCGCCAAGAGTTATAGGCTGTATAAGATATGGCGTTGATACCGTATTATCAACTATAAGCGGAATTCCATGTGCATGTGCAACATCCGCTACTGCCTTAATATCTGTTACATCAAGCTTGGGATTACCGATTGTCTCTGCAAATACAACTCTTGTCTTATCTGTTATAAGTTCTTCAAAACACTCTGGCTTATTATCAGCCACATATTTCACTGTAATGCCAAAGCTTTCTAAGTCTTCAAACAGTTCGACTGTTCCACCATATAATCCACATGAAGCAACAACCTCATCACCCTGTCTTACAATATTAGCTATAGAATTAAATATTGCCGCCATTCCGGAAGAACACGCTACACTTGAAAATCCTTTTTCCAGCTTGGTAATTCTTTTTTCAAATGCTTCTATCGTCGGATTATTGATTCTCGTATATGAGAATCCCATCGCCTTATTATCAAATATTCTCTCCAGTTCTTCTGCACTCTCATGCTTAAATGCGCTTGACTGATATATAGGAACAAGTGTTGCTCCGTTAGGATAATCGTCAACGCCATCATGCAGCAGTGATGTGTTAAAACCACTCATATATTTCTCATCCTTTCATCTGTTATGCGATGAACATTCAATATTTATTGAACTGTCCATATATTAAACCCTTTTACCTAGTATGTCAATAGGTTATTTGAGAAAAAATATAACTGCCTGAACAATCTCAGGCAGTCATGAACTATCATTAACATTTACTATATAATATAACTGTCTATTCCCACATTAGAATTAACCAAATCTGCTATTGTAATATTGCTGAAGTAATCATTAACAAGCTTCTCAAAGTTTTCCCACATCTGTAAAGTCTTACATTCTGCCACCTTCGGACATCTGTTAGGCTTCTTCTCAAGACATGCTACCGGTGCAAGTGAACCCTCTGTTACAAGAAGTATGCTAAGCACTGAATAATCCTCCGGATTGCGTGCAAGCTTGTATCCGCCACCCTTTCCTCTTAATGATATGAGAAAATCATTCTTGCTTAATGTTGCAACAATCGCTTCCAGATACTTCTCAGAAATATCCTGTCTTCTGGCAATATCCATAAGTGGAATATATTCTCCTGTATTATGCTCTGCAAGATCAATCATGACCCTGAGCGCATATCTTCCCTTTGTTGAAATCTTCATATATATAACCTCTTTTCTAATAACACATTAATACTGTATGTTAAACATACTTTACCACAATGTTTGTATATTTTTCAAGTGTTAAATGAATTTATTTAGCTGGAATGCTTGCCGCAACGCATAATTCTCCCCAGCCTCTGGCTGAATCAGGCCATACATTTCCCACCCGTGTTGCACCATTTATAAGGTATGCTTTAAGCTTTTCACCATACATATATTGGTCATTGCCCTTCACAATCCCCCATTCCATCAGCATTGCAGCAGCACCCGTAACCATTGGTGTTGCAAAAGATGTCCCCGTGACCATTCTCTCCTTATTTCCTGGAATTCTTATATTAACTCCCGGTGCTGTTATGTCAGGTTTTGCATACAGCAGAAGGCCGCTTTTTACATTAACTCCCCTTCCTGAAAATGTTGCCGCACTCCCTGGAGCACGCCCATTGGCGCCAACACATATTGCCCGCCTCGAAGTCCCCGGTATTGTAAATGTGTACTCAGGCGACGGTCTTAAAAATCCTGTTGCACTGCTTAATGTCGAAACCGGAGGAAGCCACATATTAAAGAATCCATCCAACACATTTGCTGCGGTAAATCTTATATCCCATATTCCAGAAGTAATATATCCGCTTGTCGCAACTATGGCTGCATATATCTCTTCACCCATATAGAATGGTCCCGGTCCATACGCCTTTGATACGATACGCATATTCTTAATGTTATGATGCACAACCCCCGCATTTCTTTCACTTATAACCAGTCTTTCCCCTGTTGGCGCAATAAGTTCAATTCTTGCATTGTCCATTGCCCTTTTCCATATCTGTATACTTATCTGAGGCTCATAATCACCAATTGCAAGCTCTTCATCCAGTACATTTCCACTGACAAGCTGACCTGAATAATGTGTTCTTCCTTCTCCTTCATTGCCAACACCTATACATATACTGCATCTGTATGTTGAACAGCAGTCATCTATAAACATTTCAAATATAGAACTGCCCTCATGATTGCCATAAGTTCCACCATAACTTATATTAACCGCAACCGGCTGACTATATTCAATAGCTTTTCTTATGCAGTAATCAACGCCTTTCATAATCTGCGTTGTCCTTATATATGCGTTTCCCCCTGAATTTCCCAGCTTTACAATTATAATATCTGCGTCTGAAGCAACACCGCTCCTTCCACATGCAATAACTGCAACTTCATTGCCATGTCCGGTTACATCCCTAGCTGGCAGTGTCTTTACAGCTCCATTCCTGTAATCTTCCAGTATACTGTTAATTTCCTTGTCAGAATATGTAATGCCTGTTGTCTGGTCCCACAACGTCTTAATTCTTGTTTTCCCTGAGTCATCAAGAAATTCATTATTACCTATATCTATTCCCGAATCAATTACCGCTACTAGTACACCTTTTCCAGTCACGCCTCCATACTGGGTTTCTTCTGCTTTTGCAACATTAACACAGGCTTCTGACTTAGCTGCATACAATTCAAAATATAATGCCTTAGGCTTTTCAATAAATATAATCTCCGGTTCTGTAGCTAGTGCTTCTATGTTATCAATCGTTGTCCTTACAATCCAGTATCCACACAGAAGCTGCGTAAACTCTGCATTTGTATAAATGCCTCTAATCCTGTCCAGACTTCCAGCTGTCTTGACAATTATCTCCCATGTTCTGTCAGAGTCATCAAACCCGGCATCCATATCAGGTACCTGCTGCCTTATATCTTCACTTGTATCAGCACTAATCTGCAATAGATTCTCAATTCTCGGATTCACACATAATTCTCCAGTTAAGCTCACATAATATCTATGCTGACAACTGCAATAACATGAAAACAGCTGATGCATACGCACCAGCCGTTAATTAATTCAATATCATGTTTTCTTGATAAATTCTATACGACACTTAGGACACTTAATACTAATTCTGCCCTTTCCCTTAGGAACTCTTATCTTCTGCCCACAGCTTGGACACTTGAAAATTCTATGTGTCTTGCTGTCCTTAATTCTTGCTCTTACCTTGTTAAACTTACTCATGAATTTATAATGAATCTTCATGTACTTCTGGTTTTCAGCACTTCTTCTTGATATATTTCTTGAAAACATTCTGAAATATATGTACACAATACCAAGAAGTGCTACTGTATATATAACATTACTTCTTAAGAAGAAAGTAAGTATAATCAAAACAAGAACTACATATGATAAACATCTCGAAAGCTGGTCCATGCCATATCTTCCATACATAAATCTTGAAAAACTCTGCTTAAATCGGTTCATAAAAAACATTCCCTTTCTATATATTGAAGTAATTCACATCAACATACATATGGTAACACACAACCCAATAAAAGCAATTAAAAATGTATAAAATAAATATGATATATTAATATTCCATGTACTCTTCCCCATCGAGGTTCTTCCAGTAGAACTTATCCTCCAGTATCATATAACTGTGTTCTGAGTTTTCTTTAGGAATTGAAACTGAACCAGGATTCATGTATATGTAATTATCTCTCTTCTCACACTTAGGTACATGTGTATGTCCGCAAAGTAGAATATCGCCTTCCTTTAATGCAGGTATATTCTTCTCATCAAGCTTGTGTCCATGTGCAAGAACGATTGATCTGTCATTGAAATTAAGATATGCCTGCTCTGCAAGTACATTAAAGTCAAGCACCATCTGGTCAACCTCTGTATCACAATTACCTCTTACGCATATAATCTCATTGCGTAAAGGATTAAGCATTGCAATAACTTCCTTAGGTGCGTATTCCTTAGGCAGGTCATTTCTTGGTCCGTGATAGAGAATATCTCCTAAAAGAACGAGTCTGTCTGGCTTCTCTGCTTCATATCTTTCAAGCAGCTTTCTGCAATAATATGCAGAACCGTGTATATCTGATGCAATCATTATCTTCTTCATATTCTGTCCTTTCCTTAGATAAACCAATTCTTAACTATCTTGCAAGCTTATTAAATGTTGGTACTTTATAATGTGAAGCATTACTTAAAAACTGAGATAAAGTATTAGGAACCTTGTATGTATCAAGTATCTTCTTCATAAAAGCAATTGATCTTTTCTTATACTTCATACTTCGCAGTACTGTTACCGCAGCCTCATCATCATAACCCCTTGCAAACTGCTTTGCATATCTTGCAAATTTAGTTTTATCAAGTTCAGGAATTTCAAAGTAATTCTGGAATATCTCCATTGCCTCAATAATTCTTGTATTATTAAAATCAAGTTCTACTGCAGGTCTTTTCACCTCTATATTACCAATATGACATACAGACTGCTTACACACGTTAGAATACAGGCTTATATTATCAGACTTGACATTCGTAAGCGAATATTTGTTATACAGGTGTATTCCGGTAAACATTCCGCTTGAATTATCCTCTCCAAAGAAATAATTCAGTAAAAGCTCTGTAATATCTCCCTGCGCGTCTGATTTCTTAATATACATACCTCTTCCAACACGGATTATCTCACCCGCGTCAGAGAGCCTTTCGACTGCCCGGAAGAATGCTTCCTGATTCATCCGCCCAAATCCATGCTCATACATGTCATTAGCCGACACAATTGTGCCATCTGCCACATTATCAAAGTAATCTAATATCTTATCTCTGTTCTTCATAATCTTTAGCACAAATGAAGCTGTTATACTTCTTCAATATCAATTGTCTCTGTTTCTTCTGTATCATCAGCAGCAGCTTCTTCCTTTTCAGTTTCTTCTGCTTCTTCCTTTTCAGTTTCTTCTGCTTCTTCCTTATCTGTATTTGTTTCAGATGCTTCTGGTTTTTTCTGCTCATTATCAGATACTTTTCCATTAATTACCTTGACTTCAACCTCAACATCTCCGTCTTTCTCATCAAATATAACATCATCATCAAAATCATCATCTGATGCAAGGCAGTCATCTTCTTCAACAAAATCAGAATCTTCCTCATCTTCTTCATCGACATAGAAATTAACAGGAATTACTTCTACATTACTGCATACAGCCTTACCAATAATATATACTGTGTGGATTCCTTCTTCGTCAACATTATCAACAAGGTTCTTAACACCAGCTATCTTTCTTGAAATATCACATGTTGCATTGACACCTTCTGGAAGAATGATAGTTACTGAACTTGCATTACTTGAGAAATTAATATATACATCCTTCTCAAACACTGCAAGACCGAGGTCAAGTACTGTCTTAGAGGCCACTGCTTTAAGCTCGCAGCCAGCAAATACCTCGTCTTCAACTTCTATAACCTTCTTCTCTCCGATAGCATTATACTTACGGATTTCATCATCAAAACTATCATTCTCTTCTTTAGCGAATCTTTCCTTAGTCTGCTTGAACTTATCAAAAGCAACCTTGCCTGCTACAGCAGCAGCACCTACTCCTAAAACAACCTTAGCCAATCCATGTTTCTTTGCCATAGTATTAAATCCTCCTTGTTCACACATTAATATACTATCTGCTCTCTCCCCACAAAATCTGGCTTCAGTATACCATATTACACCTCAAAAAATCAACGCGAATACACACATCCACAATAATTCTGTCTGTATAGATTATACTCATGCGAAAGTTCTATAGAACGCTTATATCCCTCTTTTTTCTTAAAATCAGATAAAAGATATGGCATATCATATTCCTCTGAAAGCTTTAAACCTATTTCATTAAGCTTGACGCTGTTCTTTAGAGGACTTATTGTAAGCGTTGTCGTAAAATAATCAAATCCACCAGCCTTTGCAGTCTTACAGGTCTTTCGCAGTCTCAGCTCATAACAGCGGAAGCACCTTTCCCCACCTTCCCTGCACTGTTCATATCCTTTAGCTATGTCATAGAATTCTTTAGTATCATAATCGCCTTCTATGAAGGAAACCTTATACTTTGCCGGAAATTCACTGATGAATCTCTTCTGTTCTTCAACTCTTTTTCTGTACTCTTCCTCAACAGATATATTCGGATTATAGTAGAATACAGTTATATGGAAATAATCAGAAAGATACTCTATGCAATGGCTGCTACACGGTGCACAGCAGCTGTGAAGAAGCAGAGTCGGTACAATTCCGTCCTTCTGGAAGCCCGCTATCTTCTTATCAAGCTCTTTCTGAAAATTTCTCTGTTCAAAAGGTATTCCCATATTACTTAACCTGTCCTGTTATCTCTTCTAACGCAGCGTAAAGCTTTTCCATCTGCTCATCAGTTCCTATTGAAATTCTTAAGTAATTATCAATAAGTGGCTGGTTAAAATATCTGACAAATATGTTCTTTTCTTTAAGTTTTTCAAATATTTCCTTAGCCGAAACACTCTTGTGTGTTGCAAATATAAAGTTAGCCTTAGAGTCAGGGAATGAGAAGCCTAACTGTGAAAGTCTTTCCTTAGCATTCTCTCTGGTCTTAACTATCTTACCCACGCACTCTTCAAAGTATTCCTTATCATTGACAGACTCAATGCCATAGCTTATTGAAGTTCTGTTCATTGTGTACGAATTGAATGAGAATTTGACATCATTAAGAGCCTTTATAAGCTCAGGATTACCGAAACAGTAACCTATTCTCATACCAGCCATTGCACGTGATTTAGAAAATGTCTGTACAACCAACACATTTTCATACTTATTGACAAGCTCCATTGCTGACTTTCCGCCAAAATCAATATAAGCCTCATCAACAATAACAACTACATCCTGATTATGTTTTATAATATCTTCAACCTTATCAAGTTCCATATAAAGTGCTGTAGGAGCATTAGGGTTAGGGAATACCACTCCGCCATTCTCCTTGTAATAATCTTCTGGAATTATATTAAAATCCTTATCAAGCGGCTGCTTCTCATATGGAATTCTGTAAAGGTCAGCCCATACACTGTAGAAAGAATATGAGATATTAGGAAACAGTATTGGCTTGTCTGAATTAAAGAATGTCAGGAAACACATCGACAATACATCATCAGAACCAACTCCTACGAATACCTGATTATCATTCATTCCATAATAAGCTGCAATTGCATGTACAAGGTCTGTAACCTCAGGATCCGGATAAAGTCTTAAATCACTGATATTCATTCTCTCTGCTGCCTCATGCACCTTAGGTGTTGGAGGATATGGATTCTCGTTGGTATTAAGCTTTACAACATCTTTAACCTTAGGCTGCTCTCCCGGCACATATGGCTCAACTCTTCTGATATTCTTCTCCCATGTCTTCATATATAAGTCCTCTTCTTTCACGAATAATTATAATCCCATCTCTTTAGCAACTTCTGCAAAATGTGGTAATGAATTAACAATTGTATCGTAAGATACACAGTATGCAATTCTAACATATCCAGGGCATCCAAATGATGACGCAGGAACCATAAGGATATTGTGTTTCTTGGCTGCCTCACAGAAAACAGTTTCATCTTCAACAGGTGACTTTACGAAAAGATAGAAAGCACCCTCTGGCTTTACACACTCAAAGCCTAACTTTGTGAGTCCTTCGTATATTGCCTTTCTGTTCTTGTCATATGCCTCAAGATTAACCTGTGCATCAACACATTTTGCAACAACTCTCTGCATAAGTGAAGGCGCATTAACGAATCCTAAAATTCTTGTAGCTACAGAAGCTGCTGACTTAACATCTTCTGAATCTGTAACCTCATCAGGAATAACAAGATATCCGATTCGCTCACCTGGAAGTGAAAGCGACTTACTGTATGAATAACCAACAATAGTATTGTCGTAATATTTAGTAAGATATGGAACATCAACACCGTCATAAGCTAACTCTCTGTATGGTTCATCTGCTATTAAGTAAATCTCTGTTCCGTACTCCTTCTGCTTCTTATCCATAATAGCAGCCATCTTCTTTATAGTATCCTCTGAATATACAACACCTGTCGGGTTATTAGGATTATTAACGATAACAGCTCTTGTCTTAGGTGTTATCTTTGCTTCAAACTCGTCAAGCTTAGGCTGGAAATCCACAGTATTAGGTGAAACAACCACTAATTTTCCGCCAAAATTGCTTACATAATTCCTGTATTCACCAAAGAATGGCGCAAATGTCATAACCTCTTCGCCCGGATTAAGTAATGTCTTGAATATTGTATTAAGCCCGCCTGCTGCTCCAACAGTCATTACAATATTAGTATGGTTAAAATGTGTTCCGAATCTTCTATTAAGTGACTCAGCTATAGTCTGTCTCACATCCTCATATCCTGCATTACTCATATAGCCATGTATAAATGTTGATTCTTCATTATCTACTATATCCTTAACCGCTTCATTAACCTCTGCAGGTGCTGGAACATTCGGATTACCAAGTGAGAAATCATACACATTCTCTGCTCCGTATAACTTGGCAAGTCTGTTGCCTTCCTCGAACATTGCACGGATTACCGAACTGTTTTTTACTAAAGAAACCATTGAATCAGCTATCATTGTTTATATCCTCCAAAAAAAATATGACTACATTATAATCAAAATCATTTGATTTTACAACTTTCAATACATTCAATCATATGCTATTATTTATAATAGTTTCAAATTTATAATCTGGGGGATGAATATCATGTCTAAAGTTCTTTATTCAATATACAGATATACTGTTTTAGGATTGTTTCTCGTTATAAACATATGGCTGTTTCTGCTTAGCATTTTCAGCACCAGTAAAATGACTACTGATGCAAGTGAATATACATATTACACAGGAGATTATGTGTGGGTTCACCTTATAGTACTTGCCTGTATTGCAGTCCTTACCTATATTCTCGTAAAGAAAAAATTATTTATCATTCTTAACAGATACCTGACTGATAACGATAAAGCCTTCAGAAAGGTGCGTAACATTTGTCTGATAATCATTGGAATCACAGGGGCAGTCTGGGTTATTCTTACACAGTCGCATGCGGGTGCTGACCAGTATTATGTGCTTGATGCCGCTGCTGGCCTTAGAAGCCATGACTATACAATGTTTATGCGTGATGGATATATAGCCAAATACACTAACCAGATTGGGCTTTTATTCATTGAATACATTATTGGTTTCGTTGTTGGTGACTATAACTACATATTCTGGCAGCTTTTAAATGTCATAATGATAGTATTCACTTACAAAATGCTGGCAGATTTATTCTCAATATGGAAATTGCCACGACTTGCATCTGTCTTATTCCTTGTCCTTGGTATACTGTTTTTCCCATGGACACTTTACAGCGTATTTATATACGGCAATATAGCCGGCTTATTTTTTGCTGTCATGGCATTTAAATATACAATGCTTTTTGTTGGCGCATCCAATACAGACAATTCCATACATATCTCATATATTGCGGTCACTGGAGCTGCTATGATGATGAGCGTCATGGTTAAAAGTAATTATCTTATATTTATGATTGCTCTTATTTTATATACAATTGCCGAAACATTAAGACATAAGAACATACAGATTATTCTTGTTACATGTGCCATAGCTGCAGGATTTGCCATACAGGCAGTTTTTCCTAAATTAATCATAGAGAAAATATCTGGATATAATCTGGATAATGGAGCTTCATCATGGACATGGATAGATATGGGACTCCACTCGACAACCGCAACTGTATATGCCGACGGATGGTATAATTCCAGAATTGCATCTCTTTATGAAAGAAATGATTATGATTCAAAAAAGGAAGCCCAGGCAGCCAAAGCAGATATTAAAGGTTACATAAACAACTATAAAAGCGATCCTAATGCATTTACATCTTTCCTTTCAAAGAAGATTGCATCCCAGTGGAATAACCCTGGTTTTCAGTGTTTCTGGATAACTAATGTCAGAAACAGCAGTATCACGCAAAGTGGTTTTATTACAGATATTTTATCATTAAAAGGTGGCATACCTTTTATGAATTATCTTAATATACTGCAAAGTATAATTTTATTTGGAAGTATGCTATATGCTGTTTATGCTCTCTTCTTTAATTCAGCTCCAGTTTCAACCGTACTTCCACTGACATTTATAGGTGGTTTCATATTCCATATATTCTGGGAAGGAAAATGCCAGTACACACTTCCTTATTTTGTATTGCTGCTTCCTTTGAGCATTATTGGATTTTTCTATATGGCGAAAGTCTTTATAGATTTTTCAAAGAAAAACATATATCATTGTGCAGCTGGCTTAATAGTCCTTATATTAGTCACAATCATATTTAACCACTTTATAATAATTAACCATGACAATAAAAGTTATAAAGAATATAAGGATTATACTATAAAAGTTGAATCTGGTGAAATAACTGAAACTGATAACTGATTATACATCTGGGGGTTATATGAGTGAAAATAAAAAAAATTGTTTATATATTGTAATTCCATGCTACAACGAAGAACAGGTTCTGCCTGTTACCTCAGGCATGTTTCTTGATGAACTTAACCATCTTATCAAAGCCGGCAAAATCAGTTCTGGCAGCAGGATAATGTTTGTCAATGATGGAAGTTCTGACAGTACATGGGATATAATTACGGATTTATCAAAGAAAGATGAACATTTCATAGGAATAAGCCAGAGTCGTAACCGCGGACACCAGAGCAGTGTGCTTGCCGGTCTTATGGAGGCTTCCCAGTATGCTGATATTACTATATCTATAGATTGCGACGGACAGGATGATATTCATGCAATGGAAGATATGGTTGACGCTTACCACGATGGCTGTGATATCGTCTATGGTGTAAGAAATGACCGTTCAACAGATACATTTTTTAAAAGAAACACAGCCAAAGGCTTCTATAAAATCATGGCAAAGCTTGGCGCAGAAACTGTATATAACCATGCCGATTACAGGCTTTTATCAAAGCGTGTGATTAATGAACTGGCACAATTCAAAGAAACTAATCTGTACCTTCGTGGTCTTATCCCGCTTGTCGGTTTTAAGAGTACAAGCGTATATTATTCAAGAAGCGAACGACTTGCCGGAAAGTCACACTACCCTTTCAGCAAAATGCTTAACCTTGCATTAAACGGCATAACAAGCCTTAGTGTAAAACCACTCCGTCTTGTTATGTCACTTGGTATTATAGTTTCAATCATCAGCTTTATCGGTGTTATATGGGCTGTCGTTGACAACCTGCTCGGCAACACAGTAACCGGCTGGGCAAGTACAGTATGTATCGTATGCTTCATGGGCGGAATACAACTTATGTGCCTCGGGGTTATCGGGGAATACATCGGGAAGATATATATAGAGGTCAAGAATAGACCTAGGTTTATTATCAGTGAGAGGACTTATGAGTGCAATGAAGATAAAAATCAGTAATAAAAACGCGGCATATAATCCAAGACTGATGTAGATTCATTATACATGCCTGATGAGTGATACCATAGACTTATTTCCCATAAAACATTCATATATGTGTTTCTTATAGGCAGATTATAGGTTCGTCTATTAAAATAAACGTGAATTAATTATGTAACTACCTATAAGTGAGTATATAACATATTTCTTATAGGACATAGCCACTACGCTATCAGGACGGGTACAATCAGATTAAATACCAGCACCATCAGTATGTCTGATAGATAAATGTTTCTATAGGCTGCCAATGTTATTATTATTCTTATGGCTATTATTATCGCAGTCATTACTGCACATGGTTTTATTTTCTTTTTTGTTATGAATATCCATAGCTGCATCCTGTCTATCGGCATGTTTTTCAGCAGTTCTCTTGTTGTTATTCTTTTTCTGTTAGTGCTGTATGCTTCCTGATAAGATTTGTATTTCATGACCATATATGTCACGCCAAGAAGGTAAAACATGTACCCAATCAGAACAACCTTCATGTCATTGTTCAAATCACTGAAATCTATCATTTTATTAGGTGCACATGCTAATATTCCTGATATTATGAAGAAAAATATGGCCAGAAACTTCTCTCCTACATTATCCGGAAACCATGTATTTTCTTCTTTAAAGAACTTTTCTAATTTTTTCTGCTGTTTGATATCTGTTTTGATAGTCATTTTCTCCTCTTTCCTGCGCTGTTCTCACACTGTGCATTCAATACTTTCGCTGAACTCTCCCAGTCTGCCGCCCTCCATAACTGCCACATAATCCGTATTCTTCATAATCTCTGTCATGTCATGTGTTGTCATAATCACACAGCATTCCTGTGCTATAAGTTCTCTTAACATGTCAAATAATTCTATCTTAAACACTGCATCCATGCCTGCTGTTGCTTCATCAAGAAGATACAGCCTGCTGTGATGTGCTATTGCAAACGCAAGCTGGAACTTCATACGCTCACCTCTTGACATACGCCACAATGTCGTTGCAGTGCTGACATTCATCTTTTTCATACATTCATTAAACAGTTCCACATCAAAATCATCATACACAAGTCCCAGTATATCAGCATTCTGCTTTCCGGTACGGTTCTCGAAGAATACATTATCCTCTGACACAAAGCCAATGATTTCCATTGCTTTTGAATGATTCCTTTCAAGCTCATAGCCAGACATCTTTATGCTTCCTGTGTACTGTTTTCTCTGTGCTAAAATGTAATTAAACAATGTAGTTTTGCCGGCACCATTCTTACCTGTAATTGCATATATGTATCCATTCTCAAATTTCGCACTTATGTCTTTTAATTTAAATCCAAGTCCTTTTCCTGTAACATTTTCTAATGTCAGTGCAATATTCTCCATTTCTATTTCTCCTCATACAAAGTGCGAATCATATCCACTAAATCATCACAGGAAAGCCCTGCATTTTTTGCTTCATATATGATTTCCTGAGTTCTCTTTTCTATCATCATAAGCTGCTTTTCTTTCAGATAATCTGTGTTGTATTCACACACATAAAATCCTTTTCCAGCAACTGAGCGGATAAGCCCTTCTTTTTCAAGTTCTTCATAAGCCCTCTTGGTTGTTATCACACTTACCTGCAGGTCTGCTGCCAACGCCCTTATTGAAGGAAGTGCCTCGCCGGATTTCAGTTCCCCAGTTACTATCGCATTCTTAAGCTGCATTATTATCTGCTCGTATATTGCAAGCGTTCCCTGTGGCAGGATATTTATATTAATGCTCATAAAACCACCTCTTCATAAACTGCCGCTGACTTAAGCTTTCTTTTTACCTGCCTTGCATAACCTATGCATACTGGAAACTCTATAAGCACCATTATTGAATATAAAAAACGTTCTTCAATAATCGGCGTAAATGAACTCATTAATATATCAAACTGCCAGCAGTCAGTAATTGTACATATAATTATAAGTACCATAACATATGATAACAATCCATCTTTTTTGCCATATGGAAGCAGCGTGCTGATTATAAATGCATTTATAGTAATATATATAAATACAGACGCACTGAATCTTACTGCCATCATCATAAATATATTGCCAATCGTCAGTATCAGCATGTGTACTGCCACTCTGAAAATATAAGAGTTTCTCACCAGCTTTTCACGCTCATTGGTTGTAAGCGGGCATACATAATACATTGTTCTTAATTCGGCAGGGTGTGTGAATATTGAAAGACAGCAGATAGCAAGAGATATAAAATACCCTGAAGCAATTACTAATTGAGCCCATCCGGCTGTTTTAATAATCTGTGCCACAAATATAAGCTGTACCGCTAAAAAATTAAATATTGCTGAATTTCCGTGTTCATATGATGCCTTGAAATTCTCCCAATGCCATCCATATATATAATCCCTCATTAAGTATTTCATATTACACTTTCACCTCTTTTACTGTAATGATACATGAATTCTTCCAGTGTCGGAACTGTTACCGTAAGTGCACCATCATACTTTGAATATCCATGATTGACTACAAGTGCTTTAGTTCCGTATTTCCTGTCCTCTACATGTATGATGTCTTCCTGCTTAAGAAGTTTCACTTTATAGCTTTCTCCTGATATTATCCTGTACTTATCCCTGAAGCTTTCTATATCTCCTGAATATACAAGTTCTCCCTTATCAAGATATATAAGATAATCTGCAATCCTGTCTAATTCATCCAGTATATGTGATGCAATAATCACACTTTTCTTACCGCTTTCCATAAACTGCATAATCACATTCAGGAAATCCTGTTTAAAATCAGGATCAAAATTAGCTGTCGGTTCATCAAGTATCAGATACTTTGGGTCTGTTGATAATGCAAATGCAAACTGTGCCTTTATCTTCTGTCCCTTCGATAATTTTCCAAACTTTATCTTTCTATCAAGTCCAAACCGTTCAAGATACTCCATGTAGATGCTTTCGTCATATCTGCTGTAAAACCTGCCATAACATCTTCCATTCTCTAAAAGTGAAAGTTCTGAATTCATAAGTTCATTGACTGGTACTATTCCTGTAATATCACGGATTCTCTTCTCGCTTTCCGCTTCCTGATAATTCAATCCATCAATTACAACCGTTCCATCGTCCGGTCTGCAAAGCCCCAGTATCATCTTAATAAGAGTAGTCTTTCCTGACGCATTCTGCCCCACAAGTGCACATATGTATCCATCAGGAATCTCTATTGAGATGTCCTTCAGTCTGAAACTTCCTAATCTCTTATTAACTCCACTCAAAGAAATCATTCTTCTGCCTCCCCAAAACACAGTCTTACACATAACAGCTATACACCTGATATACTATTTTTGTACATACACTGTATATATACATATATACAGTACATGCACACATTTGTCAAGCAGTTCTTGCTTTATTTATATTTATGTGTTTATTTCCGCTTCCGTCCTATAAGAATCTTCATACCTGTTGATTTATAGGTAACTTTTCATATAATTCACGCTTTTTCAGCCCGTAAATACCTTTTTCTCATGGACTGAACCTATAAGAATCATTATTTAAACTAATTTATAGGAGTTTTTCTATCAATTTCAGCAAAAATTCTTCTTCAAAGCAAAAAAATACCTATAAGAAGTCAATTCAAAGACTCCTTATAGGTATTTTCATCATTATTTTATATCTATCTTAATAGTCAAGTTTGTAATTCACCTATAAATCACACACTTTACATCATTTTATAGGTAAGCACTGAGGCATTCCAGACTTATGCAACCCTCTGACGCATCATAGCATTCAGCACTCATGCAGCAAGAATCACTACTTCACGCCATCTTATAAGCTTTCTTTATTCCACACCATCAATAAATCTGGCAACAAAGCTTAATGCTGCACCAAGCCCTGATTTTCTGCCACCACCATCTGATATTCTTAAATAATCCGCATCAGTATCAAAGGAATAATCATTAACAAGACGTTCTTTAATACTATTCTCATATTGCTTAAGATATGGTGCAACTGTTCCGCCAAGAACAATATCACAGTCCATCATTGTGTATATGTTATTAATTCCAAGAGCCAGATTGTCCATATATTCATCTAACACATTGGAATTATTCTTATTTCCCTGCACTGCCAGTTCAAAGAAATTGTCAAGTGTCATATCAAGCTCTGATGATAATACCTTTTCTGAAACATATGCTTCAAAACAGCCCTTCTTACCACACAGGCACTGCTTTCCTTCAGGGTGAATAACCATATGTCCGAATTCGCCGCCACGGTTATGAACACCATTTCTGATTGCGGAAGCGTTAATATATGCACCTCCGACACCTTCACCAAGCATAATATATATTTTTTCATCTTCAGGCTTTCCATTAAACCAGTGGTCTGCGTATGCCTCTGCCCTCGCATCGTTCATTACTACGACCGGATAATCAATAGCTGATATAAGCTTTGTAAAATCATAGTTCTTAGCTTTTAATGGTGGTGCTGAGATAAGAATCTGCTTTTCATCATCAAGTATTCCCGGAACTGTAATGCCAACTCCCAGAATGTCATCTGCATCTGCTCCAACATAATCCACTGCATGTCTTACCGCATCTTTAAGCTTCTCAATATATGCACTGCTTTTGCTAAAATGTGCTTTAACAGCCATACTGTATATAATCTGGCCTTTAAGTCCGACTACATCTACATTAATATAGTCAGCTTTGATATTCACGCTGATAGCTTTTCTTGCATTATTATCAATAGTAATTGCCTGTGCCCTTCTTCCACCCGTTGAAGTGAAATTGCCAACATATTCTATAAGTCCATCTTCCATGAGCATCTTAAGATTCTGATTGACCGTTGGCAGCGACAGACCTAACTGGTCTGCTATCTCCTGTCTTGATATCTTATCCGAATTATATATCAGTCTGAATATACGGTTTTTATTAAGTTTTTTTACATCCGTGTTTGTTAGTTTCTGTGATGAATCCATCCATTACCTCTCGCTTAATCCCAGTTAACTTGTGTGTCAGTCACATTATTCGCCAAATACAGCAATATAATCTTTCTTAAACTTCTCAATTCCTGCATCTGTAAGCGGATGATGAACCATCTGCTCAATTACCTTATATGGTACTGTTGCAATATCAGCTCCTGCAAGTGCGCAGTCTGTAATATGTATTGGATTTCTTACACTTGCACAGATAATCTCTGTCTTAAGATCATAATTAGCAAATATATCTGCAATATCCTGAATAAGATTAATGCCCGGCTGTGATATATCATCAAGTCTTCCAAGGAAAGGGGACACATATGCTGCACCTGCTCTTGCAGCTAAAAGCGCCTGATTAGCTGAGAATATTAATGTAACATTAACCTTTATTCCCTCAGATGATAACACCTTAGTAGCCTTAAGACCTTCAACTGTCATAGGAATCTTAACAACCATGTTAGGGTGGATTGCTGCAATCTCTCTTCCCTCTTTGATCATTCCTTCTGCATCCTCAGTAGTAGCCTTAACCTCGCCGCTTATAGGTCCGTCAACAATTGAAGTAATCTCCTTGATAACTTCCTTGAAATCTCTTCCTTCTTTGGCGATAAGGGATGGATTAGTGGTTACTCCACAGATAACTCCCATGTCATTAGCCTTACGGATATCCTCAACATTTGCAGTATCAATAAAAAACTTCATAATAAAATTCTCCTTGTTAATCACTCATTAATTGTTCTGAATACGTTCTTCATTGCAGGATAGATACATCTGAACTTATTGTACTTATCCTCGTATCTTTCTATTATCTTCTCGTCTGGTCTTATTGTCTTTCGTACTTTAACGAGAGCATTAGACGCATCTTCAACGCAATTATACTCCCCGGCTGCAACCATGGCAAGCATTGCCGCACCCATAGCAGGACCTTCCTCTGACTCTAACAGTTCCACAGGAATTCCAAGTACATTAGCCATAATCTTACACCACAGTTCTGACTTAGCGCCACCACCGCACATACGGGTTGACTCCACTCTTATACCAAGACTCTTAGCAACCTCGAAGCAGTCCCTTATTGCAAATGCAACGCCTTCCAGAACTGCCTGTGTCATATCCTTACGCTCAGTATCCATTGTCATTCCTGTAAATGTGCCTCTTGCAAATTCGTCATTATGCGGTGATCTCTCACCCATCAGATATGGAAGGAAATACACATTATTATTGCCAAGGTCATCATCTGTTATCTGCGACTGTTCACCTGCATAATCATTAGTTCCGAGTATCTTGTCCATCCACCATCCATTAGCTGAAGCTGCACTTAATATACAGCCCATAAGATGATATTTCCCATCCGCATGTGCGAAAGAATGAAGTGCATTATTGGAATCCACTCCGAATTCCTTGCTTGAAATGAAT
This sequence comes from [Eubacterium] eligens ATCC 27750, assembly GCF_000146185.1. Taxonomy (NCBI): domain Bacteria; kingdom Bacillati; phylum Bacillota; class Clostridia; order Lachnospirales; family Lachnospiraceae; genus Lachnospira; species Lachnospira eligens. Next base: position 628,004 of record NC_012778.1, on the reverse strand, counting down.
ATTGTACCGCTTGTTCCCAAAGAAACATTACAATGTCCGTCACCGACAGTACCAGTGCCTACTGCAGCAGCTGCATTATCACCTGCACCGGCTGCAACAATTACTTCACTTCCTATTCCAAGCTCATCTGCAATATCCTTCTTTACCGTACCAACACACTCACTGCTTTCAAAGATGCGTGGCATCTGTGCCTCTGTCACGCCACATATATCAAGCATCTGGCGCGACCAACGCCTGTTCTTCACATCAAACAGCAGCATACCCGAAGCATCTGAAACATCTGTACAATGCACACCTGTAAGACGATACGCAATATAATCCTTTGGAAGCATTATCTTGTCTATCTTAGCAAAATTATCCGGTTCATTCTCCTTCACCCACAATATCTTAGGTGCTGTGAAACCTGCAAATGCAATATTTGCTGTATATTCTGATAACTTATCCCTGCCTATCACTTCATTCAGGTACTCACACTGCTTCGTTGTTCTTCCGTCATTCCATAAAATAGCCGGTCTAATAACCTCATCATTCTTATCAAGAATAACAAGTCCATGCATCTGTCCACCAAAGCTGATACCGCTAACTGTTGATTCATCCTGTCCGTCAAGCAGCTCCTTCATGCCTTCCATACATGCATCATACCAGTCATAAGGATTCTGCTCTGACCAGCCGGCCTTAGGGTAATCAATCGGATAACTCTTAGACACATTTGCAATAATATGTCCTGCTGTGTCCATAAGAACAAGCTTAACCGATGAAGTTCCAAGATCAATTCCTATATAATTCATACCAGACTCCTTTCCGCAATCATATATCTATAACCGCACCTGTTTATGCAAATGGATTCTCGCTCTTATAAAGCATGCCCTTAGGCTGATTGAATGACACATCCTCAACGCCGATATACTTAAACACATCAAAAAGTGTCTTTCCAAAATGTCCGAATGCAACTGCACCATGATGTGGAAAATTGCCTTCAATAAGCACATGTCTGTAGAATCTTCCCATCTCTGGAATAGCAAATATACCTATTGCACCAAATGAACGTGTTCTTACCGGAAGAACTTCACCCTGTGCTATGTAAGCGGAAAGCTTGTTATCTGATGAATTCTGGAGTCTGAAAAATGTGATATCTCCCGGAACGATATCCCCTTCAAGTGTACCATTAGTAACTTCTTCAGGAAGTGAACGTGCCATAATCATCTGGTTTCTCATCTCACAGAATGACAATTTGCTTGATGCAGTGTTGCCACAATGGAATCCCATAAATGTATCCTTCTGTGTATATGCATATCTGCCTGCGATATCCTCATTGTAGATATCTGCTGGAACTGTATTATTAATATCAAGAAGTGTAACAATATCGTCACTTACAACTTCTCCGATAAATTCACTCAATGCACCATATATATCAACCTCACATGATACAGGTATTCCTCTTGAAGTAAGTCTTGAGTTGACATAACAAGGAACACATCCGAACTGTGTCTGGAATGCCGGCCAGCATTTACCTGCTACTGCAACATATTTTCTTGAGCCCTTATGTGATTCAACCCAGTCAGTTAATGTAAGCTCATACTGTGCGAGTCTGCTTAAGATTTCAGGCTTTTTATTTCCTGTACCAAGCTCTTTTTCCATATCCCTTACAACATCAGGAATTCTTTCATCTCCTGCATGCTTATTAAAGCTCTCGAATAAATCAAGTTCTGAATTTTCCTCAATCTCAACACCAAGATTATATAGACCTGCAATTGGTGCATTACATGCAAGGAAATTGTTAGGTCTTGGACCAAAGCTGATAATCTTAAGATTGCTTAATGCGTATACCGCCTTTGCTACAGGTATGAATTCATGAATCATATCTGCACATTCTTCTGCTGTTCCAACAGGATACTCCGGAATATATGCTTTAACTCCACGAAGCTTAAGATTATAGCTTGCGTTAAGCATTCCACAATAAGCATCGCCTCGTCCCTGAACAAGACCTCCATTAGCTGATGTCTCCTCTGCTGCCGCAATGAACATCTTAGGTCCGTTGAAATTTTTTGCAAGCATTGTCTCAGCAATCTCAGGTCCGAAATTACCAAGATATACACAGAGTGCATTACATCCTGCATTCTTAATATCCTCAAGTGCCTGCATCATATGTATCTCACTCTCAACGATACATACCGGACATTCATAGATATCCCCCTTGCCATACTTTGCTTCATATGCCTTTACAAGATTCTGTCTTCTTGTAACTGAAAGTGATTCTGGAAAGCAGTCTCTTGAAACTGCAACAATACCGATTTTCATAACTGGTGTATTATTCATAACTTATCTCCTTTAACCTATACTGTTATATTCTCTCCCCTTAAGCCGTTAAATGCTCCATCTATATGAGCATCTTCATGGGCTATCAGCCATTTATTAGATGCCGCAAGCAGCTTGTCTTCTGCCGTTGCATGAGTATTAACTACATCAAGATTAGTCCCCTTTGGAAGTACAACTACACACTTAAAACCCTGTCCGTCCACACCGCATGGTGCATAATGAAGAGTTGTTGCATACACCTCAATAGCTGTTCCCTCAGGCACAAAGAATCCTTCAACCTTAGATGTATCATATGTAAAATCGTCTTCCACATCTTCTCTGCTGCCAAGCAGCAGAATCATATCTGTTGCCGCAATATTAACTTCTGAACTTCTGTGATATTCCAGTGCATTAAGTTTCTGGTTATGTCCATTACAATACCCTGTCTGTACAGGAGTTCCACCATATACGCTCTCTTCCATTATCTTATGAATCTTTGTATTTTCAAGTTTTTCATCGCCTGCAACATATACAACATCTTCAGGCATATCATACGAATCCATAAGTTTCACTATTTCACTGGTATCAATATCAGCAATAACTCTGCCATATTTCTTAAAGCCAGCATCCAATACACTCTGCAAAACAATACCTCCTTTTTCAACTCATGTTAAACTTTTATAAAGTATCTTTCTAAAAGTTATTCTATCACTGTTTTATTTCTAATTCAATAAAAAAATCTCCGATTATCGAAAATGTATCCTGAAAGATACACTCCCAATAACCGGAGATTAATATTAATCTGTTAAATTACCAATCTTACAATATAATCTTTGATAATGCATCAATTATAATTCCCCATGCTACACCACTCACATAAAGAATCGCCAGAATCCTGAAATTATCCTTCATATCATCATTCTCTCTGAATAATACAAGAATACCTACTCCTGAACCTGCAAGCAGTCCTGCCATAAGAGAGCCAAGTCCAAGCACACCTTCAATATAAAGCTGTGTTAATACTACTGATGATGCACAGTTAGGAATAAGACCTATAATTCCCGCTATCAACGGTCCAATAACAGGCTTATTAAGTATAAGATTCCCCAAAGTCTCTTCACCAACAAAGTGAATTAAAGTATTAAGTGCAAAAGATATAACAACAATAAATGCAAATATAGTTATTGTATGTCTTAACGCTGACTTAAATATGCTTGTCTCACAACCACAGTGGTCATGATCACACACATGCCCAATCTTTTCTACCATATTATAACTTTTCTTGCTTCTTCTCACTATCAGATCAATTGCTACACCCATTATAAGACCTATGAAAACCTTAATGAGTATAAGCTTGACAAGCACTAATACATCTACCTGTTCTGATAAAAATACTGGTATCATCTCGTCTGAAGTAGACATAAAGATGGCAATAAGCGTTCCCATAGTAATTACTTTACCTGCATACAGGTTAGATGCCGCTGTAGAAAAACCACACTGTGGAACAGCTCCAAGTAAAGCTCCTATAACAGGCCCTGCCTTGCCAGAATCCTTGACAAACTTCTTCGTCCTGGCACTTGTCTTATGTTCAAGATACTCCATAGCAAGATAAGTCAGAAAAAGAAACGGCAACAGTTTAACACTATCAATGATAGTATCAAATACCACATCCATCATGATATACAATCGTCCTTTCTTAAAAACAGTCACATAGTTACATATTCATTATGCCTTGGCAAAAAGCTTCCTATAAGGTTCTTCTCCTGAAAACACCTTTCTTGCTTTCTCTGATCTGTTCATAATAAGCTTAGTAACAAAATAACCTATTACTCCATACAGTGATCCAAGTAACAGACTCGCAAGTACATCTGTCGGATAATGAACTGTAAGATATAATCTTGAAACTGCAATCAGAGCTGCAAGTATAACTGCAGGAATTCCTTTCTTTCTGTCCCACAATATAATAGCTAATGCCGCTGCAAAAGAAGCTGATGTATGTCCTGATGGAAAAGACCAGTCCTTAATACCATTAAAGATTCCATAAAGATTCTCAAATGTCGGATCTGCATTGAATGGTCTTATTCTTGCTGACATATTCTTCATAATTCCGTTACACATAATAAGTGACAGAATAAGTCCAATTGCCATACTAAGTCCTAACTTTCTGTCTTTCTTAAATACCGGTATAAATAAGAACGCCGCACATAATAAAATCCAGAATATTCCAGCATTTCCAAGACAGGTTATAGCATACATAACCGGATCTGTTACAGGATTATGTAATGATTCAAACCAGTGTAAAATCTGAAGTTCCATAATAGTCTCCTTATCATATCGTTCTAGTACGCTCATTTTCAGGCACACCAGAATATTCTATGATATAAGAAATCATTTGTCAATTAAAGGAATACGTTTTTTCATAGTAACATTTTCCTGTTCTTCCACCAAATGGATATTCATATTCTTCTGTCACTCCAATCTGAAACAAGCCTTTATCCATATCAGCATATATAAGCGCAACCTGAATTCTGCCATCAGACGCTATTCTTTTGCAAAGAACCCTGCAGAATTCGTTCATCAACTGTGTTAATATTTCCTGCTTTCTCTTATCTGTATACACAGTATAATTAACATCTGCATACACATCTCCCATCCGGTCAAATGCATAATCCATTGCTGAATCAAGGCTCTGATTAACTTCTTCTCTTCTTATGTTATTTCCTGTTATAACAGCATGTGTAATTATGATGATAGCAAAAACCACTATAAATCCGCTACATGTAACAACTCCTCTCAAACATGGCCTCCATTCCATATAATAAATATCTGTGATTATTCTGTTACACAATATCTTGCCAGTCCTTTATATTGATGCCATGATGAATATGCAAACATAGCCGCTTTCAGCTTATAAGAAAATGTGTACTCAATATACTCATAATCTCCAGTTTTCATCCTGTCTCCAAAATCAAGCAAAGCACCGTTAGATTCCACAGAAGTTTTTAACAAAGCCAGCTTAGAAGCTCTTTGTTCTTCAGTAAGCTTCTCCGCTAATCCATCCCCACAGCATGCTTCTATATAATTCTCAATGTACTGGCTTACTTCACCTGCATCAGACACATCCCTGTTAATCCTTATAAAATCTATGCTGAACATACATATAAAAGCAAACAATATAAGATAAACTGACGCTTCAATAATTCCTTTCATAATCCCCCTATCCAAGACAAACTTTTATAATTTCCAGCAATATATCTTTATATATGCCAAATGCGTAACCAAGCATCATTGTAGTAAATATTACCATCAAACCCCCGACACACACATCTGCATACTGTTCAATAATTTCTTTCATACTTTCATTACCCCCATAAGGACAGTCATAAATATCAATATCATTGCATATACAATTATTTCAGCCATAACAATACCAGCATATTCTTCAATAATATTTTCCATACATCTCCTCCTGCTCCTGACTATTATTGCAGTATCCTAAAGATACATGGTAACAACCAGCATCATATCCACAGCCATCTTTAATGCAACAAAAAATGTCGGAACATATTCTGAAAATCTCATCATGCTTGTACTATCCATATATCTGGTAAGCTCTGCTTTGTCTGATAATTCGTAATTTCTTCTTACAATTGCATTAATTGTTGCACTCATGCTATCCTGTTCAAGCTCTCCAATTGAATAAAGCATCCTCACTGCAGCCTGAATATCTATCACACCAAATTCCCCCAAGAAACCATAATACGGCATTACATCTGACGGATTATTCTCAATGTCACAAATAAACTTCTCCAATGGTTCTTTCATTATAACCGGACAGCAGTCATAAGTATCCTCTACAGCAGACAATAAAGGCTTGTTCTCAAGATTAACAGACAGTTCTCTTAACCATTCTGTAAATCCAAGATATAAATCATTTTTTACTCTTCTTTGGGCACCTTTTTTCTGTAAAAAAGGCGTGCTCACAAGAACAATAATTATTGCCAGCATACATACTGCAGGCAGTTTCATATCAAATATAAACAACATTGCCATAGCAATTATTAATATCAGCCAGACTGGCAGAAGTTTAATTGTCAGCCTCCACACATCTGACTTAAACACAATATTATAATCATACATTATCTGTTTATCTGTTCTGCTTTTACCAAGCCAGTCAAACCTGTAATGCTTCCTTGTGTATGTAAAAAACGACATGCATAACATTACAAAAACCACTGCTGCACTCTGATATGCAACAGAATCAGTAATACTAACCGTTTTATCTGAAAACATATTAAGCATATTACACATTATTGTTGTCAGCATCGCAAGTACCATGCTTATTATTATACCAACAGATATGTCTCTCTTTATCTTACGGATTTCCTCCTGATATCTGTACACATTATTAACCCATCTGTCAAAATCTTCAAGAAGTACATCCATAGCGCCTGCATATCTTCCGCCCTTTTCTTCAACACTTATAATAAACTTATGCAGCGTTCTTATTCTTGCGCAATCATATTCTTCTTCAATTATCTTAAGGGCATCATTATATACTCTGTCTCCCATTCCATATTGAAGTTCTTCTAACGCCTTTCCTATGCATTCCTTCAGATTACCACTGCTTATTTCATAGACATCCCTTAATGCCATATTAATCTTAGGTGTTCTGGTAAATGAATATGAAATCTGATGAAGATATATATCAACATCAGAAAATCTTGCAGCGTCATATCGTTCCTTAAAATACCCTCTTACAAGTCCTGGTATCAAAAGTAATGCCATAACCATGACAAGCAATGACAATATGTAATTAATCCGGTACAACATACACGCTCCAAATACTGCACTACCTGCCATTATTGTTGTGATAATAAATCTTTTTACTGACATTACACCATTAACATCAGCTATGTCTTTCATAACCTGATTAACTGATAAATATTTTAATAATCTTTTCAATCATGCCTCCATACATACGGATTGTCTATTCCAAATCTTATGAATTTTTCTTTAATGTCTTCTGGAATATCAACATCCTTAAACTCCCCATCTTCAAATACAACAGTGCAGCTGTTATTACCATGATTTCTACTAAGAAAACCAACCTGCCTTATTTTTCTTTTTTCAAATCTGTCACAATCCACCAGTACAACAAGATCTATGTATTTATATATACTGTTAATAAATCTTTCTGAGGATTCTCCCTTTCCAAGCATTGAATACATTCTGTCTGGCATATCCCTTATATCATCCAGATGCATTGTTGTCATACAATATGCACCTGTAGACAGGCTGTTAAGCAGCTCCATAACCTCCGGTCCTCTTGATTCTGATAACAAAACCCAGTCTATATTATGTCTCAGTCCCGCTTTAATAATATCCTGATAAGATATTTTAGAATCGACAAAAAACTCAACACATTTGCTGTGCGGATTAATCTGCCGGTAATGAATTTCCTGATTATCTTCATATACTCCAACCTTCTCTTCTGCCGGAATATATGTTGCAAGATACTTGAGAAGTTCTGTCTTTCCTGCATGTGGCTGCCCACCTATAACTGTTGACAGATGTGCAGTTACGCAATTCTCAAGTAATGTGATAATGCTCTCTGGTGCATAGTCAGATTGAATTAAATCAACATGTCCGAAACGAAGCTTTCCTGGAATCTTTCTTATAGCCATACTTTTCTTTCCACATCTTGATTCATGCCATATTGATATTCTTAAAATTTCGGTATTGGCCTCCAATATCGGGTGTACCCTGTTAAAAGGCACACCCATTATATTAGCAAGTCTTATTGACAGATTGTCCATATATCTGTCACTTAATTCTTTCATAGCAATATAACAGCCTCTTCCCAACTGGGTTATCCATAGATTATATCCATCCCACTCAATATCAGTAACAGATTCATCCGATATTTCCTCTTTAATCTCAGAAAAAAGATCATCCTTATTGTTTTCTATCAGTTGCTGAAGCTGTTCTTTCTCCATACATTCTCCTATCCTGTTTTACTGTGATTTACTTGCATCTATAGCATCATATATATGTTCCTTATATGATATATCACTGACAGCACCTTTAGTTCTGTCAGTTACAATAGTTACAACCGCAGCTGTAAGCAATACCGCTGCAAGCACTCCCGCAAGTGCTATCACCACTTTCCCATAATGTTCGATAATATCATGCATATACTTATTCTCCTCTACATTTAATTTATTAAAAAAGCGCTTTTTATATTATGCATAATATCACAATAAATATCATTTGTAAAGATATAAAATATATTTAATTTTAAAAAAGACTTTTGTACTATATTCAATGTACAAAAGTCCTTTTAATAAATATTATTTCTTGTTAAGTATGATTGTGTCATCTCCATTTGTCAGTGTCAGCACATCTTTTTTTAAAGTGTATGTAAATTCTGTTGTATCATCTGTTCCAAGATATGTAACAGTTATACTTAATTTTCCATCCTTTGCCTGATATGATGAAATATTAACATTGATACCGCCAATCTGCTGGGTTCCTGTTCCATCAGCATTGAAGGTATATGCATAATCATCACCTTCCCATGTTCCAACAACTGACTCTTTCTTTCCACATCCGGCAAATGCCCCTATAACAAGTACAAATACCGCAATTATCCCTATTCTTCTTACTACCCTGCTCATAATTCTCCTTTATGTATTAATTGTTTTAACAGCCTCTACAACTTTGGAAAATTCCATTCCATGAGAAGCCTTTATAAGTATATTATCACCTGTTTTCAGAATATGTCCAATACTTTTTAACATATCATCTCTTGTTTCAAAATCATGTACTTCACAACCATGCGCATTGTAATTAGTATCAATATATGCTCTTGTTCCTGCCGCAATCTGTGCAGCAAGGTCACCTGCTGTTATAAGTACATCAATATCCTTAGTTCCAAGATACATCCCAACATCGTAATGCATCTGTTTCTCGTTCTCACCAAGCTCAAACATACTTCCAAGAATAGCAACTTTTCTTCCAATAGCAGTGTCAAGAACATCAAGAGATGCTTTCATTGAAACCGGATTGGCATTGTAGCAGTCATCAATTATTGTGAAGCCATTTTCCTTAATAATATTGTTTCTTCCTGCAATTGTCTTTAAATTTCTTACACCACGCTCAATTTCAAGAGATGAAAGACCAAGCACAGAACCAACGAGTGCAGCAGCCATCGCATTATATACCATATGATGTCCGGGTACCGGTACTGTCATGTCAAACGTTGAATATTTATCTGCTGTATCAAGGCCATGAATTGTAAAGCTAGTTCCATCAAGTCCAAGACTCTTTATATTATCTGCATATACCCCGTCTTTGTTGCTTATTCCGAACACAAGAGGACGCTTGCCGTGTACCTGGCTGATTGTTGATAATTTGTCGTCATCTCCGTTAAGAATAACAATTCCATCCGGATTCATATGATTAAATATCTCTGTTTTAGCCTTAAGTATACCATCTCTTGTTCCAAGATTCTCAAGGTGGCAAAGGCCAATATTAGTGATAACACATATGTCTGGCTGTGCAATCTTAGATAATCTGTCCATCTCGCCAAAATCACTGATTCCCATCTCAAGAACAGCAACTTCATCATCTTCTGTCAGTCTGAAAACAGTAAGTGGAAGCCCAATCTCATTATTGAAATTACCAAGTGTCTTTAATACCCTGTACTTTTCAGATAAAACAGAGCTTATTGTTTCCTTGGTACTTGTTTTGCCAACACTTCCTGTGATTCCTACAACCTTGACATCCAGATTATTTCTGTAAAGAAGTGCAAGATCCTTTAGTGCCTGAAGACTTGATTCAACCTGAATATATGAATGTTCTTCATCTGGCAGCTCCTTTTCAGAAATAACACATGCAGCGCCCTTCTCAAAGCATTGTCCTATGAAATCATGTCCATCACTTCTCTCACCTTTAATGGCAATAAAAAGCCCGCCTTCAGCTACCTTTCTGCTGTCAATCGTAATGGCAGTAATCTCTTTATCATAATCTTCTCCATTGCCATGATATATGCCGTTAACAGCTTGTGTCATGGCTCTTAAGGTCATTCCCTTCATAACACAATATCCTCAATTCTTTTCTTAGGCACATGATGTACCTGATTCTCATCTCTGTAATACTTGATATCTCCATCCGCAGGAATATCCTCAAGCACCACTTCTTCTTTAGGATAGCCAAATGCGATGACATACACAATCTTTAATTCAGACGGTATATTTAGCTGTGCCTTTAACTCATCTCTTTTAACATTGCCAAAAAAGCATCCGCCAAATCCGGCTTCTGTAGCTGCAAGAAGCATTGTCTGTCCGACAATTCCCGCATCAACTTCATCATTGATATTCTCAGGACAGGTTATAACAATATATCCTGTTGGCTTCTCACCTTCAGATGGACCATCCCAGTCCTTTAAATATCCGGCAAATCCTAATAGTCTGAAAACTTTCTCATTCTCTTCCTCATCACACACAATTCTATACTTAAATGGCTGTCTGTTAGCTGTTGATGGAGTAAGTCTTGCAGTCTCAACAAGCTCCATAAGCTGCTGCTTTGTCAGCTTCTTTTCCTGATAAAATCTTCTGTATGATCTGTTTTTCTTAACAAGTTCCTTAATCATAACATAACTAACCTCGTTTTATAAAAATGCATTATTATACATTTACATTTCTTCTATTCATACTTTGCAAGAGATATCTCGATAATCTTCTCTGTAAGTTCATCATACGATATACCTACTGCTGCTGCCTCCTGAGGAATAAGGCTTGTGTCAGTCATTCCTGGAAGTGTATTAATCTCAAGACAGAATATATTATTATTCTTATCAAGAAGTTCATCAACTCTTGCGTATGTTGTTACGCCTGCTGCCTGGCAGCATTTTTCTGCCCAGAACTGCATCTGGCTTGCAATATCTTCCGGAATATTGGCAGGGCATGTCTCCTTAGTAGAGCCAGCCTTGTACTTATTTTTGTAATCGTAGAAGCCTTCAAGAGGCTCAATCTCAATTACTGGAAGTGCCTTTCCATCAAGCACCGCAACTGAGAATTCTCTTCCGTCAACAAACTCTTCAACAAGTACAGTATCTTCATAAGAAAATGCTTCATCAAGTGCATCTTCAAACTCTTTCTCGTTATGTGCTATCGAAACACCAACGCTTGAACCACCACAACAAGGCTTAACAACACATGGGAATGGAACATACTCAATCTTATGTCCTTTATGTAATGTAACACCCTTAGGCATAGGAATTCCCTCTGGTACAAGAACCTTTTTTGCAAGTTCCTTGCTCATTGATATAGCACTGCTTAAATAATCTGTACCTGTATATCTGATTCCAAGCAGATCAAATGTAGCCTGGACCTTACCATCTTCACCATTGCTTCCATGAAGTCCCATAAATACCATATCTGCTTCTTTACACAATTCTAATACATTACGTCCGAAAAAGCTTTCTCTTGCCTCTGTTCTTCTCTTAACCTCTGCCGGAATGTCCGCTGTTTTCTTCTTTAAATTGTCAGACAGTTCTCCCAAATCATTCTTTTCTGTAAAAAATGTCTTAACCTCACTGTCATCAACACCTAAGAAGATATCAAGCATATTTGCTTCATGTCCGTTTCTTCTAAGACTCTCGCATACTCTGTATCCTGTGACTAATGAAACATCTCTTTCTGTACTTGTTCCACCTGCTAAAACTACTATTCTCATAATTTCTCCTTTATCCCTGAACTTTTCCACAATATCCACATAGTTATTCACATTTTTCGTCAATTGTAAATTTTTTGTAAAATTGTCAGATAATTGTAATATATTTATATAATCCACATATTCTTATGCAGAATCTGTGCGAATTATTACGGTCTTAAATGGCTTCCTTCATACTTTGTATGTGCCTGTAAAACCTTTCTTAAAGAATCAATTCTTCCAGAAAGTTCACCTTCCGGAACAACTATCTCCAGTGATTCAGCCATAATATCTATCATTGGATTTGTGAATCTGCTCTTGTATCTTATAAGGACATCAAGCTTTTCCTCATATCCTCTCGCATCTAAAAACTTATCCAGGACGCTGTCCCCTGCAGCAACCTGCTGCTCTGGCTGGGCCAGTGAGTTATCCACACTGTCCTCTTTTAATGTGTATGCTTCATCAATTCTATTGTCTGAATTAACTCTTACTGCCTGTAAATTGTCAGATATCTCCTGCATCGTCAACGGATCTACCTGCTCAAATCTATACTTTTGTGCTACATCCGGATATTTCACATGGTCCACTTCGCTCATGAACATATCATATGGTCTTACATACACAGCATATTCACCATACATAGCCTGATATACCACCATTTTCTCTTTGGTTTCTGAATGATATGCAACACACTTTACCTGGTAAAGCTTATTCTTAAAATGCTTATAAAATCCGCCTGGTACTAACTGTCTTTCCATCAGTAAACCTCCCTCCAAAAATATACTGTTATTTTATCGCACAATGCCGTCTCTTACAACATTTTTTAAACACTTTGACAAATGTTTTACACTTTAATAAGCTGTCTGAGTATGGTAGAATATATTTATATTTTATAAGAGGAGCTTACTATGAAACAAATAGATTTACATGTTCATTCCACATGCTCTGACGGAACTGATTCTCCTGCTGTTCTGGTTGATAAGGCAGTCGATAAGGGACTCGCTGCATTTGCACTTACCGACCACGACACTACCAGGGGAGTCAAGGAAGCTCTTTTAGCATGTGAAAATGTTAATAACAACGGTCACAAGCTTGAAGTTATTCCCGGAGTTGAGATAAGTACTAATTTTGATAATACTGAGATACATGTTGTTGGGCTTTTTATAGATTATAACGACAATGAGTTCAATTCATTCCTTAATAAGCAGTTAAGCTCAAGAGATGAAAGAAATAAGCAGGTATGTGAACGATTCCAGAATATAGGAATTAATATTACATATGAAGATATGATTAAGACCTATGGAGACGCTGTGATTACAAGAGCTCATTTTGCAGACAGGCTGGTTGCAATTGGAGCTGTTGGCGATAGGAATGAAGCATTTGACAGATATTTAGGTCAGGGAAAGCCTTGTTTTGTGCCAAGAGCCAAAGTTGACCCTGCAGAAGCTATTGAACGTATTCACCAAGCCGGCGGTATTGCAATCTTAGCTCACCCAGTTCTATATCATCTTGGGAATGCCCAGATGAACAAATTGCTTGACCATATGTGCTCTGCCGGACTTGATGGAATTGAAGCCATATATTCAACCTACAAGATGGGTGATGAATTATCAATCAGACGGATTGCTTCTGAAAGAAATCTGCTGATATCCGGCGGTTCTGATTATCATGGTAAGAATAAACCACATATCCAGCTTGGAACCGGCATGGGACATTTATTCGTTCCTTATGAACTGCTTGACAAGATGAAAGATTCCATGCCAATCACCAACACACAGAAGGAGACTTACGATGAATACTAAATTCCCAAAAGCTATACAACTCTTTTTAACTTTCATAAAAATAGGTGCATTTACTTTTGGAGGCGGTTATGCTATGTTACCACTGATTCAAAAAGAAATTGTTGAGAAGAAGCATTGGATTACTGATAATGATATTCTTGAAATAGTGGCTATCTCCGAGTCAACTCCCGGACCAATTGCAATTAATGCGGCTACTTTTGTTGGCTTTCGTATCTGTGGTTTTTGGGGTGCACTATTTGCAACACTTGGAGTTGTGATACCATCCTACCTGATTATTCTTATTATATCTTTTGTACTTAAAGAATTTCAAAGCATAAAAATCATACAATATGCCTTTAATGGTATCAGAGCTGGTGTACTTGCTCTGATTATCAAAGCTCTCTGGTCAATGTATATTCAATGTCCTAAGAATGTTATTTCCTATATAATTATGGCATGTTCTTTTGTTTTTACTGCCTTACTTAATGTAAATGTGCTTATTGTAATTATCAGCTGTGCAATATTAGGTTTAGTAACATCTATTGTCATATCAAGGAGAAAATGTTAATGATTTATCTTGAGCTTTTTTATATTTTCTTAAAAATCGGTGCATTCACCTTTGGCGGTGGTTATGCTATGTTACCATTGATTCAGGATGAAGTTATTGCTCATAATTGGATAGATTCACAATCACTGATTGATTTTATAGCAGTTAGTGAAAGTACACCCGGACCATTTGCTGTAAATATAGCAACATATGTAGGGGCAGAGGTTGGCGGTATTTTCGGTTCTTTTTGTGCAACTCTCGGAGTGATACTCCCATCCTTTATTATCATTCTTATTGTTGCAAAATGTTTTATTCAATTTCAAAAAAGTATAGTCATAAAGGGATGTATGTCAGGATTAAAACCTGCTGTAGTTGGTTTGATTGGTTCTGCTGTAATTTCGATGAGTTCAACCGTTTTCATACCAGATGGGTTTAATACTACTGTTTTTACAGATATTTCTTTTTATACAACATTAATTATATTTCTGATATCCGTAGTTTTAGCATTCAAAAAATTAAATCCAATTTTAATTATATGCTTATCCGCAATACTCGGAATAGTTTGCGGATACATATAATTAATTATAACAAAACATCATAAAAGATTATAAAAGACTCAGATTAACGGTCCTGGATAGTTTAAATTAATGCCTGTATCATTTTTCATCAACAACCTGAAAGATAAAGAATTTCAGATAATAGCTCTCCTGCGCCTCCCACAGTATTGGGTGGTCAGGTGACTGTGTCCTGAACTCGACCTGACGGAGTCTTTTATGTACAGCTTTAGCGGCTTCCTTAATAGTCTTGGTAAGAAGCTCCTGGGTCATGAAGTGTGAGCATGAACAGCTTGCAAGATAGCCGCCGTCTTTGACAAGTTTAAGTCCCTTCATATTGATTTCCCTGTAGCCCTTGATTGCGTTCTTTGTAGCTTCCCTCGATTTGGTAAATGCCGGCGGGTCAAGTATTACAACATCATATTTCTCACCTGCTTCGTTAAGCTTTGGCAGCTCGTCCAATACATTTGCACATTTAAAATGTACTGTATCCTCAAGTCCGTTAAGCTTGGCATTGGCTCTCGCCTGTTCAACAGCATATTCTGATATATCAAGTCCAGTAACTTCTTTAGCACCTGCAATTCCTGCATTTAATGCAAATGTACCCATATGGGTGAAACAGTCTAATACCCTCTTGTCCTTGCACAGCTTCTGCATTGCAAGTCTGTTGTACTTCTGATCAAGAAAGAACCCGGTTTTCTGTCCATTCACAACATCTATCATGTAGTGGACACCATTCTCAACTATCTCAACATTAGTGTCAAATTCATCACCAATAAAGCCCTTTACTCTCTCCATCCCTTCAAGAGTACGGACTTTGGCATCGCTTCTTTCATATACACCACGGATATCAATGCCTTTTTCATGAAGGATTTCCTTCACCTTTTCGACAATAAGTGGCTTAAATCTGTCAATTCCTAAAGCAAGCGATTCTACAACAAGCACATCTGAATACTTATCTATAACAAGCCCCGGCAGAAAATCTGCCTCTCCAAATATAAGACGGCAGGCAGAGGTATCTACTGTGTCAAATCTGTACTCAACCGCAGCCCTTACTCTCTCCTCAATAAATGCCTCATCAACAACATCAGTGTGTCTTGCAAGCATTCTTACTGTAATCTTGGATTTTCTGTTAATAAATCCGATTCCCATGAAATAATCATCAAAATCGAGCACCTCAACAAGATGTCCGTCAATTATTCCGTCAGACATCCATTCAATTTCGTTATCATATACCCAGGCACCGCCTGCCTTTAAGGTTCTTCCTTCACCTTTTCTTAATCGTATCTTTCCGCATACGCTGAATAAATCTTCCATTCTGTTCCTTCCTGCCAGATTTTTCTGACATTTATCATAATTATTCATAATATATTAATCCGTTGACGGATTACCAAGAAAATAAAACATACATACTCCTGCAACCGTAATAAGAAGCGACACGAGCTTAATCCATGAAAATGTAGTCTTCTCACTTCCAAACAGCCCGAAAAGTCCCAGCAGATACGAAACAATTATCTGTGCAACTACAATTGTAACCTCCGCTTTAGCAATTCCAAGACCACTTATGCTTTTAATAACTGTAAATGTTATAAATGCACCTATCACACCTCCAAGAAGTGTAACCTTATTATCAACCTTAAACAGCTTCATGATATCAGGTCTTCCGTCAATTACCCACATAATCGCACAAGTCGCCAGTGCTGTCAACTGCACAAACATTGCTGTAACCCATACACTGCTTGCTTTTGTAACATTTGTATTAAACGCCCCCTGTAAACTCATAAGTGCACCTGATATTATTGCAATTAAAAAACCTGCCATCAGCTTATAACCTCCATAAGTTTTCTATAGAATAATTATAAGTTAATAGCAGGAATATTATACATTATTTTGAAGAACTGTTTCCTGAATTGACTGAAGAAGCTTCCGTCTGTTTTGCCATTCTGTCTATGCATGCTGCAAATGAATTATATGCTTCATCGACATTTGTACCGTCATATACCTGATGAAGCATAATTTCATATCTCATATACACTTCACCAACACCAATATATTTAGCTTTGACCACAGAGTCTGAATAAATATCATGCATTGCTTTATAGTTTTCTACATTTCTCTTAACCTTAATATCAGCTCTTGCACAGCTTTTTTTAGCAGTACTCTCCATATAGTCTGCATAATCATAAGAAATAGCTCTTGCTACAGCCTTCGATGCATCTACATTCTTAGTGTATGGATTAACAACAGCCATAGTAGTAACTGACATTGCTTTTGATTCAACATCATTCCCCATTGAAGGATATTTACATATGCCATAATCTATTTCTGATAAATCAATCTTAGATATACTGTCTGCATCAAGAATTGTATATAACAAATTTCCTGTTGAAAACAAATCCACACATGTCTCAAGGCTTGTATTATTTCTGTCTGTTCCAAATGCACTGTTTAACTCAGCATATTTGCTAAGCACTTTCTTTATAGAATCTCCATCTACAGAAACCGAAGAACTGTCCTCAGAATTATTGCCACCTATATTAATATATTTTCCACAAGCCGGATAATTAAGAAACATTGAACCTGGTGCCCATTGAAATACCATTGATACATCCTGATTCTCATCAGTCACCTGATAATTATCACTAATCTGTCTAATCTGATCAATTGTTTCTACAGGTTCAGCATACTTCTTATTATATACAAGAAATGATGTATTAAATGATACCGGATATCCATATAATTTGCCATTATATGAACAGGCTGTCATTGCAGCCTTTCCAAACACATCCTCATTGTACACCTGAGGATACATATCATTTTCGGACATAAGCCCCATAAGATATGCTTTCTCTATCTCTTCAGATGTCAGAAAATACAAATCACATGCATTATCATTGCGAACAGATTCATCATATATATAATTTATATATGAATCTGCTTCGACATATACAGGATTGATGGTAACAAGTTCATTAGCCTGCTTAAACTGCTTGGCAACAAATTCAAGATAAGGCTCATAATCATTGTTATTAAACCATACATTAACTGTTATAGGTCCATCAAGATTAAGAGTCCTCGCAGCCTGTGTCCTGTCATCTTTATTACCACAGCCTGCAAAGACTGTCAGCATGGTAACAATCAGCATCATACTGATAAATCTTCTTAATTTCATAAAGTAAACTCCTGATTCTAGAAGGATTTCTTAAGCTTAGCTATGCATTCATCTACATCTGCCTTAGTGATTACAAGTGGTGGAACAAATCTTATAACATTAGTTCCTGCTGAGAAAAGAATAAGTCCATTATCAAGTGCTTTGGCAATTACGTCCTTAGGATTAACTGATAACTCAAGTCCCTGCATAAGTCCCATTCCTCGTCTCTCGACAACAACATCTATTGTCTCAACAAGCTCATCAAGCTTTTCTTCAAAGTAAGCAGATACTTCCTTGACATTATCTAATACATGCTGCTTCTCAAAAAGTTCGAACACCTTGGTTGCTGCTGCACATGCAAGTGGATTACCACCGTATGTTGTTCCATGGTCTCCTGGAACTAATGCCTTCGCAACTTCCTCTGTCGCTGCAAATGCACCTACAGGAACTCCACAGCCAAGAGCCTTGGCAACTGTAAGGATATCAGGCTTAACGCCATACTGCTGGAATGCAAACATACTTCCTGTTCTTCCCATTCCGCACTGAATCTCATCAAGTATAAGAAGGATTCCCTTCTCATCGCATAACTTTCTTACACCTTCAATAAATTCTTTAGTAGCAGGATAAATTCCTCCTTCACCCTGTACTGTCTCAAATATTATAGCACATGTTTTGTCATTAACAAGTTCCTTTACACTGTCAAGGTCGTTATACTGTGCAAACTTAATTCCCGGTATCATAGGTCCGAATGCTTCCTGATAATGCTTATTTCCAGTTACTGCAAGTGCTCCCATACTTCTTCCATGGAATGAATGCTGCATTGCAATAATCTCTGCATCAGCCTTTCCGTTCTTGACATAATAATATTTCTTTGCAAGCTTAACTGCACCTTCAATAGCCTCTGTACCACTGTTAGTAAAGAATACTCTGTCCATTCCTGAAGCCTTTGTAAGTGCTGTTGCAGCCTCTACAGCCGGTTCATTGTAGAAATAATTAGATGTGTGTATAAGCTTATCAATCTGTGCCTTTAATGCATCATTATATTCTTTATTGTTATAACCAAGTGCAAATACTGCTATACCTGCTCCAAAATCAAGATATTCTTTACCATCTGTATCGTAAAGTCTTACTCCGTCACCCTTATCAAGTACTATCTGGTAACGGTTGTATGTATGAATCAGCTTCTCTTCTGCTGTTTCTATAATCTGCTGTGTATTCATGATTACTCTCACTTTCCTATTCTTATGAGCACACATTTTCACATGAGCTAATATAATATTATAACCTCAAAGCTTACGGTTCGCAATTATTTATCTGAATCAAAGAATTTTTCTGCATCATCTGAAAGAATAGCTGTACCAACACCCTTGTTAGTAAATATTTCAAGAAGAAGGCAGTGTGGAATTCTTCCATCAAGAATATGTACTCTTGATACACCATGCTCAATAGCATCTATACAGTTATTAAGCTTAGGAAGCATACCTCCACCGATTGTTCCGCTCTCTAAAAGTGTTCTCGCCTCTGAAGTAGAAAGTTCAGATATAAGTGAATCCTTATCGTCAAAATCCTTATATACACCTTCGATATCTGTTAAGAATGCAAGCTTCTCAGCATTGACAGCTCTTGCAATTGCACATGCTGCGTCATCTGCATTAATATTGTATGCATGAAAATCATCATCATATCCGATAGGGCATATTACTGGGAGGAAATCGTCCTTAAGCAAGGATTCAATAAGTGTTGTGTCAACATCTGTCACTTCACCAACATATCCTATATCCTCACCCTTAGAATACTTCTTCTCAACCTTTAACATGCCGCCATCCTTACCACTGATACCGCATGCCTTGACACCAAGCTGCTCAATCATTGAAACAAGACTCTTATTAACCTTGTTAAGAACCATCTCGGCAATCTCCATTGTTGGCTCATCTGTAACTCTTAAACCATTCTTGAATTCAGGTGTCATGCCTGACTTTTCAACCCATTTGCTGATTTCCTTGCCACCGCCGTGAACGATGATTGGCTTAAAACCAACAAGTTTAAGAAGAACTACGTCCTGAATAACTTTTCTCTTAAGTTCTTCATCTACCATGGCACTTCCGCCGTACTTAACTACAATTATCTTTCTGTTAAATTTCTGGATATAAGGAAGTGCCTCAACAAGCACCTGTGCCTTCATAAGTTCCTCTGTCATATCTTTTGCGCTCATAATAATCTCCATTTCATATTTATTCAGATATCTATTTGCTTTAAAATGCTGTGTCAGATTAGCTTCTGTAATCAGCATTTATCTTGACATAATCAAATGTAAGGTCACAGCCCCATGCTGTAGCGCTTGCATCCCCCTGCTTAACATCAGCAATAGCAATTACAGGATTCTGTGAAAGTATTTCCGTTGCTTTCTCCTCGCTGTAATCTGTAGCAGTTCCATCTTTAACAATCTGAAGCTCACCTGCTTCACTCTTAAAGAATATGTCAACCTTTTCAGGGTCAAAGTCAGCACCAGAATATCCCATTGCACAGAGAATTCTTCCCCAGTTAGCGTCATGTCCAAATATTGCTGCCTTGGTAAGACTTGATGTAACAATTGACTTAGCAAGTGTCTTGGCTTCTGCCTTAGTTGTTGCGCCCTTTACCTGAACCTCGAAAAGACATGTGCAGCCTTCGCCGTCACCTGCAATCATCTTGGAAAGCTCTGTAAATACATAGCTTAAGCCTTCATAGAAAGCATTATAATCAGCACCTTCTTCTGTAATCTTCTTGTTGCCAGCCATTCCATTAGCAAGAACAAGAGCTGTATCATTAGTTGATGTATCTCCATCAACTGATATCATGTTAAATGAATCATCAACAATTGCACTTGTCATCTTCTGAAGAAGTGCCTTGTCGATATCACAGTCTGTTGTTATGTAGCAGAGCATTGTTGCCATATTAGGATGAATCATTCCTGCGCCCTTGCACATACCACCGATTGTTACCTTAGTACCTGCAACTTCTACTTCTACAGCAACCTGCTTGCTTCTTGTATCTGTAGTCATAATTGCCTCTGCTGCCTGTGTTCCTGCTTCTAATGAATCATCAAGCATTGGAGCAAGCTTTTCAATTCCTGCACATATTCTGTCAACAGGAAGCTGCATTCCGATAACACCTGTTGAACCGATAAGTACTGCATTCTCCGGTACATTAAGAACCTTTGCAACTGCCTTTGCTTCTTCTGCACATGCGTTATCTCCTTCAACGCCTGTACATGCGTTGGCAACACCGCTGTTTACAACTACAGCCTGTGCAAAGTCTTCATTATATACAATGTTTCTGTCCCATTTAACAGGAGCTGCAAATACTTTGTTAGTTGTAAATGTTCCTGCTGTAACACATGGCTTCTCACTGTATACAAGTGCCATATCTTTCTTTCCGTTCTTATATTTAATCTGTGCTTCACATCCGGCAGCCTTGAATCCTTTAGCTGCTGTAACACCGCCTTTAATTATATTCATAACATCCTCCTATTGTACATTTATTATGGAAACATTGGTGCAATCTGTAATCCCTCATTCTCTGGAAGTCCGAAGAGAAGGTTCATATTCTGTACTGCCTGACCTGCTGCACCCTTAACAAGATTATCTAACGCACCCATCATTATAAGTCTGTTAGTTCTTGGCTCAATCTTAAATCCTATATCAACAAAGTTGCTTCCCTCAACCCAGCGTGTTTCAGGGCATACATCTTTAGGAAGTACTCTTACGAAATATTCCTTATCATAGTACTTGTCATATGCTGCCTTGACATCTTCGTATGTAACATCTTTGGCAAGGTTGGCATATGCTGTTACAAGAATTCCTCTGTTCATTGGAACCAAATGTGGTGTGAAGATAAGCTTTAAATCGTCTCTTCCACACGCATAACCTAACTGTTCCTCAATCTCAGGTGTGTGTCTGTGAGTTCCGACACCATAAGCCTTCATGCTCTCATTAACTTCGCAAAAAAGGTTGGCAACCTTAGCTCCACGTCCTGCACCTGAAGTTCCACTCTTAGCATCAATTATAATTGTATCCGGATTGATTATTCCTTCCTTAACCATTGGGTAAAGTGTAAGAATTGATGTTGTTGTATAACAGCCCGGATTAGCAATAATTCTTGTATCTTTGCTTACCTTGTCTCTGTTAATCTCACATAAGCCATAAACAGCTTCATCAATATACTGTGGTGCTTTATGCTCAAGCTTATACCACTGTTCATATACATTAACATCCTTAAGTCTGAAATCAGCACTCAGATCAATAATCTTAGTCTTTGAAAGAATTTCATCATTAACAAGGGATGCACATAAGCCCTGTGGTGTTGCTGTAAATATAACATCAACCTCGTTAGCAAGCTGCTCCATATTGTCGTCCATACATTTTGCATCTACAAGCTTAAACATGTTTCTATATACATCTGAATAATTCTGATCTATGTAACTTCTCGAACCGAGCCATACAATCTCTGCATCCTTATGTCCTAATAATAATCTGACAAGCTCGTTACCTGCGTAACCTGTCGCACCGATAATGCCTACTTTAATCATAACTCCTCCTTGTTTTGCGAAGCAAAATGCATATATTCAACATTTATGCATAAAATAACGCAAAATGTAAATTGATAACCTACATTATAGCAACTTTTTTTCTTATGTAAAGGATATTTTAAAGAAAATTTATATTTATACATTTTTGTTGTATATTAATGTATAATATGCATAATTTGTTGTTGCATTTTTAAATAAAGTAGTTTATTATAATCTGCAGGTGCATAGCATATGTGTTTTACTATGTAAACTTAATAATATACGGAGGAATATATAATGAAAGAAAAAGTTATTCTTGCTTATTCTGGCGGACTTGACACAACTGCCATCATCCCTTGGTTAAAGGAAACATACAACTATGATGTTGTCTGCGTATGTGCAGACTGTGGTCAGGAAGAGGAGTTGGACGGACTTGAGCAGAGAGCTCTCTCATGTGGTGCTGCCAAGTTATATATAGAAGATATCACTGATGAGTTCTGCGACAACTACATCGTTCCATGTGTTCAGGCACACGCTGTTTATGAAAATAAATATTTACTTGGTACTTCAATGGCAAGACCTCTTATTGCTAAGAGACTTGTTGAGATTGCCCGTAAAGAAGGTGCTGTTGCTATCTGCCACGGTGCTACTGGTAAGGGTAATGACCAGATCAGATTCGAACTTACAATCAAGGCTTTAGCTCCAGATATCAAGATTATCGCTCCTTGGAGAGATTCTAACTGGAAGCTTCAGTCTCGTGAGGATGAGATTGAATACTGCAGACAGCATGGTATTCATCTTCCATTCAGCACAGACTGCAGCTACAGCCGTGACCGTAACATCTGGCATATCAGCCATGAAGGTCTTGAGCTTGAAGATCCAGCTAACGAGCCTAACTACAAGCATTTATTAGTTCTTGGATGCACTCCTGAGGAAGCTCCGGATGAACCAGAATATGTTACTATGACATTTGAAAAAGGTGTTCCAAAGTCAGTTAATGGCAAGGCTATGAAGGTTTCTGATATTATCAGAGAGCTTAACAGACTTGGTGCCAAGCATGGTATCGGTATCATTGATATCGTTGAGAACCGTGTTGTTGGTATGAAGTCCCGTGGTGTATATGAGACTCCTGGTGGAACAATTCTTTACGAAGCTCATCAGCAGCTTGAGGAATTAGTTCTCGACAGAGATACAACAACATTCAAGATGGATGTTGGAAACAAGTTTGCACAGGTTGTTTACGAAGGCAAGTGGGAGACACCTCTTCGTGAAGCACTTCAGGCATTCGTTGAGAAGACTCAGGAATATGTAACAGGTGAAGTTAAGTTCAGACTTTACAAGGGTAACATCATCAAGGCTGGAACAACATCTCCATATTCACTTTACAATGAGTCAATTGCATCATTCAAGACAGGTGATATGTATGATCATCATGATGCTGACGGATTCATCAACCTCTTCGGTCTTTCACTTAAGGTAAGAGCTATGAAGAAGCTTGAGAACGAGAAGAAGAACAATAAGTAATTAAAGAATATAAAAAGCAGCATCCCCGGCATGGTTATTAATCATGTCGGGGATGTTGCTTTTATAATCCATTATGATTTCCTATCAATTCATAAAAAATTCCCTGCTTATATGTTAATTTTGCAGCTTTTCCTATTCAATCTTATATAGAAAACCATTTTTTGACTGAATATTCCTATAGTGCTACTGATTTTTCTGACTTTATAGGTTAATTTATTAACTATCATTATAGTCTCATGTGTTTTCGACCTATAAGACTTTCAAATATTCGACTACCTATAGGTATCATGTTGTCCAGATTAATTATATATCATGATAATCTGGCTGATTGGACTTTTTCTCTGCTTTCTCATATGCTAATGTCCAATAACTCATTGACTACAAGGCGGATTGGACACTACAAGCAGCTTATTCAGCAAAAAGTCCAATCTTTCCAGATTTCACAACAATTCTGGACCTTTTACCTCATTCTCTTGCTTGTAAGGTCCAATCCTCCACACTTTCTCACTCAATTTGGACTTCCACATGCCTCTTCACCACTCCAGCGTCCAATCCGCAAATTACACTCCACCTGCCAATCTTTCCCACACAAATCTTCCGTGAGAATGAAGTCAGGCGGCTGTGCAGCTCGTTTTCAAACCGCTGCACAGCCGCCTGACTTCCATTTCCGGAAAGCATCACCCCTTAAACTTTCCCTTATCAATCTCCTTCTCTTCCACTTTCCTGTTGACATATGTCCGAAGCAGCGCATAACACACTGAGCTGATTGGAATAAATGTAAGCATACCCATTATACCAAACAGATTGCCACCGATTGTAACAGCAACAAGCACCCATATTCCCGGCAGTCCAACTGAACTTCCGACAACATGAGGATATATAAGATTTCCTTCAATCTGTTGTAATATAAGGAATACTCCCACAAATATAAGTGCCTTTAACGGGCTTGTCATCATTATAAGAATCACACCGACTATACATCCGATAAATGCACCAACAATCGGAATAAGTGCAGTAACCGCAATAATAATTCCTATAAGAAGCGCATAAGGCATTCTCAATATAGACAATGTAATAACAAACATCGTTCCAAGAATACATGCTTCAAGACACTGTCCTGACAGAAAATTAGAGAATGTAGTGTTGGTAAGTCTTAACACTTCAACAATTTTATCTGCCCTGTTCTCAGGCATGCACACATACATAAGCTTCTTGCATTGTGCTGTAAGCCTCTCTTTCTGAAACAGCACATACACAGAAAAGACAAATCCAATAAAGAAATTAGCGACTCCTGAGAAAAATCCGCTTATTGCACCAATTCCTCCATTGATAATTCCTTTAGTTCCTATTGAAAGGAAATTCATAACATTTGAAAGAACAGAATCCCAGTTGATTGATATGCTGCTTAACTTTTCCTCATACTCAGGATATGCAGACAGCTTGACCTGCAGCCAGTTGATTAGATTATTAACTGCTGTTGGCACCTGCCCTATAAGGTCAGCTATTGTGTTTACCAGTTCAGGCACAACCACAAAAAGTACACCTGCAATAATAGCCAGTATCAAAATCAGTGTTAGCATATAAGCAAGCACTCTTATAAGTCTGGGATGCTTCTTCTTACAACGCTTGTCAAACAGCCTGTTAAGTCCTTTTTCAATTGCTTTCATAGGTACATTGAATACAAATGCGATGACTGCGCCAATTATAAATGGCATTACAAGTCCTGCAAGATATGATATAGAATCAAGAATTCCAGTCACATTGTTAAGGGCAAGATATATTACAATTAGCACTGCACCTATCGTAATTCCCTTAACAACCTGACTGTCTTTAAAATGTCCTTTGTTCATACAACCCCTCCACTCTTTAAAGTTACTTCTAATATACTATACAGAAGTCCGGGATTCAAACATATTATATAAATTTAAGAATTGTAAAATGTTAGTTATACTGTGCATCAACCATACTCATCATCATTCGCATATTGAATGCTCCCATGAATTTTACTGATGAAAGATATACAAAATGCTTCTTCTGGATTACGCAGTCATCCTCATATTCATCATCATACACTTCAAGTCTCATAACTTCATTAACAAACTGTCCCTTACCCGGTTCAACATTGAATGCACCCTCAATAAATGGTGCATAACAGTCTCTGTCACCACTCTGGTCAGGATCATATGCAATAAATGTATGAATCATACTTTCATATTTAGTAATAAACAGTCCATTATCTGCACCGCTTTCCTTTAGTGCATTTCTGTAATTGTCCATCTCTTCTTCATACACTGCTGACTGTTTGTTAATAATCTCTTCTAACTCACCCGCAGTCATAGGAATATTTTCTGCAAAGAAAAATGCGAGTGGCTGGATGCTTCCATATAATAAAAAGCAGCTCATATCCGAATTAAGAGTCTGTGATACCTCAAGCTTATCAGTGTCACCCATATACATAAGAACTGCAAAATTGCCCTTAGAAGTAAACTCCTTAAGTATATTAATAGCTGCCTTTAATTCTGTTCTCGAAAAATGTCTCATAATATCTAATTCCTTTTCATTTAAACTATCGTTGATTATATCACCTATGACTGATATTTTCACTTCCAAATTTTACTTTTCAGAAATTTTTCTCTTTCTGTCAGCAATAATAACTATCACAGAAACAAGTGTTGCTGCAGAAATTATTGAAACATACATTACCGCTTTCCTGCTATCTCCTGTTCTTACAACTTCTTCATCAGCAGCAACCTCTGCAACGCGTTCTGTAACACTGCTTTCCGCATCACTACTCTGTGCTATGCTTGATGTAGAACTCATAGTTGTCGGCTGCTCTGTCGATGGCTGTGTTGGTTTTTGTGTTGTTGGTTCCTGCGTTGTCGGCTCCTGTGTCGTCGGCTCTTCTGTCGGTGGCTCCTGAGTTGTCGGCTCTTCTGTCGGTGGCTGGACTTTATCAAGTGTGAATGTGAATTCCATCCCCCATGATGTTGCCTGATATGGATTCGTTGTATACGGTCCACTTATATGAAGATGTGCATTAAGAATATTTCTTGCTTCCTTCATTCCAACTTCAAGCGTACCAGTCTTTTTATTCATATATGAATCAACGCTATTTTCATCTCGCATCCAGCTTCCCAAAGAGAATTTTCCAGCTACACAGTCATCATTGCTAACTGTTGCATCATCAAGCGTGAACATCAGAAGATTATTATAAAACATATTGTATCCAAGGGCTGCAACATTTTTATTTGCTTCCTTGACATTAACTGTATAACCATTAAATATTGCATTGCAAATCTCTATAACGCTGAAATCTTCTAATTTTGCACATGTTTTGTCGTATTTTTTATTCATATAATCAACATAATACTCGTCAAGGTCGTCAAGTCCGTTCTCATAGCCTGCATTAATCAATGCACTTGTAACTGATTCATTAGAATAATATTTAGCAGCATTACTTGTTGTGTCAAGCAATTCCTTTAACGCAGAGTTGCTTGTCCTCCAGACTGTACTCTTTACCGCAATCGGGCGATTGCTTAATGATGTGTACGCTCCCTTAATATATTCTGCTTCTGTATTATCATATGTGTATGCCATATCGGCATCCTTCTCATCAACATAATTGCCATCCGTAATCTTCATTGAACCATCGCTGTATACATACTCATTTTTAGACAGATTAACTATATTAACATAAAAATTTTCTCCATCCCCCGGTACATAAGTTTCAGCCTCATAATATTTCATAAGGTCACCTATAAGGTCAATCTTAATGGTATCTTCGTCATAATCCTCAGGTATTGTATAGTCAAAATAATAATGGTACTGCCAGCTTTTTTTGTCGTACTCTTCCCGGATAACCACAGTAACGCCCTCTGAACTGCCATTTTCCTCTGCAAATATGTTCTCCATTCTAAGGCTGGCTATAATCCCTGCAAGCAAAGCCATAGTCATCATTAGTACAATCGTCACTTTAAACCGCTTCTTCATTATCTGTCATGTCCTCCCTTTATGATATAGACATGTATATTCTATTCATATTTTGTGGGGTTCATACATCTTTTTGGACCATTTCATGTCATTTCTCTGCCTTAACATCCAATTCTTCATTCCTCGACTTCCTTTTTGGACTTCTTCTTGCCTTCACTCCGCTCTATCGTCCAATCTGATACGCTACGACTTTCATTTTGGACTTTCTCATGTGTCCTCTCCGCTCTAATGTCCAATCCGACACTCTCCAACTCCCATTTTGGACTTCAACATACCTTCTCTCCGCTTTAATGTCCAATCCGACACCATGAAAAACATAACATCCGGCACACAAGAAAACGGCAGCCGCCCTGTTAATCAAACAGGACGGCTGCCTCTATAAAAAGATTAGGGAAGTAAGAAAGCTTTATCACAGAGCGTCGTTACCGGTTTCACCGGTTCTTATCTTGACTACTCCCTCAATATCCTTGATGAATATCTTACCATCACCAAAACTGTTAGTATTAAGTTCTTCCAATACCTTATTAATTATACCCTCAACTATCTCGTCTTTTACGACAGTTCTTACACTTAATTTAGGTAAAAGATTGATACCCGGTGTTTCATCTCTTGTATATACCTGACCTGCGCCCTTCTGGTGACCGTAGCCAAATATTGTTGTAATCATTACACCTCTAGCACCCTCACTGTCAAGAATCCTTTTAAGATTCTCAAGCTTCTCAGGCTTTATAACTATCTCTAATTCTTTCATAATCCATAACCTCTTTTCTTCACATTTTAATATTCCTTATCACCATCAGGTGTCTTCATCCATACCTTTTCATGCTTCCACTTAATAAGAATCATATACAGCCAGAGGATAAGACCTACACCCATATATCCTGCAAATCCTAACCATGTTGCCTTTCCGATACCGATAGTACAGAAGAATGCGATAATTGCCATGATTATAAGAGAGGCTATCTTAAGTCCTGTTGCACATTTGTATGGTCTCTCCCATTCAGGATGCTTCTTTAAAAGCACCAGTGAAGATATTGACGTAATCACATAACACAATGCACACGCGAATGCCATCAGGTCAAAGAATGCTGTAATGCTCTGCATTGCAATGAATCCAATACTTACAACAAGAATAAGTATGTTAGGAAGTGTTGGCTGGTTGTATTTATTAGTGTATGAGAACTGCTTTGGAAGGAAATTCTGACGACCCATAGCATATATCATACGGACGCCTGAATACCAGAAACCAAGTACTGATGTACCAATTGGGAATACAACTCCAACAATACCCATTATAAGGACAAACCATGCAATCTTATCACCAAAGCAGTACTGTAATGCTTCAAATGTGATGAATGGGTGGCAGTCACCGCCATTAGTAAGCTCTGCCCAAGGCATTGCACCTGCAAGACAGAAGTAGAAAATTGTATATATAGCACCACATGTTATAACTGAACCAAGAATAGCTTTCTTCTGGTCCTTAATTGGGAAGTCGCCCTCCTCAACCATTGCTGGTACTGTCTCGAATCCGAAATATGGTGTTATCATAAATGAACAGCCAACAA
This sequence comes from [Eubacterium] eligens ATCC 27750, assembly GCF_000146185.1. NCBI lineage: Bacteria > Bacillati > Bacillota > Clostridia > Lachnospirales > Lachnospiraceae > Lachnospira > Lachnospira eligens. Next base: position 598,334 of record NC_012778.1, on the reverse strand, counting down.
CCCATGCAATACCGGTTGCAAAGTTACCACCCCACTGCTTTTCATTGCTGCTTGTAAAGAAATCTGCGAAATTAGCAATGCTCCAGTGTCCGCTGAACAGAAAAAGCAATGAACAGATAAGAATACCTGCGATACCTGCCATAAGCATGAATGACTGAACCTTGCCTGCTACAACATTTTTATAAAGACTGAGTACACACCAGAAGCACAGTACTAATGAACCGACAATAACTGCCTTGCCGCCTATAAGTCCCAGACCAAACTGATGATTTAACCATTCGATAATTCCAAGTACACCTGCTGCAGGAACGGCTATCCATGCACACATGATAAGCCACGCTGACCAGAAACCTGCATGCTTGTTAATACTTACCGTATTGAATACCAGACACGAACCTGTACTTGGTAACATTGTCGAGAATTCAGCATACACAAATGCTGTCGGCAGTACTGCCAGTGTCATAAGTGCAAATGCCAAGAATGTTCCGGGACCTGTATATGACATGAATATACCATCCCAGTAACACATAAATGTAAATATTGCTCCCGTTGCCATCGCATATACATAAATCAGCTTCATTGATTTAGATAATGCATTTGTTTTCTTTTCGCCCATAATAGCTTCCTCCCTTATTGTTGTTCATGATTTGTTGTCACGAAGATTTCTTATGTGCCTAGCCAAATAATCTAAGATACCTTTCGGCTAATTCCATGGTTCCGTCCATCCAGCCGACACTTAATTCTGCTACCGGACCTGATTCCTGATGAGATGCAAGCCATGCAGTAAGCTGTAATCTTCTCATCATTATAAATGTGTCTATTTCTTCAAAATCCGTATCAGTGAACGGAAGAACCTTCTTATATCCTGCAAGCCATGCATTTACAAGCTTTGGAACAATTGGCTTGTCCTCAATAAAACTAAGCGCTGACGCAAGGTCATGTAAGTGCCATCCAAAACCGCAGTCATCAAAATCAATAACCTTAATCTGGTCGCCCTCAATAAGCAGATTAGCTAATCTTAAATCTGCATGTATGAGTCCAAAATTATTCTCATTAGTTCCATATCTTTCAAGTCTTCTCTTAATAATTCTTGAAACCTCTGACAATATATTTTCTGCCTCCGGGGTCATCTCTGGAAATGCTCTCCAGTCACCCCATGCAGCATGTTCACCTATTATCGTGTCGTAAGTCCATACCATACGGTCAAGCTTGTCTGTTCCGTTCCATATCTCTGTCTGACGGTGAAGATAAGCTGTTGTCTCGCCGAGATATCTGAACTGCTTTACCATCTGCTCCTCGTTATTCTCATCAGGTGCTTCTCCCGGAAGAAAATCACATATAACGCAGAAATATACATTTCCATCCGGTCCTGTAATCTCCTGTATATTCTTACCATCAAGCCCTTTTATAGGATTAGCTACAAGAAGCGGTGTGTAGTCATTAATCTGTCTTAACCACTTCATCTCTGAATTAAGCTCATCCAATGTGTGATAACCCGGTCTGCTTATTCTAAGCACTCCCTCTTTTTCACCTGTTTCTTTGTTCTTGACCATATAGGTTGCATTCTCCGACAGCACTATGAGTTTCGCCTCACATCTGTCCTGCCATCCGTATTTTTCAAGCGAAGCATTTGCAACCGCATCAAATAAATCAACATTTTCAAATGCCATGTCATTATCCTCCAATCAGAAAAGGCGTACACAAATCTATCCGATTCATGTACGCCTTTGTACTTTTCTTATATTTAATTACTGTCCCATAGATGTTGTTTCCGGCAATGTGCTTCCGCCATCAATAACTATCTGTGTTCCGGTTATGTAGCTTGATTCATAACATCCAAGGAATGCTGCAAGTTCTCCAACCTCCTCAGGGTCAGCCAGTCTCTTCAAAGGAACTGCATCTGCAATTGCCTGTATTGCTCTCTCCGGATTCTCCGGGTCTGACTGCTTTGCCATTCCTTCAACAAGCGGTGTCCTTACATATCCCGGACATATTGCATTAACTCTTATATTCTTATCTGCAAATTCTCTTGCAAGTGCCTTCGTAAATCCTACCAGTGCCGCCTTAGATGTTGCATATGCAACCTCTCCCGGATCAGCAACCATATCTCCTGTTACAGAGCTTGTAACTACGATTGCACCACCACCATTTGCTATCATGCTTGGAATAACAGCTTTTGCCACATTCCATGCACCTTTGACATTAATATCAAGATGTAAGTCCCTATTTTCAAATGTGTCATCTTCAAGAAAGTCTTCAAGAACACATACACCTGCGTTACATACAAGTACATCAATCTTTCCATATGTTTTCTCAGCAACTTCAACAATTCTTTCAACACTCTTGTAATCAGATACATCAACCTGAACACCTGTTGCCTCATACCCTTCGCTTTTCAACTGCTCTGCAAGTTCAAGTACCTTAGGTCCTCTTGCTGCAAGCACACATTTTGCACCATACTTTGCATACACTTTGGCGATTCCTTCACCGATGCCTTTTGATGCTCCGGTAATTACTGCAACTTTTCCTTCTAACTTTCCCATAACGCCACGCACCTTTCTTAGTTTCCTGAATACAAAAAAGGACACGAAAGCTTTCACCTTCGTGCCCCTTTGCACTTCGCCATTAACTATAGTACCAAGTGCCTGAAATTGCAATAACAAAAATATGCATTTTTTCTTTAATTCTTAAGGTAATTATAAGTAAAAATCTTTATTCATAAAGTGGGTACTTATCTGTAAGTCCCTTAACAAGTTCCATTGCCTTAGCCTGGTTAGCATCTACATCATCAACAAGCATAGCAATTGCTTCTGCAACAACATCCATATCAGCCTCATTGAAGCCTCTTGTTGTAACGGCTGCTGTACCAAGTCTGATACCGCTTGTTACGAATGGAGAAGCCGGGTCATTAGGAATTGTATTCTTGTTACATGTAATATTAGCTGCATCAAGAAGCTTCTCAACTTCCTTACCAGTCTTGCCCTTGCTTAAGAGGTTAACAAGCATAAGATGGTTATCTGTACCACCAGATACGATATCAAAGCCTCTGTTCATAAGTCCGTTAGCAAGTGCTGATGCGTTCTTAACAACATTTTCAGCATACACCTTAAAGCTTGGGTCAAGTGCTTCCTTTAAGCATACTGCCTTACCGGCAATAACATGCATAAGAGGTCCGCCCTGAATTCCAGGGAATACAGCCTTGTTAAGCTTGAACTTCTCTGCTGCCTCTGCTGAAGCAAGAATCATACCTCCTCTTGGTCCACGGAGTGTCTTATGTGTTGTTGTTGTTGTAACATCTGCATATGGAATTGGGCTTGGGTGTGCACCACCGGCTACAAGACCCGCAATATGTGCCATATCTACCATAAGTAATGCGCCAACTTCATCACAGATTTCTCTGAACTTCTTGAAGTCGATTGTTCTTGCATAAGCAGAAGCTCCTGCAATAATCATCTTAGGCTTGCATTCCTTGGCAATTCTTAATACTTCATCATAATCAATAAATCCGTCTGCTGTAACACCATAAGGAACGATGTTAAAGTATTTTCCAGAAATATTAACTGGTGAACCGTGTGATAAATGTCCACCACAGTCAAGGCTCATACCCATAACTGTATCTCCAGGATTAACAAGTGCGAAGAATACAGCTAAGTTAGCCTGTGCTCCTGAATGTGGCTGTACATTTGCATATTCACAGCCAAAAAGCTTCTTTGCTCTTTCAATTGCAAGTGTCTCAACAACATCGACATACTCACAACCACCGTAATATCTCTTTCCAGGATATCCTTCTGCATACTTATTAGTAAGAGGGCTTCCCATAGCAGCCATAACTGCCTTACTTACAAGGTTCTCAGAAGCGATAAGCTCGATGTGGCTTCTCTGCCTTCCAAGTTCATCATCCATAGCCTTAGCAAGGTCTGGATCATAGTTTAATACTTCATCAAATGAATACATATAACTTCCTCCCATTATACTTTAGTGAAACAAAGTGTCCCTAGTTACTTATGATATAATTAAATTACGGATTAGTCAATTTAAAGTTGTGAATTCCTGCTTTTTTTAATATTTGTTTCTGTATATCGACTGCAACTCCATATCCCTGCTCCTCAAGTTCATATGTTGATTGTTCAAGTGCCATCTCAAATTTTTCAACCATACTTAAAAAATGCTGCGTTGCTATTCCTTTTCCAAGACCAAGTTTCTTTGCCTCATTCTCAAACGACTTCTGATTTATATTCCTTATATCATATTCGCCATCTATGTTAAGCGACATTTTCTCTGTGCTGCTGTCATATATAACAGTACTTAATAAATCATATGCCGGAGCTAATCTTATTCCTTTTAAATCCTCACTATATAAAAGAGCAATATTTTTAACATGATTATCTGTATTACCTATAAGATAATTAAATATACATAAATCCCATAGCCTTATCTGATCTTCAATTGGATTGCTTGAATAATTTTTTATTAGTTCAAATGCCTCTGCTAAATAATCTTTCCCGTTTTTCTCGTATTTTTGTGACGCTGTAATTCCAAGTGCCTGTGCAAAATCCTCCTGATGAAGTCTTAATGGAACTTTCTTCCCCATTAATTCTTTGGATGTATCTAAAATCTTTCTGTCATATCTTTCAGTTGCAAATAAAAAATCATCTTCTTTATCATTAAGATTAATAATAAAACTATCTGGTGTCCTAATTCCTAGTTTTCTTGCTGTCAGCAAACATAACTGTTCATTAGCAACTATCTTTTTTAATCTTACATGGCTCTGCTTTAATATATGTGTACTTGGTGCCAGTCCCGCTGGCTGATACCATTCATTATTATTCCTGTCATAATATAATCCAGTCTTTCCTGATGCCCCAGCTAATGATAAATGTGATTTAATAACCAGTTCCGCTGACTTAGTTGCACCTTCTCTTGCAAACTCCAGCAATTCCTCATGTGATAATAATCTGTAAGAAGATTGTTTTATATTCATATCTCCTTCTACTATTCTTATTGCTCCGAGACACTCACTTCCTAATTCTGAAAGAACTGATATATAATCATTTTCATCGACATGAAGCCAACCCGCAACACACCTTCTTGTATATCCTTCTGGTAAAAGACTTTCAAAGAAACATCGCGTTCTTTCCGCTGAAAAACTTCTTTCATCAAGCGGTAAACTGATTGATATTGATCTTGAAGATTTATCTTCTATATATTCCTCTGAATATGAAAATACAGCATCGTCAGAATTATGCCCTGTAATACTGCCAACATTAATCATATTTCCATTACATTCAATATATACCTCTAAATTTCTCATTATCTCCCCCTTACATCAATATTGACATCAAGTCCAAGAATCGAAATTAACTGTATTACCTTGCCAATCTCAACAGTCGGCTTACCTCTTTCCACATCTGATATAAAACTTACACTAAGACCAGTATATTCCGACAAAAATGCCTGCGTATACTTTAATTCTTTTCTCCTGTTCCTGATTATATTTCCCAGTTCTTCTGAATCAGTTATTTTCATGATAATCACTCCAGCATTAAAATAAGCCGTACGGCTCTATTATACATATTCTCTCATAAATAAAGCCGAGCGGCTTTATTTTGATAAATATAGTATAATATTAGCCGTACGGCTTTGTCAATTTCCCTTTTTACTTAATTTTAGTTTCATAATCTTATACCGGCAGATTCTTCATACTCTCAAGACTTATAACAAGTGTTGATGTATTATGAAGAAGTGCTGAAGTTGTAGGCTGTATGACGCCAGTTACACCAAGTGCAATAAGTGCGGAATTGAATCCGACAATCACACGGTAATTTCTGTTAATCTTCTTAATCAGACTGTCACTTAATTTCTTAAGCATAAGTATCTGATTAAGGTCATCTGCGCCGACAGTGATATCTGCAATCTCTCTTGCAATCTCAGCACCATCACTTATGGCAATACCTACATCTGCTGCTGAAAGCGCTGGTGAGTCATTAATTCCATCACCAATCATAATTACCTTTCGTCCGGCTGCCCGCTCTTTCTCTACGAACTTAGCCTTGTCTTCTGGAAGAACTTCTGAATAATATTCAGTAACTCCAACCTTTCTGGCAATAGAGGCGGCTGTTCTTTCACTGTCTCCGGTCATCATGACAACCTTTGATATTCCAGCCTTCTTAAGCCCTTCAATAACCTCCGGTGCTTCTTCTCTTAATGGATCAATTATGCATATAACTGCTGCAAGCTGACCGTTAATTGCCATATAAAGATGTGAGCAGTCATCTGGAAGGCTGTCAAATAACTCCTGCTTTCCTACTGGAATTACACATACCTCATCCTCAAATACAAAGTGATGGCTTCCTATGATAACCTTGCTTGTATCGATAAATGTTGATATTCCATGTGCAACAATATATTCAACCTTAGAATGCATCTCTTCGTGCATAAGGTTTCTTCTGCCAGCTTCATTAACAACAGCCTTAGCCATTGAATGTGGAAAATGCTCCTCTAGACACGCAGCTATTCTTAACAGCTCATCTTCCGGCATTCCGTTAAATGAATATACCCTGCTTACTGTTGGCTTAGCCTTTGTAAGTGTACCTGTCTTATCAAATACGATAGTATCCGCTTCAGCAATTGCCTCTAAGAACTTACCGCCCTTGACTGTTGCACTCGCCTGACTTGCCTGTCTTATTGCTGCAAGTACCGTAATAGGCATAGCAAGCTTCAATGCACATGAGAAATCAACCATAAGTATTGACAATGCCTTAGTAGTATTTCGTGTTAACAGATATGTAAGTGCAGTTCCGCCAAGTGAATAAGGTACAAGCTTATCTGCAAGATGCTCTGCTTTTGACTCAAGACCTGATTTTAACTTCTCAGATTCTTCAATCATCCTGACAATCTTGTCATATTTGCTTGAGCCTCCGGCACGCTTAACCCTGAATACTATCTCGCCCTCTTCTACTACAGTTCCTGCAAATACAGAAGTTCCCTCACCTCTTCTTACAGGCTCAGATTCTCCTGTAAGTGAAGCCTGATTAACCATAGCCTCACCACTGATAACAGTTCCATCAAATGGGATTACATTACCCATCCGGATTATTACATTATCTCCGTCCTTAACATCTTTCACAGATACCTGTACTTCTGCATCATCTGTCTTTAACCAGACCTTATTAACGTTAAGTGACATCGTTCTTGCAAGGTCGTCAACCGACTTCTTGTGTGTCCAGTCCTCTATTATCTCACCTATACCAAGAAGAAACATTACTGAACCAGCTGTATTAAAGTCTCTTCTTAAGATAGAAACTCCTATTGCAGTTGCATCAAGAACTGGAACTTCAAGCTTTCTATCAAGCAGTGTCCTGATTCCTTTATAAATGTACTTCATTGAAGATACTGTTGTTAATACCGCACATACCGGTGCTGGAATAAACAGCTTCTTAGTCATTCTCCATAACACCTGATCCGCCAGCTTTTCAGTATAATGAGAATTGATTGCTCTTCCTGATGTTGCAAGAACATCTTCAGGAACCTCTATGTTGCTGTATCTGAACTTAGCAATAGCTTCAATCACGGTTTTTCTTGAACATCTGTACTCGACGACTGCATCAGCAGTTCTCTCATACACCTTGGCATTCGTAACGCCCTGCAGATTCTTAAGATAATACTGCAAGGTATCTGCCTGTGCAAAAGTCATGCTGGAAGCATCCATGTGAACACGGATTCTTCCGGGCACATCATGCTTTATTGTGAATTTCATACTCTATTACGCTTCCTCATTTTCATCTACTGAATCAAGTACAACTTCTTCTGTGTTATACTTTGTCTCATTGATTGTCTTAGCATCAGCATATATATCCTCACAGTTTTCCTGAACAGTTGTAGCTGTCTTCATTATACATGATTTAGCTCTTAAAACTGCTGCTGTACAGTTAGTGTAAAGCTTCTTTGCGTCCTTGCTTGTAAGAATCTTAATTCCTGCTGTTCCAAATAATACACCTGCTGCGAAAAGTCCTGGTTTCTTTAAGTTATCAATTTTCATACTGTGCTCCTCTCTGTCCACATTGGACAATAAATGTTTCTTAAGTTTGACGGTTATTATATTACACATTATGTAACATTTCTACATAAATCCACTTATTGAGAAATCTTCTCAATATAGCAAAAGGAGAGATGAAACAGTTTCATCTCTCCCTTATTAGTAAATATTATTTATTAACTGAAACTGCCTTTTTCCTGTCAACTACACTTGTTATCTTCTGATTCTTAATGTATCCGCAGGCTTCTAGCCCTGACTCAATAATTTTACTCCATTTGCTTTCTGATAAATTAATTGACGAATCATCGTTTAATCTTACAGTATAACCGCCATTATCATTCTCATCACAAGTTATCCTATACATATTCTTACGGTTAATTGCACCTATTTCTTCCAGTGTATTAACCATTCTATATACAGTTGCAGCCCCAATCTTAGGATCCTTTTTTACTGCCTTGTAATAAATCTCTTTACAGCTTGAGCAGTCCTCTTCAAGAATTACATCAAGAAGCATAAGCCTCTGTTTAGTTATCCTGCAACCCTGCTGCTTGAGACGAGAAATAATAATGTCTTTGTCTTTATCAGGATTTCTGACCACCCGTTACCTCCTTTTAATGGCAGTGGCCTTTGCATTTACCGCAGTCGCCACCACATGTGAACGATTTACCGTTTTTCTTGTCGTGTACCATACTGCGTACAATAAGCGCAACTATAATCACTAATATAACTCCTACTATAATTGTTCCCAGCATAATTACACCTCCGATAATATATCATTTAATTACTTTGTTGCATTTAAAAGCTTCTTAGAATCAACCTTTAATGTCTTACTTTCCTTATATGGTCTGAATAACAGATAGATGAAACCAACAATTATAAGAATTGCGATTACTGTGAATACATTAAATGCTGTGTCGCCAGTAATAAGACCAGCAATCTGGTTAATTACAAGACCTACAAGGTAAGCATATCCACACTGGTATCCGATTGCAATCCAGAACCACTTAGTGTTGTTCATCTCTCTCTTAATAGCACCCATTGCTGCGAAGCAAGGAGCACAGAGAAGATTAAATGCAAGGAATGCATATCCGCTTACTACTGTAAATGTAGCTGCCATGTTAGCATATACTGTTCCCTCACCTGCTGAGTAAAGGATACCCATTGTACCAACGATATTCTCCTTAGCAACAAGACCAGTAATAGAAGCAACAGTTGCCTGCCAGTTACCAAATCCTAAAGGAGCAAATATCCATGCGATTGCCTTACCAATTCTGCCAAGAATAGAGAAGTCAATCTGATCATCTGCAAGCATTGTAAATGTTCCATCAACAAATCCGAAGTATGTTGTGAACCAGATAATGATTGTTGAAAGTGTGATGATTGTTCCGGCCTTCTTGATGAATGACCATCCACGCTCCCACATGCTTCTTAATACTGTACCAACTGTTGGAAGATGGTATGCTGGAAGCTCCATAACGAATGGTGCCGGATCTCCAACGAATAACTTTGTCTTCTTTAAGATGATACCTGAGCAGATAATTGAGAATATTCCAAGGAAGTATGCTGATGGAGCAACCCATGGAGCACCATCAAAGATAGCTCCGGCAACCATTGCTATGAATGGAAGCTTAGCTCCACAAGGAATAAATGTTGTTGTCATAATTGTCATCTTACGGTCTCTGTCGTTCTCAATTGTACGTGAAGCCATGATACCAGGAACACCACAACCTGAACCGATAAGCATTGGAATGAATGACTTACCTGAAAGACCGAACTTACGGAAAATTCTATCCATAATGAATGCTATACGTGCCATATAGCCGCAAGACTCAAGGAATGCAAGGAATATGAATAATACAAGCATCTGTGGAACGAAGCCAAGTACTGCACCAACACCGGCTACAATACCATCAAGGATAAGACCCTTTAACCAGTCTACACAACCAATTGCATCAAGTCCTGACTCAAGAAGCACTGGGATACCAGGAACCCATACACCATAATTAGCAGGATCTGGAGCTGCACCATCATTGTCTATACACTGTTCAATAGCTTCCTTAACACCAGCTGCATCTGTTGTCTCTGTTGTTACACTAAGATTTTCCTCATCTTCTACATCATAATCTAATGTAAGATTAGCTGGAACTGTGTTTTCAAGTTTCTTTAATGCTGCTACTGCTGCATCTGAATCATAATCATCAGCTTCTGTATCAATAGCATCTGCATACTCTTCACCTTTATCACCAAGGCTGTCGATATATGCCCCGATGATTGCATCTGAATCACCATACTCATCAGCTACTTCTTCGTAAGCTGAAGTGCCAATTCCGAAGAGATGCCAGCCATCACCGAACACACCATCGTTAGCCCAGTCTGTTGCCCATGTACCAACTGTTGTAACTGATACATAGTATACGATGAACATTACGACTGCAAATATTGGAAGTGCTAAGAATCTGTTAGTAACTATTCTATCAATCTTATCTGATGTAGAAAGCTTCTTCTCAGACTTCTTTGCAAAACATCCACTGATAATTGAAGATATATATGTATATCTTTCATTAGTGATAATACTTTCTGTATCATCATCAAATTCTTTCTCAAGAGTCTCAATCTCAGCTGAAACATCTGGAACATTCTTCATAAGAACTTTAATCTTATCATCCTTCTCAAGAAGCTTGATAGCAAAGAATCTCTTCTGTTCTTCAACAATATCAAGACCAAGCTTATCTTCTACTGCAGATATAGCTGCCTCAACCTTATCATCAAACTTGTGAGCAATTGTATTGAGCTTCTTGCTCTCTGCAAGCTTAACAGCCTTCTCTGCTGCTTCCTTAATGCCAGTTCCCTTAAGAGCTGATATCTCAACAGCTTCACATCCAAGGTTCTTTCCTAACTTGGCAAGGTCAACCTTATCTCCGTTCTTTTCCATGATATCGACCATGTTAACAGCCATAATAACTGGAATCCCCAGTTCCATAATCTGTGTTGAAAGATAAAGGTTTCTTTCAATGTTAGTACCATCAACGATATTGATGATTGCATCAGGTCTTTCGTTAATAAGATAATTTCTTGCTACTACCTCCTCAAGAGTATAAGGAGAAAGTGAATAAATACCTGGTAAATCCATGATAGTTACATCTTTATGTCCCTTTAATTTACCTTCCTTTTTCTCAACTGTAACACCTGGCCAGTTACCAACGAACTGATTAGAACCGGTCAAAGCATTAAACAATGTTGTTTTACCGCAGTTTGGATTACCTGCTAATGCAATTTTAATTGACATTTGACTACCTCATTTCTTTTATATAAATGTTTATGTATTTACTAACAAACATTTGACAATTCTTACATTAATTAGATTATGCTAACCTGCATGTAAAAAAAATCAGCCTACCTCTATCATCTCGGCATCGGCTTTACGAAGCGATAATTCATAGCCTCTTACTGTAACCTCTACAGGATCTCCCAAAGGTGCTACCTTTCTTACATAGACTTCAACTCCCTTAGTAATTCCCATATCCATAATTCTTCTCTTAACCGGACCATCACCATTTAACCTGGTAACTTTAACAGTCTGGCCTACAGATACATCTCTTAAAGTCATAGTTTATCTCCTTCTTATTTTAGTTTTATATAAGAACTGGCATATTCAGTCCTTTATACCATAATTTTATTAGCCATATCTTTTCCTATGGCAACTCTTGATTCCTTAATGTTAACAATGACATTACCGCCAGCTTTAGAAACAACTGTTACTACTGCTCCCGGAACGAATCCAAGATTCTCAAGAAAACGTCTTATTTCTTCCTTTCCACCAATCCGCTGGATTGTGTATGGAGTTCCTTCATCAATCATAGTTAATGGCATAAGCTCATCTCCTCTTTTTAGCATATTGATAATGTTTTTCATTACCACCTCGGTTAGTATATTCTAATGGTCATTAGATGTCAACAACTTTTGTTATATTTTTATAATATTTTTTAGAACAATTTAACCCCTGATTGATATAACCAACCAGGGGGCAAAATGTGCAATCTTTTCAATATATTACAGGCAATAAATAATTATGCTAACGCTGCCCCAAGTTTTTTGCAGTTTTCAACAGCATCATCATCTGGTGCTTCCTGACAGATTACGCTGTCTGTTGCAAGAACAGCACCTGCAGCCTTACTTCTTTCTTCCCAGTCAGCCATCCATTCGCCGCTTCCCCATCCATATGAACCAAAAAGTGCAATTTTCTTACCGCTAAGACTTCCTTCTACCTCTGTGAACATTGGCTCAAACTCTGATTCTTCGAGATTCTCTGCTCCCATTGCCGGGCATCCGAATGCGATTCCATCATATTCAGCAACCTTTTCTGAATTAAAATCATTTGCCACAAGTACATCAACCTCTGCTCCGGCTCCTTTAGCACCTTCTGCAACTGCGTTAGCCATTGTCTCTGTATTACCTGTTCCGCTCCAATAAACTACTGCTACTTTACTCATTATCCAATCTCTCCTTTTTTACTTTTTATATGCTTAAACCGTTAATGCAGATATGCTTCTGCCTCGGTCAAAGACTCTTAAATATACTTCTGTGCATTTTCTGTAACGTGCAAACATCTTCTGGCTAAATGCCTCATCACAATACACCTTCCATACCCCACAACATTTGTAATTACAGCCCTTTTGTCTTATAAACTGGATTACATCTTCCACCGGGTAACTTAAGAACAATCCTATTTCATGTGGAAAGCATGTGTTCTCCCCCACTCTCTGTTTAAGATGCTTGATGCTTGCTCCAACTTTATAATCTGTATATCCAAATGTTTTCAGTACATTTTGTACTGCTGGCTGTGACAAATCCTTCTCTAATCTGTCAGGTCTGAACACATATAAAAGTGCACTCTTTTCATTTCGCTTTAAAAATGTAACATACACGCCTTTGGCGTTAAGTTTTCTGTTTACACTTGCAAGCTCTTTCCTAAAATCAGATATATTATCATATCTGTAATTAAAAAGGTTGCCCGTCTTTAATCCGGCAAGCGTCGGAGAACACTCTTTTATAACTTCCCGCTCAATTCTTCCCAATACATCTGTACAGACCATTTTTCTTTTCCTTCCATATTGCACTTTATCCTCTTCTTTATCAGCATGCCCTGCTTTCGCTTAAATATGTTTCTAAAACACTTGTAAGCGATGCCGCACTGCTTGAATGTGTTCTTACTATATTTACATCATTCTTCTTAGCCTCTGTAACAGCTGATAAAACCATCTTATGAGAAACCGTATTAGTAAACAGTATCATAAGATCGGGTGTTCCAATCTGCTTGGAAAATCCGCTTTTTTCCTTAACAAATACCTTCGCCTTGCAGCCGTGTTTCTTACATATCTGCTGATACTGGCGTTCCATACATTCATTTCCACCAATAATAACTACGCTCATATTCTCATCCTTTCATTTACCTTACTCTTGTTAGCTTTGTCTAACCCGTATTTATAAAATAACGGATATCCTAACTGGATACCCGTTACATCAGTTAGCTTTAACTAACTATTAAAATATCATCTTTCTATATAGCTGTCAATACATTTTTACAAATTATCTGTCAAATGGTGCATCGTCATCATTATTGTCAAGGTCATCAATATCCGCTTGACCATCTGAATGGTCATGACCGTCAATCATATTCTCTCTATTGACAACTCTCTTGATATCTCTCTGCTTCTCCACAAGATCTGATAATAGCTCCTTAGTAGCCCTAGGTCTCTTGATATTCTTAATCTCAAAGTCACCCATTGTCTTGTCTCCAGAGCATACTTTAATAGTTCCTACTCCGACAAGTCTCTGCATGAATGAGCGCTCCAATGAAATATCCATAATACGATACAGTCTTACCTCATCATCTTTAACGCTGAAAAATCCTTTACTTATAAAGAATCTATCCTTAGATACACTGTATCTTGTAAATGACCATGGAAGTCCGAGGAAGAGAATTCTCTTCCTGTCCTTCCATAATATATCTGTGCTTACTTTATCTCTTGCCATAATATACCCCTCCAATTCTAATGGCACAATGCTGACATATTCTATGCATTACTTGAAGTACTTAACACCTGATTCGAATATCTTAATATCCTGCTCACCATATATATTAATAGCAACACTGTCGCCGCGTCTCTCAGAATGTGCCATCTTACCGAAGCATCTTCCGTCTGGGCTTGTGATACCTTCAATAGCCATGTATGAACCATTGATATTCCACTCTTCATCCATAGATACATTACCGTCAAGGTCACAGTACTGTGTAGCAACCTGTCCGTTAGCAAAGAGCTTATCAAGCCATTCCTTAGGAGCAACAAATCTTCCTTCACCATGTGAAGCTGGGTTGCAGTATACTCCGCCAAGCTCTGCATTAGCAAGCCATGGGCTTAAATTGCTGACAACCTTAGTATATACCATCTTAGATATATGACGGTTAATTGTATTAAATGTAAGTGTAGGTGACTGTGCATCCTGTCCTGTAATCTTTCCGTTAGGTACAAGACCAAGCTTTATAAGAGCCTGGAATCCATTACAGATACCAAGTGCAAGACCATCTCTCTCATTAAGTAGCTTCTCAACTGCTTCCTTCATCTTGGCATTACGGAATGCTGTAGCAAAGAACTTGGCAGAACCATCTGGTTCATCACCTGCTGAGAATCCACCAGGGAACATAATAATCTGTGCCTGGTTAATAGCCTTCTCAAATTCATCTACAGACTCTCTGATACTCTCAGCATCAAGGTTCTTGAACACCTTAACGATTGTATCAGCGCCGGCTCTTTCAAATGCCTTGGCACTATCGTACTCACAGTTAGTTCCTGGGAATACCGGGATAAATACTGTTGGCTTAGCAACCTTATTCTTGCATACATGTACGCTTGGTGCTTCATATAACTTGCTTTCAACCGGTGTAGTTTCCTTAGAAGCCTTAGTTGGGAATACACCCTCAAGGGTATCAGCCCATACGCTTAATGCTTCTTCTACATTAATTGAAACTTCCTTGTATGTGAACTTACCATTATCCTTAACAGTACCAACCTTAGTATAAGCTGTAGTAATCTCACTAAGCTTGTCCGCTGGAACTTCTGCAACGATACAGCCATAAGCTGGTGCAAAGAGGTCATCTTCCTTAACGTCTGCGCTAATCTCAAAACCTAACTTATTACCAAATGCCATCTTGCTGAGTGCTGGTACAAGTCCGTTAGCATCAAGAACATATGCAGACACAATTGCCTTCTTCTGGATAAGCTCATGTATTGCACTGTAAAGTGCCTTAACCTGTTCGAAATCTGGAAGATCATACTGATTCTTCTTAATATCAAATCTGACTAATACATCACCATCATTCTTAAGCTCAGGAGTAATAATATCTCCTTCCTTAGCTACATCAATAGCAAATGAGCAGAGTGTTGGTGGAACATCAATATGTTCAAATGTTCCTGACATACTGTCCTTACCACCGATTGATGGAAGTCCGAATCCCATCTGTGCTTCATATGCGCCAAGAAGTGCAGCAAATGGCTGGCTCCATCTTTCTGGATCTTCTGTCATTCTTCTGAAGTATTCCTGATATGTGAATCTAATCTTACTGAAATCACCACCGGCAGCAACAATCTTAGCTACAGAATCTGTTACAGCATAGATTGCTCCATGATATGGGCTCCATGATGAAAGATATGGATCAAATCCATAAGACATCATAGTTACTGTATCGCATGAGCCCTTAAGCACTGGAAGCTTTGCAACCATGCTCTGTGTCTCTGTAAGCTGATATTTACCACCATATGGCATATATACTGAACCGGCTCCGATAGAACCATCAAATCTCTCAACAAGTCCCTTCTGTGAGCATTCGTTAAGGTCTGCTAAAGTCTTTAACCACTTACCGCGTACATCTGTAACCTTAACCGGCTTAAGGTAATCGTCTTCCTGTGAAGGAATATCAACTACAACCTTAGTCTCCTGATGAGCACCATTAGTATCAAGGAATGCTCTTGAAATATTAACGATATCCTTACCTCTCCAGTTAAGAACAAGTCTTGGTTCTTCTGTTACAACAGCTACCTCAACTGCCTCTAAGTTCTCCTCAGCAGCATACTGAAGGAATTCCTTAACATCCTTAGGATCAACTACAACAGCCATTCTCTCCTGAGACTCTGATATAGCAAGCTCTGTTCCATCAAGACCTTCATACTTCTTAGGAACTTTATCAAGATCTACCTTAAGACCTGCTGCAAGCTCACCAATTGCAACGGATACACCGCCTGCACCAAAGTCATTACATTTCTTAATAAGCTTAGTAACCTCTGGTCTTCTGAAGAGTCTCTGCATCTTACGCTCTGTAGGAGCATTACCCTTCTGAACCTCAGCACCACAATCCTCAATAGACTTCTCTGTATGAACCTTAGATGAACCTGTAGCTCCGCCACATCCATCTCGTCCTGTTCTTCCACCAAGAAGAATAATGATATCTCCCGGGTCAGAATTCTCTCTCTTAACTGCACTTCTTGGAGCAGCAGCTATAACTGCACCAATCTCCATTCTTTTGGCAACATAATCAGGATGATAGATTTCTTTAACATATCCTGTAGCAAGTCCGATCTGGTTACCATATGAACTGTATCCGTGAGCTGCACCTGTGACAAGCTTTCTCTGTGGAAGCTTTCCATGAATTGTCTCTGATACCGGAACAGTAGGGTCTGCTGCACCTGTAATTCTCATTGCCTGATATACATATGTACGTCCTGACAATGGATCTCTTATAGCACCACCTAGACAAGTTGCTGCGCCACCAAATGGCTCAATCTCTGTTGGATGGTTATGTGTCTCATTCTTAAAGTTAACAAGCCATTCCTCTGTCTTTCCATCGATCTCAACCGGAACAACAATTGAGCAGGCATTAATCTCATCAGATTCTTCCTGATCAGCTAACTTGCCCTCAGCCTTTAACTTCTTAGCACCCATAAGTGCAAGGTCCATAAGGCATACGAACTTGTCCTTACGGTCCTTATATATTTCTGCTCTGTCTGAAAGATACTTGTTATATGTAGCTTCCATAGGGGCTTTGTAGAATCCGTCCTTAAACTTAACATCTGTAAGCTCTGTTGCAAATGTTGTGTGACGGCAATGATCTGACCAGTATGTATCAAGTACTCTGATTTCAGTCATAGAAGGATCACGCTTCTCAACACCAGCAAAATGCTCCTGAATGAACTTAAAATCCTTAAATGTCATGGCAAGTCCTAAAGAATCATATAATTCCTTTAACTTATCCTCTGGCATATCCTTGAATCCGTCAAAATAAATAACATCAGCAGGAGTCTTGAACTCAGTAACTAAAGTTTCTGGAATATCCTCTGCTGCCTGTCTTGAATCAACAGGGTTAATGCAGTGTTCCTTAATCCTGTTCTTCTCCTCATCAGTAACAGTTCCTGTCAATACATAAGTTACAGCAGTCTTGATAACTGGTGTCTCATTCTCATTAAAGAACTTAACACACTGTTCTGCAGAATCAGCTCTCTGGTCGAACTGTCCTGGAAGATACTCTACAGAGAACACGAAATCATCCTTTCCCGCTGGAAATGTTCCCTCATAAACATCATCTACCGGTGGCTCAGAAAAAACAGTAGTAAGTGCTTTCTTATATGTTTCTTCTGAAAGATTCTCAATATCATAACGGATAAGAACTCTTACATCTGTAATAGTCTTTATTCCAAGATATCCTCCTATCTCCTCAAGTAATTCTTTCGCATTAACTGCAAATGGTTTCTTTTTCTCGACAAAAACTCTCTTTACGCCGCTCATATCTTCCTCCTGAGATTAGTTATATTAATTATTAATATTTAACCATTGTATCACAATAAAACATATTTTCAAACAACTATTCATGCATTCTTCTTATTATCTTGTAAACAACCTGATTACCCATTACGGTAGGACCTGTATGTGCGAAGAAAACAATACCGTCTGTCTGTGATATTATCTCACTCTTAACAGTACCCTCGCATGGATCAAGAATCTGTGCAATAAGTTCTCCATGATATACAGGGTCACCCGGCTCTTTAAGTCTCTTGTAAAATCCTGCATCATAAGTCTTGACTGCCATAAGGTCAAATTCGTTGATAACACTTGCAATATATCCACTGTGATTGTTGTACTTAAGAATACCCATTCTGGTTAAAAACCTGAGAACAGATGACACAGCCTGTCTTGCAGACTTCTCATCAATCATATCTGTGCTGTTAGTATATATTGAAAATGCATTAGTACCATTCATCTGCCAGTTATAATTTAGTGTCACTGTATCCATTGGCTTCGGCTTTCTAATAACAACGTACTGAAGTCCGAACAGATTGGCAAGACTTGCACTCTGAAATCCTGTATCCATCATCTTTACATGAGGAATAAAATCACCCGGCATATAAAAGCTCGCAAAATGTATGCCATAACTGTAACCCTTAATTCTGTCAAAAAGTGTTCCTGCTATCTGCTTGGTTGTATCTCCATTAACATCCCCAGGAAAAGCCCTGTTAATATCAGAATTATCTGTAGGCCAGAATCTCTTTCCTACATTCATGGAAAATCTGTTAACAGATGGGATAACAAGAATCTCATGATTGTGTGATATTGCACCATGAGCTTCAAGCTCTTTAAGTGCTTTAACAAGCTGCGAACATATATACAGCTGCTGTATCTCATTTCCTCTTAATGCACCAACAATACATGCCGACTTCTCACCGCCGCCGAATCTGTAGCCTTCTATCTGATAATCTTCTCTATATATACCCTTTAAAGAATAAATAATCTCTTTCTTCATTATCTGCCACCATAAACTCTTGCTATAAGAGCCCCCTTATGTACTACCGGATTCTCTCTTAATGTAAATATAATTCCATCTGTAGGCGATTCAATTCTCTGGATTATTCTTCCCTCAATAGGTTCGATAATATCTCCTATATGCGTTCCAATTCCAATCCTTCCCATAGAATCAACTGCTGATACGAATATTCTGCTTTCCTTAGCAGTAAGAAATGTAACCTCACCCTCGGTAGAGATAATAGGTTCATTCACTTCTTTCGGCTCATCATCCCATATCCCCATATGAGACATAAGGTTAAATATACCATCAACAATATCCCTGCAATACTTTGGCGTAATTCTGTTTCCAACACCCATCTCCGTAACAAGAGTAGGCACACCAAGATGGTTAAGACTATAGGCAAGAGTTGCATCAAGCACAGTAATAGACGAATATATCCACACAAATTGTGCATTCATCATCTTCGCATAAGGAAGAAGCTTTTCCTGCGTATCATCATTAATTCTTACCTGTGGCATCTCATTTACAAATATATTGCTTGAATGGATATCAATACACAGATCGCTTCCAATAATATCTTCAATAATACCTGCTGCCACATATTCAGCCATCGCTCCATTATTATCACCAGGGAAAACCCTGTTCATATCAAGGTCAAACATAGGAATTCCTCTTGAACCTGTATCAAGTCCAAGAGGATTAATATCTGGATAAATATCTACAATTCCTTTAAGCTTATTCTTCTCTCTTTCAATCCTTCTGATAACCTCATAGCAGATATACTGTCCGTCAAGTTCATCCCCATGAGTGCCTGTAACTATAGAAATCCTTGGCATATCAATGCCGTTTTCTTCATTCGTAAGTCTGTTCTTTCTTACTACCAGCCTTTCATGCACCGGCAATTCCACCGAAACAACTTCTTCTATCATAATACTCTCCCTGTAATATACTTATTCATCATAATCACTAAGAATAATCGTGCTTGGCGTCTTCTTAACAATAATATGTGAAAATACAGAACTTGGCATATAAGTCTTATCATCCATATATACCCTGCTTCCCGGATATATATGATTCTTTACTTTAACAACTGCTCTCTCTGAATCTCTTATAAGATTGTATAATGCCTTGCTCTTTTCTTCAAGCTTGGCTTTCTGAGCCATCTTTACAATCTTTGACTGGGTAACTCTCAATGCCATTTTACTATCATACTTTTCAGGCATGTTCTGTTTAATCATCTCAAACTTCTTATTAGCCATTTCAAAAGTTTCAATCTGTCCGTCCACTTCCTTAAGCTCCATAATAAGTTCTGCATATTCTTTTCTGATTTCTTTGGTCGAACCAACCCTCAACAAAGTCTTTACATTGCTTTCATGTCCACATGATGTAGTACTGATTCCCATAACACCAGTTACATCACCACCTATAATAGAACCTATTGGTCCCTCAACAAATACCCTGCCATATGTAAGCACCCTGCAGTTAAGAATATAATTACACTGTAAGTCTCCTTTGGCAATAACCTCTGTATTCTCAAAAAATCTGCCTGATATATTTCCCCCTGCCTCGATTTTTCCTGAATTCTTAGTATTAACACCATCCTTTAATACAATATCTTTCCCAGCAATAAGTGTTGCTCCCTCAACGAAGCCTCCAACATATATACTTCCCATGGCATGAACTGTTACACCACTTCTCACACTGCCTGTAATATTAACATCCCCGTTAAAGTCAATATTCCCCATACTCATGTCAAGATTACCATTAACCTCATACACATTAACAACACTTAAATCATAGTTGCAGTATTCAATCTTTCCAGATATTGCAGCATAAGTTTCTTTCCCATCCTCAGATGTCTTAAAGCCCTTACCATGCAGTCTTGGCTTTGGTTTTCCTGGTTTAGGCACAAGCAGCTTCCCGCATATGTCGAAGCCAAACTCCCCTTTAGTCGGCTCATGATATCTTGCCAGCAAATCACCCTCATTAACCTTTTCAAATCTCTTCTGGTTAAAATAATCAATAGAACCATCTTCTCTTACTGTTGGTCTGTTGTTATTAATTGCATCAGTATCAAAAAAGAATTCATAATATCCGTCTTTTCCTGTATTTACAGGCTTACCAACAGCAATTTCAACAGGCTGGTCATATATTTTTTGTGAAATCATCCATCGAATTTTTTCTTCGTCTATTCCCGTCTTAATTCCATTAAGCGATAGCTTATTCATGACTTCATCATATGTATATCCTTCATCACATTTGCCAAGCCTGACTGATGCGCTCATATTATCATCTGCAATATATACATAAACCTCATGTAACTCGATATCATCTATATCAGCTGTTTCATTAACTATTTCTGTATTGCTCATGCTGTTCCCCCTTTCCGAAGGTCTTATCCATTCATTATCAAAATACTGTACTGTAATAGCTGCATCTTAACATCCATACTTAAGCAGCCCATCCAGATTACTTCCCCTCTCAAGTGCAAGTCTTATCTTCTCCATCTCTTTAAAGGTATATCTTGGATCAGCATATAAAGAAACATCTACACCGCTTGTAAGTCCCATAAGAATTTCCTGTGACTGCAATTCATTAAGTGCAGGCTTCTCGTCATTCCATTTATCAGAAATTCTGTGTCTTGCCTCTTTCATGCTTACCGCATCAATAAACGGATCTGCATATTCAGAAACATCTATTCCTTCTTCAAGTCCAAGTCTTATCTGTTTCATCTGTCCCGATGAAAATCCAACCATGTTATATGGAGTAACATCAATCCCTTCCTCAAGTCCAAGTCTTATCTGTTCCATCTGTTTCCCATTATATTCATGAAGCAGATACTTAGTTATATCGACACAACTGTGTATTCCCAGCCTTATCTCATTGAGCTGATATTCATCATAATTATCCTCAACAAAAAATGTAAGGTCAATCTCTTCTTTTTTTGCAAGTCTTATCTGTCTTAATACCTCTCCTGAATAACCAAGCTTTGCATACCTGGTCAGATCATAATTAAGCTCTGATGCAAGCCTTATCTCTCTCATAACAGAATGACTGAACTTAGGATTACATATATCATCCATATTAATTCCGCTACGCACAGCCTGCTTCAGTTCTTCCATCTGCATATAATCATACTGTGCATCTGCAAATCTGCTTACATCAAGTTTTTCTTCCAGGCCAAGTCTTAATGCTTTCATCTGGGCAGCATTGAATTCCTCTTTGCAATACACACTCACATCAATGCCATTCTCAATTCCTCTGATAATCTCAATAGTCTGTAATTCATCAAATCCCAGAGACTGCCAGACCTGCTTGTCTACAGTTTTGCTTTCTATATTCTTATTAATCTCTTCCACGTTCTGCATAAGCCCATCTCCCATAATCAAACCAAATCATCATATATCCGGACCTTAATAATATCTGTCTAAATTTTATCACACATACAGTCCGACTACAAGTTCTAACATTGTACATTTTTTATCAATGCTCTACATATCCTGTTCCGTCCAGAAATCCTTAATACATTTATAAGCATTACCCAGACTTACTGGAAATATCCTGTTCCACTCCCTAGGATACATACGCTCATATTCACCAGTCATAAATCTGTCATCCAGAAGTGCAATAACTCCCTTATCCGTATCCGTCCTTATAACCCTTCCTGCTGCCTGAAGCACCTTATTCATTCCCGGAATAACATAAGCATACGAATATCCATTTTTGCCAAACTCATCAAAATAATCCCTTAGAATGTTACGCTCCCTGCACACCATCGGAATCCCAGTTCCGACAATGACAGCTCCGATAAGGCTCTCATCCTTTAAGTCAATTCCTTCGGAAAATATTCCTCCAAGCACACAGAAGCCTGCAAGCGAAGCCCCTTCTGGAAGTTCCTCGTAAAATGCTGATAAGAAACTCTCCTTGTCAGCCTCCTTCATAAACCTTCCCTGCACAAGCACATTCACACAGCTTTCTGGTAAAAATGTATATTCTCCACCACATTCGGTCACATTAACACCATTTTCCCACCTGAAGCACTCAAGAACACTCTCCATGTAAGAATATGACGGAAAGAACACCATATATCTGCCGCTTCTGCCAGAAATCATATGCATAATATAATCATGTACCTTAGCATATTCCCTTGCATTTCTTCTTGTATAACGGCTTGTCACATCAGTTGCCACAACAATTCTCTTATTATCAGGTTCAAAAGAAGAGTGTGCATACACCGCTCTTTCTGATACATCACCTGAAAGCATTTCCTTAAAATAATTAACCGGAAGCAGCGTTGCCGAGAAGAATACCGTGCTTCTGCCCTGTGAAAGTCTCTCACTTATGTTGCCAGACGGGTCAACACAGTACAGATGTACAAGAAAGTTTCCATCATTATCATGCTCATTATAATAGACATATTTTTCATCAGCACAGTCATACATATTAAGAAAATGTCTCACTGCAAAGAAAAACTCGAGCAGCTCGTTAGTCACAGGTTCACCCTTATGCCTTTCCATAAACTTCTGCATAAGTCCCATGACACGCTCAAGGCTGGCTGGAAATGTTCCAAGACCACTCACAACCATGAATGTATCGCACTGTCTTTTATATTCGAGCAACTGCTTATTACATCTGTCAAGTGCGCCTGCAAGCCGTTTGTCCATCTCTTTGACAAGCTTCTTAGCCGCAAGAAAATCTTCTTTTTTCAACACTGCGCTGTACATTTCTCTTGCTCTGTCCACAAGGTTATGTGCTTCATCCACAAGAAACACATAATCACCCTTCGCACCATTGCCAAAATATCTCTTAAGCGACGCATCCGGGTCAAATACATAATTATAATCACATATAATTCCATCACACCAGTACGAAACATCAAGCGACATCTCAAACGGGCAGACATTATGTCTGTTGGCATATTCCATGACATTATCTCTTCCGATAACCATCTGGCTCGTTATAATGTCATACACAGCATCATTAATCCTGTCGAAATGCCCCTTGGCATAAGGACATGCCACGGGGTTGCAGTTGCGCTCATCAAGTGGACATATTTTGTCCTTCGCTGTAAGAGTAACAGTTCTCATATGAAGCCCGTTATCCCTCAGAATGGCATAAGTATCCTCCGCAACAGTCCTTGTTATAGTCTTTGATGTCAGGTAAAATATCTTATCTGCCATCTGCTGACCAAGTGCCTGCACAGCCGGGAACACAGTAGACAGCGTCTTTCCGACACCTGTAGGTGCCTGAATATACAGATTCGCACTATCCTCAATAGCTCTGTATACACTCACGCACAGATTCTTCTGCCCCTCCCTGTATTCATAAGGAAACTTAAGTTCTCTGATTGATTCCGTCCTTTTTAGTCTTTCATCAAATGTATAATCAGTCCATCTTTTAAAGCCTGTAATCAGCTTATTAAACCACTCTTCAATTCTTTCAAATGTATATTCTTCCAGAAACTTATTGACTGTCTCAGGCTCAGGAGTAACATAAGTCATCTGAATTCCAATCTTTGACAGCTTCTTCTGGCTTGCATATATATAGCCATACACCAGTGCCTGCGCCTTATGCACATAGACAGGTTCTTTCAGCAGGGAAACATCTGCCTGCATAGTCTTTATCTCATCAATTATTACATCGCTCTCCGGCTCTTTATTGCCATCCTCATCATAATTAATATCTGCAATAATACCGTCAGCCCTGCCTTCAACCTGTAATACATACTCAATCCCTAAGTCAGATACAAGCGGTATCTCAATCTTTAAAGGCACTTCTGCATGATACATAGTTCCCATGCTGTGCTGGATTTTCCTGTGAATCCTTGCCCCCTCCTGCATGATTTTCACATCATTGCTGCCTGTATTCCTGTTGTCAATATCACCTTCTGCACACATGAATTCCACAAGATTTCTTACAGATATTCGAAAGCAGTTTCCATTTACAGAGTACATACTATCTCCATTCAATAATGTTCTTCAATATCGTATATATAGGCATTGCCTGTCTTTCCGACTCTTTTAACCTGTTCCATGTAATTAAGCATTGCAAGTACACTGGCAGCAGTCTGCCTGTCAATATGCGCTGCATTTGCAAAATCCGCTGAAGTAAAGTTCTTCTCAAGTCCCTCTGGTACAAACTGCATATAATCCTGTGGACAGTCCAGTTCAACTATCTTTCTTATTCCAACAGGAATGCGGTCATAACGCACACTTCCACGCTTCTTATCGTAACTCCAGCCATTAAGAAGCTTATATTCTTCCATATCAATCAGCAACAATGTAACCTTAAGATTCTGATTCTTTAAAAATGCTTTAATCTTATATAGTTCAAACATCGCATCATACATAGAGCATCGCTTCGGAGACTTCCTTCTAGAAGTAATATCCCCCGTTTCCGGCTCAATCCAGCTTAAATACTTTTCATATGGCATTGGATACACAACTCTTACCTGATATTCATTCAGGAACACTGACAACTTATCCCTTAACTTGTTAAGCTGCCTCGTCTGAATCTCAATTATCCCATGCTCGTTATATATATCTGCAAAATAACCGTCTATTGCAACCTCATGATTATCCTCATCGGGTTCATAATACATTTTTAATACTGCATGCAGTGTCTTTTCCGACAAAGTACCTATCCCCTTGTCATTATGGCTCTTACCGATTATCTTCTCTTTCGCCGCGTCAAAAGCCTGACTGTCTATATATTCAACTGGTTCTGCTTCAGATTTCTTTTTTGACATTGTGTACCTCGTATCAGATATATGTTATCATTGATAACAAGTATCTTACGAATACCTAAAAAAATCAAGGCATTTACCGATATAACCTATATAAATCCAATTAAGAACAGGAGAAAAACATGATATCAATAAGCATGTGCATGATTGTAAAAAATGAGCAGGACATTCTTGCAAGGTGTCTTGATTCATACGCAGGAACTTATGATGAATTGATTATTGTAGACACAGGCTCAACTGACAATACCAAAGAAATTGCCGCTCACTACACCGATAAAATATATGATTTTGAATGGATAAATGATTTTTCAGCCGCAAGAAATTTTGCATTTTCCAAAGCTGGATGTGACTACATATTCAGTGCTGACGCAGACGAAGTGCTTAATGATACCAACAACTACGCATTAAGAGAATTGAAACATGTGCTTCTTCCAGAGATAGACATTGTTCAGATGTATTATGTCAATGCATCAGAATATAATTCTGTATACAATGCACACAAAGAACTCCGCCCGAAGCTTTTCAAAAGGCTCCGTTCATTCACATGGATTTCACCAATACATGAAACAGTACGGCTCACGCCAGTCGTATATGACAGTGACATTGAAATTCTTCACATGCAGGCGGGCGACCATAGTAAAAGAGACTTTTCAACATATTTCAAAGCATTTGAAAAAGGAGTCCACATTGAAGATTATGTAGTTACCATGCTGTGTAAAGAGCTTCTTATATCCGGTGAAGATTCCGACTTTATTGCTTTCAGGAATATATTTGAAAATGTTCTTTCCAAAGAAGGCAGAAGCAATGATTTAATGAAAGAAATCAACTGTATTCTTGCTAAGATATATATGGCAGATGGTGACACTGACTCATTCTTTAAGACCACTTTAAAAGCAGTTGCTGACAATCCTCCTGCTGAAATGTGTCTGATTCTCGGAACATTTTACATGAACCAGGCAGACTATGAAGAAGCTGTGCTGTGGCTGTATAATGCTGCATTTGAAACAGAAAGCATACTTGATGCGGCAAGCAGCGGAAACAAGCCTTTGTCTTTGCTTGGTAAATGTTATGAAAAACTTGCTGCAGCAACAGATGACCCATATCAGGCAGCCCAATATAACGAAATGTCAGCCGACTATTATAGTCAGGCAGAAAACTGGAAGCTTCCGGAAGAATAAAAAAAGCCTTAGGAAAATGTAATCTGAGCATCACATTTTCACTAAGGCTTTTAAATTATTTACTTATCATCATCAATATCGAAAAGCTTCAGTTCCTCGACATCATTTTGCCCAGACTTATCATCACCATATAAAATCTTGTCTGATACCTGGTCAATGTCCTCGTCCTCACCATCCTCATATTCCCCAAGATCATACTCATCAATCTCTTTCTCTGTATATGAATCAAGGTCAACGCCATCTTTTGATGCCATATTAAATACCTTCTTTACCTTAGAAAGCTTAGAACAAAGGATTCCCGTAACAACTGCAAATGCAGCTATTAAAACAGACAGAATTGATATAACAGCAATATAGCCCTTATTATTCGCTGGTTTTGTATCTTTTCCGGATGTATTTACCGTTCCGGTAATATCACCTTTGTCTATTGAATAAGCCTGTATTGTCGCATCGCTTATTCTGTATCTGAACCAGCCCTTTTCCCCAAGAGAGCTTACTCCATAAAACAGACAGTACTGTCTGTCCGAATCAATAAGCACCTGTACTTCTTTTCCATTCATAGTAAACTTAGTTAATGTATATCCAGACGGTTTATTAAGCGAATCTGTTATTGGAAGGACTACATATGTTATCTGTGGCTCATCAACTGTATTGTATGGTGAAAATGTTTTTGCTTTTTCATCATATACATAAAAACCACCATTGCCATTATCACTTTCTAGATACATAAGAATAAGACCTGTTTTAAGTCCTTTACCAACAATTACCTTACTACCATCATAATCATATTCTTCTGTATCATAATCATCAGGCAGCTCATGTGTTGTATAATCCTGACTAATTGTGAATTTCTCTCCATCTATAGTAACAATCCCTTCACTATTCTGTGTCTGTGATGAGCTTTCCTGCTGGACTTCTGTCTGTGAAGGTTCTTCAGTTGCCGTCTCCTGAGTAGTTTCTGGTCTTGTCGTATAAATTACATACTTTCTTACAGAACCGTCCTCTGCTGTAACTGTAATTGTAGTGGTATTGCTTCCCGGATCCATTCTTCTTCCACTTATAGATACCTTTGCCGCACCATCATTAGCAACAGCACTGACAACCAGTTCTTCAACATCTGAATCTACTGTAGCTTTATATGTTGTTGTCTCCGGTGAAAACGCTGGTGAAAGTGTTCCCGGACTTATCTGTAAAGATTTAAGCGCATTATCTGAAGAATAACTTGCTGGAGCTTTTGCTGTGACTGTTCCTGAAGAACTGCTAACCTGCGCTCTTTCACCATTTACAGATATCTTCGCATCTCCCGCAACCTTAAGTGTTGTTGTTCCTGCGGCAATAATTTCAAATTGCATTGATATTGATTCCGTAGAACCATAAGCTGATGCATCCAGAAGCGCAAACGATACAACACCGCTATTGCCTGAAGACACCGGTTTTATAATTGAATTATCATATGATACAGGTATTGCCGCCGCATCTATACTATCAGAAGCTGACACAGTAAGAGTAACTGTCACTTTATCTCCTACAGTTCCACTCACTGAACTAATTGATATTTTGGCTGTTTCATCAGCTTTCGCATAATTTACCGGAATCAGCATTATACTCATAACCAATATGCTTATAAAAGCAATTAACTTTTTTATCTTATTCATAATCATCCTTTCTAACAATAATTACTGACTTATATTTCCAATACCAAGAATATATCTTTTTACTACAGCAAAATCAAACAAATCAAGTTCTCCATCTTTATTACAATCCGCTGCTTTCCAATATATCCCTGATGGCTCAGAAATACCCAATAAAGCTCTCTTTATAAGCGCAAAATCAAATAAATCAATATCTCCGTCGCCATTTGCATCACCATATATAATAATCTCATATCTGCTGACCTCATTGCCAGAAGAATTATATGTTATAAGAATATCTCCTGTCCCAACAGTTCCGTCCTTTTCATTGCCATTCTTATTAAGGACCTTAGAATAAGCGCCCTCCTGGTTTTTAATCTTATCAAGTACATCACTGACACTGCTTGAAACTGATATGCCACTTATATATTTTGTACTCTCGTCCACAGACAGATTTGTAGAAAATCCCGGATAACTTACGCTATTATCAGGTTTATCCGGTTCCGGATCTGGCGTAGGATCAGGTGCTTTATCCTGTCTTACCACAGTTATTGTATAATCCTGTGTATCACCATTCGCCGCTGTAACTGTTATTTTAATATCATTACTTCCAACTGAAAGTTCATATTTTCCCAAACCACTTACATTTGCTGATGAATCAAGCGCAGAACCGCCAATATTCACTGATGATGTCTCATAATCAACAATAAAGCTGTATTCTGTCGTATACAGACTAAATGTTGGCGTCAGAGACCAGCCATCAACATACAGGTTCTTAAGTCTGTTATTAGGACTTCCATCTCCTGTCGGAATAGCGCATACATTTTCAGGCATATTCTCATATACAGGTATCTTAAATACAAACGATATGCTTTCCTTATTACTGTCACTGTATCCCTGTGCACTCTTAACAGATTCACTTCTCGGTGCCAGTATATTAGTCATATACTGATGTCCTCTTCCTGTCATATCGAACTTCTCATAATACAGAGTATCCTGCCCTTTATTGATATAACTCTTGCCAATAAATATGGCACCACCAATTATAGATTTCATTCTCGTATTCCATGGTCTTAAAAGACTTGAATCCGATTTTGAAGCATATCTTAATCCATTCTGTACAGCAGTATACCCTCCACTTGGAGATGCACCTATATTATAATAATTGTAATAGCCGCTATATCCTGACTGTGTTCCTGAAATACTGCTTCCATGTCCGTCATATCCCTGTTCCTGTAAAATCCTTGATGTTAGGTGATATGGACTGACTCCTGATTCCTGCCCTGCATATAACAGACCTGTTATATATGTATAGCTTCTTCCATTGTATGAAAGATCATGGCTTGAATTATCCATGAATGTACCATCTGTCATACTTTCAAGACCATCTGCATCCTGTACTGAACCATCGAATGCAAGATTCTCGAACATAAAAATATTAGTAGCATTAAGGAAATTCCTAGGATCAAGGGCATACTCTACAAGAGCAGATGATGCCTGTACCCAGCTTCCATCCAATCCCGTATATTCACCTGACTCCCAGTCATAACATCCATCTGCCACTGATTTCCATGATGATACAGCCGAACCATGTATAAGGCTTCGTCCAATTACATTCTGGTTATCAACCACATCTGACCAGTCTTTTCCATTATGGTCTGCAACAAATACCCAGTTAGGATACTGTGCATGAAGCTGCCTTAAACTGTCCTTATAACTGTCAGGAAATCCCTGTGAATTAAGATATTCCTCAAAATCCGCATCCGGCTTGTAGTCAATTCTCTTATCTATAGTTGTATAACTTGAAGTTACATAACCTCTTGTATAACTTCCATCATAACTAAAGCCTATGCTATACCATACCGTTCCTGAATCAGTATTAACCTCTTCATATATATCAAACTTAAATCCGCCATCAACTGTGGTAATAATCTCACCCGTAACAGGTGATTTTCTTATCCTGAGGTTAGTAACATCATAATTAACATGTCCCTGTGCTATGACTGATTCCGCTTTTGTATTAACTACAGATGTAAAGGCAAGACCGGCAAGCACAAGCATACATACCATCACTGCCAGTGCTGCTATTCTTTTTACACTACATTTGTATACTGATTTCATGTAATCACCTGACTCCTAAATGTATCATACAACTAGTTTCTTCCAAATTCTGAAAGCTTTAAGCCCTCATTTCTCTCAAGTACCATATTAACAGACCAGCTATTGGCAAATACAAGAAGTGGATTGCCCTTAAGGTCTTTAATCTTCTTCATATCTGATGTACCGACAATTCTGTTCACATCAATTTCCTCAGGATTCTCAATCCAGCGGATATGCTCATATGGAAGCGGCTCAAGTCTGATATCAACACCGTATTCATTCTTAAGACGGTATTCAAGAACCTCAAACTGAAGAACACCGACAACTCCCACGATAATCTCTTCCATTCCTGTATTGAACTCCTGGAATATCTGAATTGCACCTTCCTGTGCAATCTGGTTAATACCCTTGATAAACTGCTTTCTCTTCATAGTATCGAGCTGTCTTACTCTTGCAAAATGTTCTGGTGCAAATGTAGGTATACCCTCAAATGCAAATTTCTTATTAGACTTGCATATAGTATCACCAATAGAGAAAATACCCGGATCAAATACACCTATAATATCTCCTGCATATGCCTCATCTACAATATGTCTCTCCTCCGCCATCATCTGCTGTGGCTGGCTGAGTCTTATTTTCTTGCCACCCTGAACATGGTTGGCTTCCATTCCGGCTTCAAACTTACCGGAACATATTCTCATGAAAGCAATTCTGTCTCTATGTGCTTTATTCATGTTAGCCTGAATCTTGAATACAAATGCTGAGAAATCCTCAGTAAATGGATCAATAATTCCCTGATCAGACTTTCTTGGAAGTGGTGAAGTTGTCATTGATAAGAAATGCTCAAGGAAAGTCTGTACACCAAAGTTAGTAAGCGCTGAACCAAAGAATACAGGTGTAAGGTCACCTGCACTTACCATCTCCTGATCAAACTCCGCACTTGCTCCGTCTAACAGCTCAATATCTTCCTGAAGCTTGTCATAGAAAGCATCACCAATTCTGTCCTTAAAAACTGCCTCGTCTGACGCATCAACAATCTCAGTATCAACTTCCTTCTGACCATTCATGGCTGCCTTGAATAAAGAAACATTTTTCTCTTTACGGTCATACACACCCTTGAATTCCTTACCGCATCCGATAGGCCAGTTAATTGGGCATGTAGAGATTCCAAGTACACTCTCAATTTCATCAAGAAGCTCAAATGGATCATTAGCTTCTCTATCCATCTTATTGATAAATGTAAATATAGGAATGTGTCTCATAACACATACCTTGAAAAGCTTGATAGTCTGTTTCTCAACACCCTTAGAAGCATCAATAACCATGACTGCTGAATCTGCTGCCATAAGAGTTCTGTAGGTATCCTCTGAGAAATCCTCATGTCCCGGAGTATCAAGAATATTGATACAGTAACCTTCATAGTTAAACTGAAGAACAGAAGAAGTTACCGAAATACCTCTTTCCTTCTCAATCTCCATCCAGTCGGAAACTGCATGCTTGGCAGTCTTCTTACCCTTTACAGAACCTGCAAGGTTAATGGCTCCTCCATAAAGCAGGAACTTCTCTGTTAATGTTGTCTTACCAGCATCCGGGTGAGAGATAATGGCAAAAGTTCTTCTTTTCTTAATTTCACTTTCTAAACTCACTGTTTTACTCCTTTATATCACATAATACATAGCTTATCAAATAATTCATGCCTTTCCCGGCATATACATAATATAAGCCTGTGACGCAGTCTTAGCTTCACAGGCTTACTCTGATTAATAGTCTAATTATTCGCGGTTAAGACCGAACTTGTATGAAACCTCAGACTTGTCATCAATTCTTCTGAAAATGTTGATTACTCTGTCCATAACTGGCTCAAAGTCTTCCTCATTTTCAACTTCAACAGTAACAACCTGTCCATCCTCTTTGATAACAACATCCTTTACAAGCTCTAATGCCTTGATATCTTCCTCTGTCTGTGCAACCAGCTCTGGTGTTGTCAACATTTTAGACTTGCTCTTATACTTAACAGCGTATGTTCTTGTCATTATATCCTCCTAATTCAGCCTGCATCGGCAATATAATCTCATATGTCATTTTATTATATAACATGATTCTTAATTATGCAATGGTTTAATATACACTTAATCCCTTTCCTAAAGCAAATGAATATATTATCTTTTCTTTGACCTTTTTCCCGGTAAGCTGTGTCAATGCTTTTGCATAATAATCAAGCTGGATTGCATATCGTCTCACAAGTTCTTTTTCGCCCGCTTCGCCTTTCATAACTCTGTCTGTCTTATAATCCACGAGCACAAATTCTCCGTCCTCTTCAAAATACAAGTCAATTATACCCTGTATAAGCTGTCCTTCGTACTCAAATACAAAAGGCTGTTCTCTTCTGACACTGCCACAGTTCACTGCATTTGCAACTCTCCTGCCTGTATCTGATTGTACAAATGTATTGATATCCCACGGATTGACACTTTTCACCTGTAATTCATTCATCTTTCCGGTTTCTAACATTCTGTTAATATCAGCTTTAACTCCATCAAGGTTCACACTCACTGAATAGTCAAGACATTCCATAACCCTGTGATATGCGCTACCACGCTCATTAGCAGCAAGCTGCACCTCCTCACCGCTTATGAACTTTGGAATTATACTGTTTGTCTCATCACATGCTTCCTTTTTAAGTGCTGTCTTCACAGATTCATCCATGTAAGCATTTTCCTCTGAATCATCATCCGCCTGCATAGCCTTAAGCTGCGAAACCGTCAGCTTCATCCTTCTGGCTGCGTTATCATCAGGAACATACTCCGGAAGCTCATCTAATAAAGGATAAGACACAGCTTCCATATTTTCATCAGCCAGTTCCCCAATTCTAACAGCATTCGCTTCACCAGCCATCTCCCCAGCTTCAAATGCATCAACCCAAGAATCCTCTCCGGCATCAACCATCACTTTAAAGCTGCCTTTCAATTTATCTGAATCCATAAGACACACTGGCATTATCATATCAAGATAGTTCTTTATATTCTCACTGTCCGCGAAAGACAACATTCCATCTGCCGCAAGTTGCTCAGCCCTTCCCATGTATTTATCAAGTGTCTTGTCTGCATCTTTTACAACTCCGGTAATTATGAGTTTTTCCCTTGCTCTTGTCATTGCAACATAGAGAAGTCTCTCTTCCTCGGCTATCGACTCCCTTACAATTCTTCTTGCCATAGCACCTTTAATAATAGTAGGTGTCTTCGTTCTTCTTTCAAGGTCAACATAATCAACTGCAATTCCTAAATTCTGGTCTACAAGCACCGGTGCTGTCGCATCCATAAAGTTAATGCTTTTATGTGCTCCTGCAAGTATTACAATCGGAAATTCCAGACCTTTACTCTTATGGATACTCATAATTCTTACAAGATTCTCATTGTCAAGGCTGGCAGCCCCCTCTGCAAAATCTTCGTCAAACTTCTTAAGTCTTTCAATATATCTCAAGAAATTAAACAGACCTGAATAACTTGACTTTCCATATCCCGCTGCTCTTTCCAGCAGGACATTTAAGTTAGCCTGTCTCTGCGCTCCGGCAGGCATTGTTCCCACATAATCGTAGTAGCCTGAATCATATATCATCTCCCAACACAGATCATACAGTGACTCAACACTGCTCTTGTCTCGGTATTCTGTGAGCTTTGCAAGAAATAATGCACATTTGCCGGACAGCTGCTTAACATCCGATTCCTGCATCTTTCCTGCTCCGCCAAGCACTGCAACTGCTTTCAAATGTTCATACAGGTTGTTATGTGTATTCTTATCTGCATGCTCTCTGCCAAGCTTTCTCACCATTCCAAGCTCCGCTGCCGTAAATCCTCCAAAATAAGACATCATTGCCGCTGCAAGGCTTATCTCCTGAACCGGATTATCTACTATTGTAAGCATACTTAAGATTACCTGTATCTCACGCACGCTGAAATATCCTGTTGACGAATCTGTATACGCCGGTATCCCCCTGTCCATCAGAGCATCTGCAAATGTATCTGCCCAGCCTGTAACTGACCTTGTAAGAATTACAATATCCCTGTATTCTGCCGGTCTGTATATATTCTCATCTGCATCATATACATTTACGCCAGAAGAAACTATTCCCTCAATCAGCTTTGCAAGCCTGTCTGCCTCAAGCTCTCTTGTCGTAGCTTCTTCTTCATTCTCTGAAGATATAAGAATTACATCTGTACTCTTGTTGGCTTCATCACCATAATTACTGTCACTGTATTCAGGATATGGAAACCCCGCATTAAGCCTTACAGATTCGTCATACCCGATTCCTGAAAAATTCTTATTCATGATATGACTGAACACATCATTGGCACACTCAAGCACATTTTCCCGGCTTCGGAAATTCTTCTGTAATTCAATTCTTACATTATCGCCAGTCTCGCCGTATGTATCGTACTTCTCTATGAAAAGCTCTGGGCAGGCAAGACGGAACTTGTATATGCTCTGCTTTACATCACCAACCATGTATATATTGTTATTCTCACCGGACAGTCTTGTCTTCGACACCGCATTAAGAATAACCTCCTGCAGCTGATTAGAATCCTGATACTCGTCTATCAGTATCTCTTCAAATCTGTTCGCAAGCTTGTCGGCAGTCTCTGTGTATACAAGCTTTCCATCCTCTTTCTTTACAAGTATTGAAAGAGCAAGATGTTCCATGTCATTAAAATCAATTATGCCCTTCTCTCGCTTCACCTCTGAAACACGCTTGGCATACACCTTTGCCACTTTAAGTAAAGTCCGTATCTGGATGCCTGCCCCCTGCATGTCTGCAAATATTCCCTCATCATCTTTCAAGAATATCTTATCATTAAGCCGTCCTATGTAATCTTTAAACAACTTTCGCTGCCCCTTAACATATTCCTTAATATCCGGGTCTGCTCCTGCATCCTTCTTTCTTGACAGGGCTTCAAATGAAAATATTCTTATCCTTCTGCCAAGCTCTCCAAAATCCTGTGAATTAATCATCTCATTAATTCCAAGCAGGTCAGACTGCAAAGCACCTGTATATGCTGCAGGTCCTGCCGGCTCAGAACAGATATCTACTAATCTGTTATATTTATCACGGTAATCAAGAAGTGCATTTTTAATTGAATCATACAGCTCCTTAATTGCAGGATTATCGTAAGTCTCATCATCATAAACTAACATGCACTCGTCAAACCACTCATCAATCCACGGATTGCTTCTTGAAAAACGGTATATTTTATCTATAATGCTCACAAGCCCTGAATCGTCCCGTCCCATGCCAAATGCATCAACAAGATTAAAGAATTCTTCATCTGCTTCGGCATAGAATTCCTCAAGCACATCTTCCAACACATCATTTTCAATAAGCTTCTTCTCACCCTCGTCCATTATCCTGAACCCCGGGTCCAGATTAACCTCTGGAAAATGATTCCTGATTATCCATAGACAGAAGCTGTCTATCGTTGTTATCTGTGCGTTGTTAAGCAGTGTTATCTGTCTTAAAAGGTTCACATCCCCCGGATTCTCGTCAAGCATTGAATCAAGTGCTTTTCTTATCTTGTCTTTCATCTGGGCTGCTGCCGCCTTTGTAAATGTAACAACAACCAGCCTGTCTATATCTATATTCTTGTCTGGGTCTGTAATCATGGAAATAATTCGCTCTACCAGAACAGCAGTCTTTCCTGAACCGGCAGCCGCCGAAACCAGCACATTACAGTCTCTTATATCAATCGCGCTCTTCTGCGCCGGTGTCCATTTTCTTTCCATTCTCATCAACCCCTTCCTTTATATTATTCCATAATACTTCATCATCGAATTTCTTTAATTTTCTGTAATTGCAGCCTGGCAAATCCACAGAAAATCCGCACACCGCCCCATAAGGACATCTGTCACAGCTTGAAAACTGTCCGTCTTTATAAGGACTTCTCCTTATATCACCGCCTGCAATTCTGTCCGCAGTATCAATGGCTCTTACATCAACGAATCTTCCAAGTATATTAAACTGCTCTGTGTTCATCACCTTGCTTCTTCGTGAGTCAAATCCGCCGTCAGCCTTTCTGCTAACCGGAATATTAAGTGATGTACCCTCGGTATTGTCCATCTTCTCGGCAATATCCTTATCCGAATTAACCATTCCTTTAAGACGCAGTTCACCCTTAATCTTATCCTCTATCTCTTCTGCACTCTCTGTTGTCGCAGATACAATCGGGTCACTTATGTTGTAGTAGAACACTCCGGCAGGAATCACATTTTTCCCCGGACGCATCTTCGCCACAAGCTTCATTGCCGCTTCCATGTAAACCATAAGCTGGATATCAATTCCGTAGTAGGTCTTTACTATGTTGAAATCCTTCTTTCCTGTCTTGTAATCGATAATTCTTACATATACATCTGTGCCGTTTTCGCATATGTCAACGCGGTCAATTGTTCCGCTCATAAGCTGCTTTCTGTCTCCGTCTCCGACTTCCATATTAAACTTATGCTCGAATACAAATGGCACGAAATCACCACATTTTAACTGTTCACCCATCGCCCATACAGTGCGGTCTGCAAGGTCTTCCATCCGCTTAATCATGAATGAATTACGGCTTGAATCCTTAAGGATACTGTTCTGGTATATGTCAGTAATTGCAGCGACACTTCTTTTTACCATCTCGCGGCGCTTCTCATCTGATATCAGATAGTACGACTCACCGTTTTTCTTGATTTCGTCGCACACCTCACGGATAACCGCATGCAGCACGACGCCAAAGTTTACTGGTGAAAATGTGAATTCTTCCCTTTCCTTTAAATCAACTCCATACCTTAAGTAATACCTCAATGGGCACTCTGCAAAGTTCTCAAAAGATGTAACGCTTCCGACAAGCCTGCCGCCAGTAAGTGAATCAATAATATCCTCATCTACATTTGCAGCAATTTCAGTATTATCAAAGCTGTTAGCCGCCTGCGGTATTGTTACATAAGAATTCTGCTGTGCCGTGTCTTTGTAAGATAACTTAAGGCAATGTGAAAACATTTTTCTCATGCTTCTTATAATATATGAAGGCATCAGCGCCGCACCCTCGCTGTTTTTTACCGCATATGACATGTAAAGCTTCTCCGCACTCTTTGTCATAATAAGATACAGATAGAATCTCTGCGTAAATGCTTTCTCCCTTACAGAAGCGGACATAACAATCCCCTTATCTTCAAGATATTCCCTGTCGCTTTCTGACAGAACACTTCTTGAATCAGCCTTCTTAGGTACATTGCCGTCATTGATTCCAACAAAGAACATGACCTTGATATTGTCAAGACGGGTTCTTTCTATATCTCCGATAACAACGCAGTCGTTGGTCTGCGGAATAAGTCCTATCTTAATCTCCTGAAATCCTGACGCAAGTATCTTGTTAAATTCTTTAATACCAACCTTCTCGCTTCCAAGAAGAGCATACATTTTATCTAATACTTCTATAACTTTCTTATATAACTGCACATATTCATCACCAGTGTACTCGCTGTCATTAAGCACACTTACCTTCTGCTCCATATCTTCACGCACAAGGAATTCGTAAAGAGCCTTTACCATATCTGCAACATTAGATTCCTTTGACTTAAGCACTTCTTCCAATGGATCCAACATATCCGTTATCATTGTTCTTAGTGAATTAAGCTTCTCAAGGTCAGTATTATTGACTGTTCCCCTGAACTTTCTTATCCATGGTTCATGCCATTTTCCCCTGCCTCTGATTCCAACTGCAACACAGTAATTGTCTAACAGATCAATATCTT
The DNA here is from genome assembly GCF_000146185.1 of [Eubacterium] eligens ATCC 27750. Classification (NCBI taxonomy): domain Bacteria; kingdom Bacillati; phylum Bacillota; class Clostridia; order Lachnospirales; family Lachnospiraceae; genus Lachnospira; species Lachnospira eligens. The sequence continues at coordinate 560,017 of NC_012778.1, read as the reverse complement.
CGCGCTCCATTCCGCTCATTCCGGTTCTTAGGAATCCTAATATGCTGTCATAGCTGTAATTATTCTCTATTATTCCAAGTGCACCGTTAATTGCCGCAATGAATGGATTGTCCGTCACATGGCGCTTGTAATCTAAGAAATATGGTATATCGTTCTGCTTTAATATATTAGCCGCCAGTTTGCCGTAGCCATCCATGTCCGCAGTAACTATCGCAATCTCGTTATATCTGTATCCACACAGTCTTGTAAGTCTTATTATTTCTCCTGCTGCAAATGTTAATTCTTCCTTGGCAACAGCTCCCTCATATATAACTATGTTGTCAGTCTTCTGGTTAAATCTTCCCGAATTGTTTCTGAAAAGATTCTGTTCCAGGAAATCCAGTTCTTCTGAATTCTTAAATCTTGAATTAACATTTACAATTACATTCTTTCCCGGTACTGCTTTTCCTGCAATATACACAGGTTCAAGGACTTTCACATGTTCTTCATCACATATCTTATAAAGCTTTGATACGCAGTCCTTACTCATGAAAAAAAGTTCTTCCCTGCCTCTTACTGAATTTTCACGCTCAGATGCATCAATTGTCAGAGAAACATATATCTTCGGACACATTGATAAAAGAATTGTCATTAAATTGTACTGAACCGGAGTAAAGCCTGTGAATCCGTCAAATACTATCTCGCAATTCTTTATTCTCTCTGACTCTGTAACCTTGCTGCATAATTTATCCAGTATTTCTTCTTTAGTTATATAGTTCTTGTCTATGTACTCTGCAAACGCATTGTATACAAGAACGATATCATCAAGCTTATACTGAAGCGCTGCACTTCCCTCTGAATCACTGTATGCTGCACCTGCCGCATCCTGCATAACATCCGGCTTGATATCATACTGAAGCATTTCCGATATAACAGACTTCATCTCTGACACAAATCCTGTATTAGACAGATTACTTCCAAAATATTTTAATCTGTCCTTGTTCTGCTCCAATACTCTTTTAATAATCAGATTCTTTCCTGTGTCATCAAGAACTTCAAGATTGTCCTCGCCAACTTCCTCAAATACTTTATAAGCAAGTCTTTCAAAGCTCACAACATCTATATTAAGGATTCCCTTTCTTGGGTGCATGGACACCAGTCTTTTCTGAATTGCCATAGTGTACTGCTCTGGCACAACAACTATATAATTCCTGTCAGGATTCTTCATTGACTCATCAATTATATGTGTATACAGATAGTGCGATTTCCCCACACCAGAGCTGCCTAGAATTAATTGTAATGACATATGTTACTCCCCTTAAAACATTTTTAATAGTATAACACATTTTATATTTTAATCATAATCTCTCACTCCATACCATATATTTTGTAATAATGAATATGAAGGGCAGGTTTCTTTGTGATGAGACAGACTAAAATTGTTGTTATTCCATTTAAAAAGCTCCTTATTGGAGTGGTTATCGCTGCTATTGTAATAGCTTTTGTTATATTCGCTGTTATCCGTCTTGGCAGCAATGGTTCTGATGATTCCAGGAATACTACTAAACCCAAGAGCAGCACTGTAAATGCTTCTGCTTCTTCTAATATCGAAACACCCCTTGATAATGCCGATGCTCCTAAATTCTGCCCCGGAGTATATACCGCCTCTATTCTGTTAGACGGCAACCCCGTTGATATCCAGGTCACAGTTGATTCCTCTAACATTAACAGCATTGAACTTGTTAATCTTTCTGAATCAATCACAACTATGTATCCTAAACTGGCGACTTCATTTGATGAAGTTGCTGCTAAAGTCATGGAAGCCGGCACAACCAACATAACCTATGATTCAGCCAACAGATATACATATTCCGTCTTTATAGAAGCAATAAGCGCAGCCCTTAAAAAGGCTGCGCCATAAAACTCACTAGAACAAGCTTATCTCATCACCATTGCTGACATTAACAAATCCTTTATATCCACGTTCCTCAAGCTTTCCGAGGAACTTTCCCATCTTCTTAGGCTTTACATATAATGAGCATACTTTACCTTCTGCTCTGTATTTTTCTGCTATTGCATAAGCTTCCTTAACCTGTCCCTCATCGTACATAACAGCAATCTTGTCTGCTGATGCCTTAGTCTCAACGCCATTCTGCATAAGGATTGAGAAAATTCTCTCGAATCCGATTGAGAATCCAACAGCGCTTACCTGCTGTCCTATGAACTTTCCTATAAGATTATCATATCTTCCACCGCCTGCGATAGCACCCTTGAAATCAATGCTTTCAACTTCAAATACAGTTCCTGTATAGTAACCCTGACCTCTTACTAAAGAAAGGTCAAATACAACATCAAACTGACCGTCTGAAAGCTCATTTACTGTATTAATGATTCCTCTTACACTCTCTGCCGGAGCTTTATCTTCAAGAATTGCCTCAACACTTTCAAGGCTTATCTCCTGTGCACTTGAAACACTTCCAAAGAATCCGATAAACTTCTCAATTGCAGCAGCATCAAAGCCCTTATCTGTAAGCTCAGCCTTAACACCATCAAGTCCGACCTTATCCATCTTGTCAAATGTAATGCACACACTGTCAAGCTGCTCCTCTGCAAATCCACAATTCTGAAGGAATGAACGTAGAAGTCTTCTGTCGTTAATCTTAACCTTGAAATTCTTCATGCCAATAGCCTTAAGGGCCTTGGTTGTTGTAAGAATAAGTTCAACCTCTGAATCTGTAGAATCAGAACCAATAATATCAATATCACACTGAACAAACTCACGAAGTCTGCCCTTCTGTGGTCTTTCAGCTCTGTACACTCTGTCCATCTGGATACATTTCATAGGAAGAGTGAGCTTGTCCTTGTTGTTAGCAAAATAACGGCTGAGTGGAAGTGTAAGGTCATATCTTAATCCCATATCAGCAATTTCATTCTCACAGGCTGTTCCTGTCTTAGGATTTTCCTGAAGTGAACTTACAGCCTTCTCAAGCTTATCGCCTCTCTTCATAATCTTGAATATAAGATTTAAGTTCTCACCACCATCACTCTTATCAAGATTCTCAATATCCTCAATAATAGGTGTTGTAATGTGTTCAAATCCATTAGCAACATATACCTTTAATATCTCATTCTGAAGGTAATCTCTGATTTCAACCTCATTAGGAAGATAATCATTAGTACCCTTAACTGGTGTTATTTTCATAGTTGTCTCCTCATTTACACACTAAGGCAGATAACCGGTATTCTCCAGCCATCTGCCCTCATTTTCTTTAATACTAACTATTTTCCGCCAGTATCGAAAATGCTTCGCATTTTGCCTGACTCTTAACAGTTACTAATTAAGCTTCATCAATTGCCTTACCAATATCATGTCTCATATATTTGTTATCGAAATCTACCCATTCAGTAGCTTCATAAGCCTTGGCTCTTGCTTCCTTAAGGTCCTTGCCAAGTGCTGTAACACCGAGAACTCGTCCTCCGTTAGTTACAACCTTGCCTTCTTCGTTGAATTTAGAACCTGCATGGAATAAGAAATAATCATCCTTACCCTTGAAGTTTTCCATTCCCTTAATCTCGAAGCCCTTCTCATATGCGAGTGGATATCCGTCAGATGCGAGAATTACACATACACATGCGTTATCTTCAAACTGAAGGTCAACCTTATCAAGAGTTCCATCAATACAAGCCTCAAATACATCAACAATATCATTCTTCATTCTAGGAAGAACAACCTGTGCCTCAGGATCACCAAATCTTGCATTGTACTCAAGAACCTTTGGTCCCTTTGGAGTAAGCATAAGTCCAAAGAAGATAACTCCCTTAAATGGTCTGCCTTCACTCTTCATTGCATCAACAGTTGCCTGATAAATGTATTTCTTACAGAACTCATCAACTTCCTTAGTGTAGAAAGGTGATGGTGAGAAGTTACCCATTCCGCCTGTGTTAAGGCCCTGGTCACCATCCTTAGCTCTCTTATGATCCTGAGCTGATGACATAATCTTAATTGTATCACCATCAACAAATGAAAGTACTGAAACCTCACGGCCTGTCATGAATTCCTCAATGACAATTGTATCACCTGCTGTTCCGAATTTCTTGTCAAGCATAAGCTCATCAACACCTGCAAGTGCATCCTCTTTGTTCTCACAGATGAGAACACCCTTGCCAAGTGCAAGTCCGTCAGCCTTAAGAACGATAGGATACTCAGCAGTCTCAAGGTACTTCTTGGCCTCTTCTGCTGATGTAAATGTTTCATAAGCTGCTGTTGGAATATTGTATTTCTTCATAAGGTCCTTAGAAAATGCCTTAGATCCTTCAAGAATAGCTGCATTCTTTCTTGGTCCGAATACTCTTAAGCCCTCTGCCTCGAATACATCAACGACACCGCCGACAAGTGGGTCGTCCATACCGATAACAGTAAGGTCAATACTGTTTTCCTTAGCAAATGCTACAAGCTTCTCAAACTCCATTGCCTTAATATCAACACACTCTGCAAGCTCTGCAATTCCCGCATTACCCGGTGCACAGTATATCTTGTCAACCTTAGGACTCTTGCTTAACTTCCAGCATATTGCATGCTCTCTTCCGCCGCTGCCTACAACTAATACTTTCATCTTAATTCCTCCGCATATCATTATCTATATACTTAGTCAGTAATCATTAATTAACATGTTCATTGGCAATCTTGTTAATTGCCTTAGGAAGAAGCTTCCATTCAGCCTGCTCCATAATTCTTCTCTGAAGAGTTTCAGGAGTATCACCATCAAGTACATCAACTGCCTTCTGGAAAATAATCTCTCCTGTATCCATTCCTTCATCTACATAATGCACAGTTGCACCTGATACCTTAACACCCTTTGCCAGAGCTGCTTCATGAACCTTGAGTCCATAGAAACCAACTCCGCAGAAGGAAGGTATAAGTGATGGATGAATATTAATAATTCTGTGGCTGTACTGATGAACCATTTTCTCTGGGATTCTTACAAGGAATCCTGCGAGTACTATAAGGTCAACATTAAGCTCATTCACTTTATCAAGCAGCGCATCGTTAAATGCATCTCTGCTTTCATAATCCTTAGGTGATATGCAATATGCTGGAATATTGTTATCCTTAGCTCTTGTGAGTGCATATGCTCCGGCATTATTGCTTATAACTGCTACAAGCTCTGTGTTAGTGATAGTTCCATCCTTAACCGCATCGATAATAGCCTGAAGATTAGTTCCGCCTCCGGAAACCATAACTGCAACTCTTAGCATAAAGTAACTCCCTTCTCGCCAGCTTCAATGCTTCCGATTACATATGGAGTCTCGCCTGCAGCCTTAACTGCTTCCATAACTGTATCAACATCAGCAGGATCAACAGCAAGTACAAGACCGATACCCATGTTAAATGTATTATACATCATATGCTCTTCGATATTGCCATCTTCTGCAAGCATCTTAAAGATTGGTGGTACTTCGTAGCTGTCCTTCTTAATTACTGCCTTAACACCGTCTGGAAGCATTCTAGGTACATTTTCATAGAAACCACCACCTGTGATATGGCTGCAGCCCTTAACCTTAACGCCTGCCTTCTTGATTTCCTTCATTGTCTTAACATATATTTTAGTTGGAGCAAGTAATGCCTCTCCTAATGTCTTTCCAAGTGAATCGTAATATGTATTAAGAGATTCCTCTGTCATTGTAAATACGCTTCTTACAAGTGAGAATCCGTTACTGTGTACACCGCTTGAAGCGATACCGATAAGAGTATCACCAGGCTTGATGTTCTCGCCTGTAATAAGATCCTTCTTATCAACAACACCTACAGCAAATCCTGCAAGATCATATTCATCCTGTGGCATAAGTCCCGGATGCTCTGCTGTCTCACCACCGATAAGTGCACATTCAGACTGTCTGCAGCCCTCTGCAACACCACCAACGATAGTAGCAATCTTTTCTGGATAATTCTTGCCGCATGCGATGTAATCAAGGAAGAAGAGTGGCTCTCCACCAGCACATACAACATCGTTAACACACATAGCAACTGCATCAATACCGATAGTATCATGCTTGTCCATAATGAAAGCTAACTTAACCTTAGTTCCACATCCGTCAGTTCCTGAAAGTAATACAGGCTCTTCCATCTCCTTAATCTTAGCGAGTGAAAATGCTCCTGAGAATCCGCCTATTCCGCCTAACACTTCTTCTCTCATAGTAGACTTAACAGCCTCTTTCATTAACTCAACTGACTTGTAACCTGCTTCAATATCAACTCCAGATTTCTTGTAATCCATGATTCTTTCTCCTTCAATATTATGATAAATGTAAGTTAATGTAACTATTCAGTTACTAATTAATAATTCTTATAACCGACTTCCTGAAGTCTGGCATCCTTCTTCTGAACACTTTCCTTAAGATTCTTAGTATAATCCTTAAGCCTTTCAAGAAGTGCTGCATCAGATGTTGCAAGAATCTTGGCTGCAAGAATACCTGCATTGGCACCACCGTTAATAGCAACAGTTGCAACAGGAATACCTGTAGGCATCTGTACTATTGAATATAATGAATCTCTACCGCCTAGTGATGTTGTGTGCATTGGAATACCAATAACAGGCATTGGGAAAATAGCTGCGCACATACCCGGAAGATGTGCTGCCATACCTGCACCTGCAATAATAACCTTAAATCCCTTCTCCTCTGCACTCTTAGCATATTCAAAGAATACGTCAGGCTCTCTGTGTGCTGAGATAATTGTCATCTCATACGAAATTCCTAACTGCTCAAGAATGTCTGCTGCCTTTGCCATAACAGGCATATCAGAGTCACTTCCCATAACAATTCCTACTAAAGCCATATTAACCTCCTATGTCCGATAGATATAATATTAAAATTAGTGAAAACACTAATTATCATTGTACTTTGTTTTAAACTTTGCGTCAAGATAAAGCCTGTTTACAGCTTACAATTATATATTTATAATTCTGTTAAAAATGCATCATTAAGTGCAAGCGTGCCATCAAGCACGAATCTGCCGTTCTTAATCAAGTCTGTTCTTGTTCCATTCTCTGCCACAACAGTAATATTACCAATCTCATCATACGGAATGGTAATATCGGTATGACAGTTATAATAAGCCTTGTCCGGCTCCGTCTTACGAAGAAGTGAAACCTCATTATCCCTTGAGATAATCTCCTTGCCGTCCGGATTAGTTACATACACATCTTCTGCCCTTGAATAGCATGTGTCACCGACTGCAAAATGTGGTCCCATCTTTTCAACAATAAGAATCGGAAGCTTATACACAATATCATGCTTATTGGCAAACACATACGCTGTAGTGTTAGTTCCTATAGCAAACTCTCCGAGCGGCAGAGTTTCATGGTCATATAACACATTTGCCTTGAAAAGCTCTCTATTCTTAGCTTCATCATCAAAGTTAGTGCATGTGTAGTCCTTAACAAATCCATCCTCAAACCATACCGTAAGATTATTGAACTTAATATCATTAAGATATACACTGCTCACATTAAGCACACCTGTTGTTTTCTTAAGCACAGGCGATGTAAATACTTCTCCAAGCGGAATATTAACGTCCGCAAGACAGTTCTCAAATACAGTCTGCGTCTTATGGTCGGTTATCTTCATAATAGAAACCTTCATGTCTGTGCAGTTTCCGTTAGCTCCTTTAACCTCAACATACTGTGCTGTATCAAGTACATCAATAAGTGCCTGCTGGATAGCTTTATATTTGTTATAATCAAGGGTATTAATCTTAACAGTACCCTCGAATATTTCCTCGAAATTCTCGCCAATCTCAGGTATCGGATAAGCAATTATTGTAAAGCTTCTCTCTTCGCCTTTGATATACTCATTAACAATGCTTCCTGCGTCATTGCTGTATTTCACAGAAAGCTTCTGCTGCTTTGTATCAAGCGTTAATGCCTCACTCTTAATCTGTGGCTCAAATGGCACTTCACCAAACACTTCCATAACAGCAGGTCCACCATGCACCGCTGCAAGCTCTTTGTTCTTCTCATATGCAAGCTTTAATGCACCAGTCTTTCTCTCAACAAATTCGCCATCCATATAAAGTGCATTGTCAAAACGATGGTCGAAATCCATCTGCTTGTTAGGATTAGCTCCGTAATAGCCAACCTTAATGTTAAGTCTTTTATTAATCGTGTTGACCGCTGCCCTGTATATTGTAGGCTTAAGTCCAAGCTTTTCAAAATTCTTAATCTCAGCCCTCACAAGTCTTTCAAATCCCAGACAGTATCTTATATTAACTGTTTTCTTCTTAGACAAATCCTTGCCTGTAAGCTCGAATCCAATTCTGTATCCTTCTGTAAATGTGTCTGCCATCTTCTGGATTTCTTCTTCACTGAGCGAACTAAGATACTCTGCTGTCTTAATCTCATTGTCTGTGACATACTCACCGAATCTGTACAGATATCTTACATCTGTAAGGTCAGACTCCATAATTATCTTAGTTGCAAAATCAAGTTCAGGGTCTAACAGCTCTCTTACCCTGTACTCCATAAGGTCATCACTGTAATCACTAACATACCAGTATACAGACTCTTTCATCTGCTTATAATCTGGCTTTCCACAGTCTTCCTCAGTCGATGCACACATGCAGTACACTTCAACAAAAAGCTCCATAAGTGCTGTCATTTCTGCCATTCTGCCTTCATATGCATACACAATCATTCCTCTTATCTCAACGTAAAGGAATGACAAAAGCCTTCCCTCTGATAGCCCTAACTTTGAAGCTGCATATGCCGGATTAGCGTAGCTTGTCTCGTAAGCCTTTCCAATTACATCTTCATACAGACCTGTATTCAGATTCTTATATTCTTCAAGTGAATAATCTCTGAAAACATCAGCTTTTAAGTCAGCCGCAAGCTTATCCATCTTAAGAATAAATGTGGCAATACATTTGAAATAATCTGCATAACCGTCATTCTTAAGCCCCGGTTCCTCTGCTATCTCTTTAATTCTTTCTATCGCAAGAGCGTAACGCTCTTCTACATTATCATTAAACAATTTCTTTCTCCTTCTGCCCTGATAAGGATTATATTCCCATTAAGAATACTGCTATCATAAATACTGCTATTACCCCACACAGCATTGAACCAAATCTCGAAGTTCCGTAGAACTTATTATCTTCTTTGAAGCTGATTAGTCCGATTACTGTTCCAATTACCGCTAAGATAAGGCTTAATATTCCAAGACTTCCTACTCTTAAGCCGCCTTCTCCTGCTGCTTTAAAAGACAGATACACTCCGTAACCAAAAGAAAGCAATGACAGTATTCCCATCGCAGTCGATATCAAACCCCCAAGTGCCTGACTTTTATCAGAGAACTTGTATTTATTAAAAAGTTTCATTTTTTCACCTGTCCTTTTTACTAAACATTTTAACTATTCTGTATGCTATCGCATATATCGCATAACCGCACAATGCTCCCAGTACATTAAGCACAAGGTCATCAACATCAAAGCATCCGACCTTACATATAAGCTGTACTGTTTCTATTGTAAGCGACAGTGCGAATCCATATGCAAATGTAGCAAAAACATTAATTCTGCCATTGGAAAGCCACGGCACGAATATTCCAAATGGTATGAATGCCAGCACATTTCCAATTATATTAAGAAATGCTATCCAGCCAAGCGAGTCAAAATGTCCAAGATAACGCCAATAGCGCCTGATTTCCGTGAACAGTGTAAGATTGTATTTGTAACCGCTGGCTATCTCTGCCCTTCCCATTCCTTCTGCGAAAAAGACTACATAAAAGAGCAGAATCATATATATAACAAAAAGCGCCCATTTTATAAGCGTTACATAATGTTTCTTTTTCATAACAAATCTGCCCGGCAGGCATAATTAACCCACCAGGCAGTTCCCCTTCACTAGAATAAGCTATCTGATCTGTGTGCAAGAAGTCTTGCACCATTAATAATCATCATTACACCTGCACCGATACCAAAGAGTATTATCAGGATACCAAATACAAGATTAGAAGCTCCTACTGACTTTAATTTCTTATAAAGATTCTCTTCCATAGTTAACCCTCCATTAACATCAGTTTTATGCGTTCTTAACACCATATTCTGCGTAATACTTGTCAATTGCTGCTTTTAGTGCATCATCAATAACTACCTTACCCTCACACTCTTTATTGTAAAGGTGTTCTACAACATCTGCCATAGATACAATTGCGCTTGTTGGGAAACCGTATCTTTCCTTAATCTCCTCAAGCGCACTCACCTTTCCGCCAAGGCCTACTTCCATACGGTTAAGTGAAACCATAAGTCCTACAATAGTAACATCTGCTGCCCCTCTTACCTTAGGAACTGTCTCTTCCATCGACTTACCAGATGTTGTTACATCTTCTATCATAATGACTCTGTCGCCATCCTTTAACTTGCTTCCGAGAAATCCGCCCTTATCAGCACCATGGTCCTTCTCTTCCTTACGGTCTGAGCAGTATCTTACTTCCTTGCCGTAAAGCTTTGCATATGCAACTGCTGTAACTACGCTGATTGGAATTCCCTTATATGCTGGTCCGAACAGTACATCAAAATCATCACCATATGTTTCATGAATAGCCTTTGCATAATACTCACCAAGTCTTGCAAGCTGTGTTCCTGTAACATACGCACCTGCGTTCATGAAGAAAGGTGACTTTCTTCCACTCTTTAAAGTAAAATCTCCAAACTTTAACACATCACTCTCTACCATGAAATCTATAAATTCCTGCTTATACTGCTCCATTATATCCTCCTTATTCAGCCCCGCTGTCCGGCGGCACTGCTTCATATTCAATATTGATTTTTATTTTATCATAAATGTTTTCTCGTTTCAATGCGTCTTTGGAACATTAAATCTGCATATTAAAATCTGCTCATCAAAATCCTATGTATGCTTTTCCTGATTATCTGGCAGCCGGAAATCACTAAAACCCACTAACCATTATCAATCTCATAATTTAGTAGGTTATTTCAGGCAGCCTCTTTTCATTCTCCCACCAGTTCACCTACCAATCTGTTAAAATGTTTCTCCTTAGTAGGTCTTTTTCCTACTTTCCAGAGGAATGAACATTCATTTTATACTTATAAAACCTACTAAAAAGGCTTCTTCCTGCCTGATTAGTAGGTCTTGTTACTGTCAATTATCTTGAATATGTGTTAATGCTACCTACTATATTTATAATAATCAACGAACTAGTAGGTTTTCTCTCTTTTTATCAAAACTTTATGTATATCTCTCCCCAATCGTTTGGAAAACAAAAGTTACACCTTCAAACTTAAAAACACGATTTTTATATTTCTAATCACATATGAGATATTCCAGCCTATATTCTCTTATTTCATTTTCTTTTAATTCTCAATTAATAAAGCTCAAAATTCTTCCACTATCATCTCATCATCTATAAAAATCCTATTTTTCATAATCTTAAACCATATAGCATCCCCATGTATGTATTCTGAAAGCATCTTACATATATCAGTTTTATAATCACAATTCTTTAAAAAACTTAAGTCTATTGTATTATATTGCTTCATCTTCTCTGTATTTATATTAAACGTTGGATCATTATTGGGATATTCATCCTTTTCCATCCAATTTTCATCAGGTATGTCTATATTCATATATTTATCACCATATATGAGCATATATCTTTTTTTTCCAATACTAGACGAGCCTGTTTCTTCTATCTGCTGCCTGAGGCAAAGTGTATCCTCTAAATTATGCCAGAATAAAAAATATTCATCTTTGCTTTTGACAACCTTATCCCCTGGAATGTCTAAATATCCCGTACGATTATATGTATCAACAATATTCATATCTGCTATTTCTTTTTTTCTTTCTTCTGAAATATAATCATATATATAATCCATAATTTTACCTCGTTTTTTATTTCTATTAAAACAAATCAATAATTAATGTAATTATTATTACCCCCACTGTAAACATGATACCGTCTACCCTTGATTGTTCCCATTCTATCTTTTTATTACCATTAAATCTGTTAAACTTTGCCAGCCATATGATTGCCATAAAAGCCAATAGAACTATAATTATTATTCTTATAATAAGGCTCATTGGTGTCATTATAAATAGCACTATTGCAACAACATCTAATATAGCGCTTATAATATACCTTATTATCTTTGGAAGATAATTTCCTATAAATAACCATGCTACAATTAATGCAACTGCTATTATTGCTGCCATATATTTCCCCTTTTTACACTCATAAAATTAATTATATACTTCAATCAGAATTCCTCCACTATAATTTCATCATCAATAAAAATTTTATTTTTTTAATCTTAAACCATAAAGCATCTCCATGTATGTATTCTGAAAGCATCTTACATATATCAATTTTGTATTCACAATCTCTTAAAAAACTCATATCAATTGTATTGTATATTTTTAATTTATCTGTATTCATGTTAAAGTTTTCCGGATGAGCATCATCTGGAAATTCCACTTTTTCCTTCCAGTTTTCATTAGGTATCTCGATATCCATATATTTATCACCATATATTAGCATATATCTTTTTTTTCCAATACTAGACGAGCCTGTTTCTTCTATCTACTGCCTGAGACAAAGTGTATCCGGTGAATTATACCAAAATAAAAAATATTCATCTTTGCTTTTGACAACCTTATCCCCTGGAATGTCTAAATATCCCGTACGATTATATGTATCAACAATATTCATATATGCTATTTCTTTTTTTCTTTCTTCTGAAATATAGTCATATATATAATTCATAATTTTACCCCGCATCTCTTTATTAAAGCACATTAATAATTAATGCCATATCAACGCTACAGCTAATGAAGCAGCTATTATTGCTGTCATACATTTTTTCTCTTTATACCGAACCCATGATATGTTAATCATCGTGTTCCATTTCTGCTTTTTCCCTTTTATTTCTTTCACAAAATTCCATAAACAATTCTATATCTTCCTTAGACAATCCACCCCAAGCGCTATTTCTCTCAAATATTTGATCAATAACCTGAGAAAAATCATTTGTTCTATATGTAATATCTCCTTCATAATATCCCATGAATTCGCCATTATCATTGGAGAAGCATACTACTTCTCCATCTCCTGACATTTCTCCTATAACCGTCAGATTATCTGGCATAAAATTATGATGAAAATCATCTGTTCCCCAAAACATCGCACTCGTTCCATCAATCAGACATTTTTCTGTAAATCTGAGCCATTCCTTATATGTCTCTGGAATCTTTACGCCATTTGCCTCCTCCCATTTATTTAATTTATCTTCATCTATTGGTTCATTAAAATATGTTTTTCCAAGTTCATCATCATTGTCCCGCTTGTCACACCACTCATATAATTCTTCAATCTTACTCTTTAAACTGTTATTTTCTGGTATCTCTATCTTTGTATACATATTTATTATCCTCTCTTTCCTTGTCCATGCGCACCCAATATATGTTCCTCTGGTGTCAATGCCTGTATATTTTTCCACTCTCCTATATACTCTGGGTGTTCCTGATAACTCATCATATGATGCCCTTCATATCTTACAGGTGTTCCATTCTCATCTGTCAGTTTTTCTCCATTTTTATATTGAACAGGTTTTCCGGCATAAATTCTTTTATTGCCAGTGTCTAAATTTATATTATATATAGCTTCTATTTCGTCCCCATTCCACTGTCTTGTACAACGCCCATTATTTAATAATTCACGCTCATGAATCCAAAATCCCTGAATCGCTTTTCTTCTTAACAAATCATTTCTAGAAACAAAACGAATTTTATCATTTACAGCTTCTAACATTATTTTCAAATATTCTATTGCCCAGTTCAGTATATTAGTAAAGTCACCCACTTCCCTGATATAGCCATGGTCGTAACGGACAAATTCACCCATATTTACATCGAAGCACAATCTCTCCCCATCTCCAATTACATTTCCTACTACTATAAATTCCTCTGGAACAAGCTGACCATAATATCCATTCTTTGATGGCATAAATAATTCCAATACTCCTCCTGCAATATAACTATATTTGCTTAAAAGAAGCCATTCTTTATAATTTTCAGGTAATACAACCCCATTCTCCTTTTGCCATAAATCCAATTCTTCCATTGTGGCAGCATTAGAAAACTCTGAATAATCAGCATTATCTAATTTTTCACACAGCATTTTAATCTTCTCATATGCATTTTTAACTTGTTCATTCATAAATTATTCCCTCACTTCCCTTCAAAAACAAAAAAGCAGACAACATCACATTCCATGACATCATCTGCAACTCAACCATCTTATATCTTCAATATATCCAATACTCCCCAGACTACTGAATCAACTTAGACTTGTAGCTTTGTGTCCCTGCATTTCTGCAGGTTTACCCCTCTTTTGTTTTGAAAACTACTCGTTTATTATGTTATCATGGATCCCAAGGGATTTCAACTATTCAAATAGTGATTAGTAAAATATCATAACCCAATCCGATTGATTTTGCATTTTCAATCCGGCAGATTTTTAAGTTTCAATCCGATTGTTTTTCATTTTTATATGTTCTTATATTATTATCTAATAATTTTGTAATAATTGAATTAAAAAGAATACACTTGTAATATCCAATATCGCATGATATAAGGCCATTGGATAGATAACTATATTCAAGTTATGCACGAAACCCCCACGAGCTACCTTCTCATGGGGGTTTCTATTCCGTTCTGGCAGGATGGCTTATACCACAGGCTGACTACCTTTATTCATGTCTATCCAGCCATTTGCAGATATAATACGAATTTCTCTTGACCTAAACCTGACTTTAGGTGTTATTATATAAAATGTATTAAAATCTAAGATAAGGAGTATCAGAAAACATGTATATTGAGAATATTAACAGTCCTGCTGATGTGAAGAAATTAAACATCATGCAGCTTAATGTCCTTGCAGAGGAAATGCGTCACGCCCTTCTTACAAGAGCCAGCAGACACGGTGGACATTTTGGTCCTAACTTCGGTATGGTAGAAGCAATCATTGCCATGCATTATGTATTTGATTCGCCTAAAGATAAAATCGTATTTGATGTATCACACCAGTGTTATCCACACAAGATGCTCACTGGAAGAAAAGACGCATATCTTTATGAGGAGCATTATGATGATGTGTCAGGATACACTAATCCGAACGAAAGCGAACATGATTTCTTTACTGTAGGTCATACTTCAACTTCTATAAGTCTTGCCTGCGGTCTTGCCAAAGCAAGAGATTTAAACGGTGAAGACGGCAATGTAATTGCTGTTATAGGTGATGGTTCTTTAAGCGGCGGTGAGGCTTTGGAAGGTCTTGATTTTGCTTCTGAATTAAATAGCAACATGATTATCGTTGCTAACGATAACGACATGTCTATTGCTGAGAATCACGGTGGTCTTTATGCCAACTTAAAGCTTCTTCGTGAAACAAACGGACAGGCTGAATGTAATCTTTTTAAGGCAATGAACCTTGATTACATCTATGTTGATAAGGGTAATGATATTGCTTCTTTAATTGAAGCATTTGAAAAGGTTAAAGACACTAAAAAAGCTGTTGTTGTCCACATTAATACGCTTAAAGGCAAGGGTTATGCACCTGCTGAACAGAACAAAGAAAAATGGCACTGGCATATGCCTTTTGATATCGCAACCGGTGAATCTCTTTTCAAGGACGAAGAGCCTGATTTCTCTGACGCTTCTTTAGAATATCTGTTAAAGAAGATGGACGAGGATAAGAGTGTTGTTGCAATCACAGCCGGAACTCCTACTGTTATGGGATTTACTGCTGACATGAGAGCTAAAGCAGGAAAACAGTTTGTTGATGTTGGTATCGCAGAGGAAACTGCTGTTGCATTAGCTTCCGGTATCGCTGCTAACGGCGGAAAGCCTGTATTTGGCGTTTACAGCTCATTTATACAGAGAGCCTATGACCAGATTACTCAGGATGTATGTATTAACGGCAATGCTGTAACATTTGCAGTATTTGCAGGTTCTGTGTACGGGATGAATGATGTTACACATCTCGGACTTCAGGATATCCCTATGCTCAACAGCATTCCGGGACTTATATATCTTGCACCTGTCACTAAGGAAGATTATATTGCTATGCTTGACTGGTCTTTAACTCAGAATGAGTATCCTGTTGCTATTAAAGTTCCGGGCGGCAGAATGGTATCCACAGGCACACCTGTAACTAAAGATTTTGGCAAGCTGGACACCTATGAGATTACTAAGAAAGGAAGCAAAGTTGCTATCCTCGGGCTTGGAACTTTCTATGAAAATGCTGTTAAAGCCGCTGATATTCTTAAGGCTTCACACGGAATTGACGCAACTGTTATCAATCCTTACTATATCTCAGGTATTGACGCAGACACTCTTAATGAATTAAAGAAAGACCACGCAGTAGTTGCAACTCTTGAGGACGGCTATCTTGAAGGCGGCTTCGGAGCTAAGATTGCAGCATTCTATGGTTCTTCTGATATGAAGGTATTAAACTTCGGTATTAAGAAAGAATTTATCGACAGATACGATGTCGCAGAAGTATTAAAGGACAACCATCTTACTCCTGAACAGATTGCAGAAGATATCGCAGCAACATTATAACTATATTGTTTCATTATAATCGAAAAGACATGGCAATCATTTTTATCAATGACTGTCATGTCTTTTTAGAATTTATCCCTGTCTTTAGTTTCCATAATGGCTGTGGCATGATTAAATACATGCATATTTGACGTGATACCTATAGATAGTCGCATTAGTCAAGTTCTTATAGGACAATTTCAGCAAATTATTGGCTAAACCAGCCATTTTATCTCTCAATCCACCTATCAAAAGCTTCCTCGTGCCAGCCTTATAGGTAATTCCGCACCGAAAACACTTTTTCTGTCTGAAAACAGCCTATAAAACCTCTATAAAAAACAATCTTATAGGACGCGCCAGCCTGATCGCCACATTATAGTTATCTCTGCGGCAGACTCAAGCGCCACCACCGCCGCGATCACCAACAGTCTCAAGCGCCACGCCTCAGCACTTCTCATTATTCCTTGGCAGCCTCCTCAAACTCCTCAGCCCAGTGCTTCCACGACCACATATCTTCTGCATACTGAACGCCTCTTGCCGCCTTATCCGTCATAGAAGCCGCATCAGCCACAAGGCTTTTAATCTTCTCTCCAACATTATCCAGCTCATCAAGAGAATAATATTCAACTCCTGAATCCATAGGAATCTCCCGGCGCATATAAGTACTTCCATCTGTAATACTCACACAGCCATTCATAAGTGCAAGCGGCGTCCTGTCATGTATTCCTGCCTTAAACCATGGAAGCTGGTTAATTGAAAGCCTTGCATTATTATATATAGCCGGAAGCTCGCCATATGTCACCTCGCCACAGTCCTCAACATGCTCCTTAATGAATGTCAAATCCTCTTTCATAAGAACCTCTGCCTTCGTAAGAAAAGTATCCCAGTTATGTCCATATAGCTTCACAGGCACATGATTTCTTATAAGCTGAACCACAATCTCCTGCCTGATTGCCGCCTGAATATAAACATCAGCCATGAAATTCTGCTGCAGCTTCTCTGCTGTCTGTGTTCCGCTGATACCCGGATATATCTTCCTTATGGCTTCCTCCTGCGTAAGCTCCGGATTATCAAACAGTATTTGTGTAAATGTATTAAAAAAAACAACATTTTCACTATCCTGCTTCTTTGCCTTAAAATACACCATATCAGGGTCAGTATAAGACGCTGTGAATATCAGGTCATTCTCACGCATATCATATGGCTTCAGACCGCTCTCTGCCTGCTTTGCAGCAAGCGGAAGAACAATACAGCTGTTAATATGAGGATAGGTTTCATCAATAAACTTTTTATGCATCTCATCAAGACATATTACATTCATGTTCTTTAAAGGCACTTTGAGACTGTCATGATGATAGAACGGATGGTCAAGAATATAATGCCATACCGCTTTTCCAAGTCTGTCAAAGCAGTATCTTCCTGAATCATCACATACTGCGTCCAGCTTTGTATTAATATCAAACACATAATCAAAAGGCTGAGAGTCATACTCATCAGCCAGCACACACAGCTTATCCTTCTGTGTGGCTTTATCTAATCTGATATGCATGACTTCCCAGCCCATAGCTTTTAATTCTTCACTTATACAGTCAATAAAGTAAGTTGTTGAGTCATAGCATATAGAACCATTACTTAAGAAAAGTATTCTATCTGACACAACCAATCAGCTCCTTAATATCTGCTACATTATTCTTTTCCATATATTCCCTGATTCCATCAATAACCTTAATAGTTGTATATGGATCATTAAAATTCGCTGTTCCAACAGCAACTGCACTTGCACCAACCATAATCATTTCAAGTGCATCCTCTGCTGTTCTGATTCCACCCATTCCGATTATAGGAAGGTTAATTGCATTGGCAACCTGATAAACCATTCTTACTGCGATTGGATGAATAGCAGGTCCTGATACACCCGCAGTCTTGTTAGCTACTGCAAATGTTCTTCTGTTCACATCAATCTTCATACCTGTAAGAGTATTGATAAGCGAAACTGCGTCAGCACCACCTGCCTCTACAGCCTTTGCCATCTCTGTGATATCAGTAACATTAGGACTTAACTTCATAATAACCGGCTGCTTTGCAACCTTCTTAACCGCCTTAGTAATAGCCTCTGCAGAAGATGGAACCTGTCCGAAAGCAATTCCACCCTCTTTGACATTAGGGCATGAGATATTAATTTCAAGAAGGTCAACTGGCTGTTCACCAAGCTTTTCAACAGCATCCACATAATCTGCCTCAGATTTTCCACAAACATTAACAATAATCTTAGTATCGTACTGTTTAAGAAATGGAATATCTCTTTTTACAAATGTATCAAGTCCCGGATTCTGTAATCCGATAGCATTCATCATTCCACCGTAAGTCTCAGCAATTCTTGGTGTAGGATTGCCCGGCCATGGAATATTGGCAACGCCCTTTGTTGTTACCGCACCAAGTCTGTTAAGGTCAACATATTCCCCATACTCCATGCCTGATCCGAATGTTCCGGAAGCAACTGTCACAGGATTCTTTAATTCAACTCCTGCAATATTGACTGACATATTAATATCGCTCATTACAGTTCTACCTCCTTAACATTAAATACCGGACCTTCCTTGCACACTCTCTTATTCTTAACCTGAGAATGGTCGTCAATCCCAGTTGATTTACATACACATGCAAGACATGCACCAATTCCGCATGCCATCTTCTCTTCTAATGAAACATAACACGGAATATCATTCTCAAGTGCATATGCCTTAATTGCACGAAGCATAGGAGTTGGTCCACATGCAAATATAACATCTGCCTCAACCTTTTCCTGTTTTACAGCATCTAATACATTTCCCTTTGTTCCAACGCTTCCATCTTCAGTTGCAATATACACATCTGTATCAGCAACTGCTTCAAAATCTTCCTTAAGGAAAGTCTGGCTGTTTCTGTAACCAACTACAACATTCTTGTGGCAGTCTAATCTTCTTGCAAGCTCAAGCATAGGAGGAATACCTATTCCGCCACCGAAAAGAATAGCCTTATCAAAGCTTCTGCCTTCTGCCTTAATCTCTGCAGCAATTTTTCCAAGATTATATCCATTGCCAAGAGGTCCCTGAATATCAAGATATTCTCCTGCCTTCATCTTAGAAAACTCTTCTGTTCCCTTGCCGGCAACTCTGAATACAATTCTTAAATTATTATTCTCAACCTTACATATACTGATAGGTCTTGGTAACATTCTTGAACCATCATTAGAATATACTGATATAAACTGTCCTGCCTTAGCGGTCTTAGCAATATCCTTTGTTTCAAACCATATCTCATAGACTCCGTCAGCAAGACAATCTGCCTTAAGAATCTTCGCATTTTCTCTGTACGCCATAATAATCTCCATTATTAAACTGTGTATAAATATGTATAATTACTTGCCAAGTGCTCCGTTGATATCAGCAATCATATCAAGAGCAGCCTGTCTTGAAGCTTCTCCGAAATTCTTCTCACCAAACTTCGCATACTGCTCCTTAGTATATGCTGCAATAATTCCTCTTGAGCTGTTTACGATTGCTCCAAGTCCGTCAGGATTAAAGAAATCAACAAGGTCCTTTCCCTGTCCGCCCTGTGCGCCATATCCCGGCACAAGAATATATGCCTTAGGCATAACCTTTCTTAATACTCTTCCCATCTCTGGGTAAGTAGCTCCAACAACCGCACCTACATTACTGTAATCTCCGTCCATGCTTGAAGCTCCCCACTCATTAACCTTCTCACCAACTAACTCGTATAATGGTCTTCCGTTGATAAGCTGATCCTGGAATTCTCCGCTTGAAGGATTAGAAGTCTTAACAAGTATAAATATACCTCTGTCCTGCTCATTACAAACCTTAATAAATGGATTGATTCCATCAGAGCCAAGATATGGATTAACAGTTGCAAAATCTTCGTCAAAAGGTGTAATTGCCTTAGATCCAACATTTACCTTTCCAAGATGTGCTACCGCATAAGCCTCAGAAGTTGAACCAATATCACCTCTCTTAACATCACCGATAACAATCATGCCTTTCTCGTGACAGTAATCAACTGTTTTCTTGAATGCCTTAAGTCCTTCAATTCCAAACTGCTCATACATTGCAATCTGTGGTTTAACAGCTGGAACAATGTCATATATATTATCTATAATACCTTTGTTATACTGCCATATAGCCTCTGCTGCTCCCTCAAGTGTCTCACCATACTGCTCAAATGCAACATCTGCAAGATGCTTTGGAAGATACTTCATCATTGGATCAAGTCCTACAACTATTGGTGCATTAGTCTCTACAATCTTATCAACAAGCTTCTTAATCATTAATCTACTTTAGCCTCCTTAATTCATACGCAAAATCACTTTATTCTACAACTTTGGAACTTCTCTTTCAATAAGAATTTCTGTTCCATTATGGTCTGAATACACAACTCTTCCATTAACAAGCGTATATAAAACCTTTCCATACACATGCTTTCCTTCAAATGGAGTATTCTTTCCCTTTGAAGCAAATCTGTTGCTGTCAATATCATACTCTTCTGTAGGATTAACAACTGTTATATCAGCAACTTTTCCCGGTGCAAGAACTCCTCTGTCAATTCCAAGTATCTTAGCCGGATTATAACTCATTTTCTCAACCATCTGTAACGGAGTAAGCACTCCTGTTCTTACAAGCACAGTAATAGTAACCGGAACTGCTGTTTCAAGACCTACTACACCAAACGGTGCTTCGTCAAAAGGTCTTTCCTTCTCAGTAGGATGATGTGGAGCATGGTCTGTTGCAATAACATCAATAACCCCTGATGCAAGCGCTTCTTTAAGAGCCTTTACATCATCTGCCTTTCTTAAAGGAGGGTTAATCTTAAAGTTTGCATCATCCCCGTTCACCGCATCCTCTGTCAGTGTGAAATGATGTGGGGCAACCTCTGCTGTCACTGGAATTCCCTGTTCCTTGGCAATCTTTATAATAAATGCTGATTCCTTATTAGACACATGACTTATATGCAGCTTTGCACCTGTATTCTTTGCAAGAAGAATATCTCTTGCAACAATAACATCCTCAACGGCATCCATTATTCCGAAAAGACCAAGTTCCTTGGCTCTCTCTCCGGCATTCATAACACCTCTTGCAGCCAAGTTAGTATCTTCACAATGTGCAAATACCGGAATGTCAACCTCTGCTGCCTGCCTCATAGCCTGCCTTGCAGTTCTTGCATTCATAATAGTTCCGCCATTGTCACTGACTGCAACAGCACCTGCATCCTTAAGTGCCTCAAAATCAGTAAGATACTCACCCTCCTGACCTGCTGTCATGGCAGCTATAGTATACAGATTAATATCTGTTACCTCTTCAGCCTTATCAGTTACATACTGTAACATCTCAACATTATCAATTACAGGTTTAGTATTAGGCATCATGCACACTGTTGTGTATCCGCCTCTTGCTGCAGCTCTTGATCCGGTTCTTATAGTTTCCTTATGCTCAAGTCCCGGTTCCCTGAAATGTGCATTAAGGTCAATCAGTCCCGGCATAACCATACAGCCTGATGCATCAATGACATCATCTGCCTGAGACTCATCAATGTTCTCTTCCATAGCCGCAATAAATCCGTCCTTAATAAGCACGTCCATCACTTTGTCCGTCTTACTTGCAGGGTCAAGCACCCTGCCTTCTTTAATCAGTATGTTCATTTGCCCAATCTCCCCTCTAAGTTTTTCTCTTCAAAAATATTGGCTGGAACAGGCTTTCCAAAGTAATATCCCTGTATATAATCCACACCAAGACTTTTAAGCAGTTCAAACTGTTCCTTATGTTCAACACCCTCAACAACTATCTTAGTACCAATAGTCTTGGAAAGGTCAACTATAAGCTTAACAAATGCCTGTGCATAATCATCTTCAACAATATCATCAATAAATGTTTTATCAACCTTAATGATATCAAGAGGAAGCTGCTTTATGTAATTAAGTGAAGAATATCCTGTTCCAAAATCATCAAGTGCAATTCTAGGTCCTAACTTCTTAAGTCCTGTGATAATCTCCATAACTCTCTGCATATCATTGATTGCAAATGATTCTGTAATCTCAAGTACTATATTCTTAGGATTAACTCCTGTCTTATCAAGAATCCTTTTAATATTCTCGACAACATCCTTCTGTAAAAGCTGTACTACTGACAGATTAACATTAATGTAAAAATCAGGATGTCCATTGTCATTCCATATCTTACATCTTCTGCATGCTTCTTCAAGAACATAGTCACCAATTGATGTAATAAGTCCCAGATATTCCGCAAGTGGAATAAATTCACCCGGCCCCATAAATCCAAGCGCCTTGCTGTCCCATCTTACAAGTGCCTCACATGATGTACACATTTGTGTATTGACATTGACAACCGGCTGATAAAATACCACAAATTCATTGATTTCATTTGAAATAGCCTGTCTCATATTGTTCTCAATATCAAGTCTCTTGGCTGTCGAATTCTCAACCTCGCTGCTGTAATAGGCATATCCGTTCTTTCCTGAACGCTTTGCTTCATACATTGCAACATCAGCCATTCTTGTTATCTCATGGACATCAACACTATTATCCGGGAACAACGCAATACCCATACTCATAGTACAGAAATACTCAGTTTCCATAAGATACCACGGCTTATTAAACAGTGTCTTTATGTTAGTGACTATTTTACTAAGTTCATTATATATTTCAGGCTCAATGATTATTACAAATTCATCTCCACCCATTCTGTAACAATGTCCCCTGAGTCCCGGAATACCTGTAAGTCCCGCAGCTATCTGCTGTAACAGGATATCTCCATACTGATGTCCAAGACCGTCATTAATATGCTTGAAATCATCAAGGTCAAGAAACAGTACAGCACCCTTAAGTCCGGCTTTCTCTGTTCTTCTTATAACCTTTCTTAAATCCACTTCACATTTCATACGGTTATACAGACCTGTCAGGAAATCATTATGTGCCTGATATTCTATCTTCTGCTGATTCTTCTTTTTCTGTGTAATATCTGCTGCTGTTGCCACAACAACATCACTTCCGTCAATCCACTTCAGCTCTGAAAATCTGACTTCAAACCACAGACCAGATTCGGTATTATACCGTTCCATCGGTGTTCCTATATGACCTGATATATCCTTATTCTGAAATACTTCCTCTAAACACTCTCTTATTGTCTCCCGTACTTCAGTAACATGACTTGCCATATCATTTTCAAAAAGAATATTTCCCGAATTCTTACTGCATACAATAATTCCAGAACCAATATTATCAAGAATTTTCTGTAATACATCATAAGATGATATAAGCGAATTATTGATAACCTTGCTTTGTGCAATACTATGTATAATCATTGCGACATCTTTTATGTATTCAATAACCTTATCTTCGCCTGCAAAATCATCTGTATCCCCCATAACAAGAAGATACATTGCCTTAACATTATTAATTGTAATAGGAACAGATATACAAATCTTTGCATTACACAATGCAAGTCTTTCCTTCTCTTCATCAGATGCTGTGCTCATTGCAGTTCTCTTTAATTCGTCTGAACACAGACAACACTGACTGATATCTTCAACATCCAGCTTACTACCTATTACATCTTTAGCCTCTGCTATAGCATGCATACTTTTTCCATCAGCACTTATCTGCATAATAACAGCATCCTGTGCATGAAGATTATCCGTTATTTTCTCAATTATGTTCTTTGAAACCTCTACAAATGTTCCATTATCTTCTAACATATGTATAATCTGTGACAATTCCAAATTAACTGTTTTATTCCCGCTCAAAATAACCCTCCGATAATACATAAATCTGATAATATTATAGCCTATCATAAAGCTTTTGGAAACTGATTTTTTAAAATCATTTATACATAAACACCCATATTTTCAATTTCACAGATAATTAATTGTTTTATATTCCAGAGGGTGTTATTATATCTTTATATCAATTTATTTATGAGGATTATTATGGATATCATTAAATTCAACACAACATTAAAAGCATCTGGAAAAGATTATACAAAAATAGTTTTCTGGAACAGATTTATAAGGAATCCCATTGAGCTTATATTATCATGGACTCCTGCTATTATTTCACTTGTACTCTTATCTTTGCATTATTATTCCAGCTTTTTGCTTATTCTTTATGCTGTATGCTGGTTTTACCCAATATATATATTTGCATACCAGTTCAGATCAAGTGTTAATTATCACTTAAAACACAGGGATCCATCAGAGGAAGCACCTTGTACAATAACTCTTATGGATAACGCTATCATGGCAGATATTCCTGAACATGACCTTGTATACACATATGAGTGGAACCAATTTACTAATGTTTATAACAAATTTGGCTACTACATGTTATTTAACAAGGGACGCATGATTGTAATGTTAAACCAGAATGACATGCCAGAAGATGTAAAATCTGCTGTTCCTGCATATATTAAGTCCCATGTTGACAGAAACATTTGTAAAATTAATTTTTAACAGTAATACACAAAATGCGTTTCAACCGGTTAAAGTTGAAACGCATTTTTATTGTCACTTAAATATTCTGTTTATCTTGCGAGCCATCCGCCATCGACAGCCAGTGTAAATCCATTAACATAATCAGATGCTGCTGATGCAAGGAACACAACCGCTCCCTTCATATCATCAGGAGTTCCCCAGCGTCCTGCAGGAATTCTGTCTATAATAGCTTCACTTCTGTCAGAATCACTCCTTAATTGTGCCGTATTATTAGTAGCCATATATCCTGGTGCAATAGCATTAACATTAATGTTATGGCATGCCCACTCATTACACATAGCTTTTGTAAGTCCCATACCAGCACTCTTACTTGCTGTATAAGAAGGAACTCTTATGCCTCCCTGATATGAAAGCATGGAATTGATATTAATAATCTTGCCACCATGTCCCTGCTTAATATACTGCTTTGCAAATGCCTGGCTTAAGAAGAATACCATCTTCTGATTAACCTGAATAACACTATCCCATTCATCTTCCGTGAAATCAATAGCATCATTTCGCTTAATAAGTCCTGCATTATTAACAAGAATATCAACTTTTCCAAAAGCTGCGAGTGCACCGTTCACAATAACATCTATAGCTGACATATCTGAAAGATCTGCTATAACCTCAGCAAATTCTCCTCCATCAGCTTCAACAAGCTTCTTAGTATCCTCGCAAGATCTTCTTGCAACACCTACAACCTTAGCACCTGCCTGCGCAAGTGCAACGGACATTCCCTGTCCAAGACCTGTATTGGCACCTGTGACTACTGCAACCTTTCCATCAAGTCTGAATGCATCAATTATAGACATATATTCTTCTCCTTCTAAATCTGTTTAATTAAAACCTATTATATTATTAGCTACCTTGTATCCCTGCTTAGATATCCATCTTCCTGCAGATGTAGGGATATTAACAGACCAGCCCAAAAGACTGTGTCGTAACTTCTTGTAAAGCACTTCATCCTTATCCTTAGCATACTGCCAGAGTGCCTTCTTCTTCGCAAGATGTTCCTTTGTTCCAGATACAATTAAGAATATAGACGATACTTCCATCATAATTCTTAAATAGTTAATCATATATTTTCTACAGTTAATATTCTTAGGATTTTCTGAAAGAAAAGAATCAATCATTCTCTTATTAACAGAAAGCTGCTGGTCAATTCTTGAAATCATAACACTCTCATTAACAGACTGATCTTCTCGTCCAATAAAGTATCTGTAGAAATTAGTATTTATGTAATACATATTCTTAACATACGGAAGTGGCTCGAACACAAATATGTTATCAACATAAAATGTATGCTTAGGAAGCTCTAATCCACAATCCTTTAAAAGCTGTGTTCTATATACAACAGTATGCATAAGAATATACTGGTCAACCTTAAAATCGCCTATATTAATATCATCCCATGTAAACATCTGCTCTACAGGAAATACATTTTCATAGTGGATAACTTTCTTTCTCTTGGCTCCGACCTTTTCATATACATAGTTTGCAATAACCATATCCGGCTCACTGCCCTCTTCAAAGCTTCTTAATGTAGCAAGCATTCTTTTATAACTTTTGCCATCTACCCAGTCATCACTGTCAACAACCTTAAAGAACCTTCCTGTTGCATGCTTAAGACCTGTATTTACAGCCTCACCATGTCCACCATTCTCCTGATGTACAGCCTTGACAATATCTGGATATTCCTTTTCATATCTTTTGGCTATTTCATATGTATTATCCTTTGTTGAACCATCATCAACTATAATAACCTCAACTTCATCGCCACCGGCAAGCACTGTATTAATACAATGTTCCATATACTCTGCGGAGTTGTAACATGGTATTGCAAATGATAATAATTTACCCATCAAATTTCTCCTTTACATTCTGTCAGGGCATTCAATCGCAAGCAAATCAATACACTGCTCGAGAATGCTCTTAGTAAGGCTGATAAGTGCAATATAACTTGCCTTCTTAGCCTCGTCAGGTTCTGAAAGTATCTTATTGTTATGATAAAAGCCGTTAAATGCGTTAGATACCTCATATATAAACTGACATATCTTATGTGGTGCATTATCCCTATATGCCCCATCAATTATATCTGCAAACTTAATAAGTGATAAAGAAAGATTCTTCTCACTTTCTTCTGTAGCAGCCATGATTTTAAGGTTATTTGTGCTTCCACCATTTTCTGTATATTTGTTAAGGATAGACTTAATTCTTACAATTGTGTAAAGAATATATGGTCCTGTATTACCCTCAAATGATGAAAATCTCTCAATATCAAACACATAATCCTTTGATGCCTGATTAGAAAGATCTCCATACTTTAATGCAGCAAGTCCTACTATCTTAGCTGTATCTCTTGCTTCTGTCTCTTCAACAGTTCTGTTAGACATAATTTTCTCATATACAGCTTCATCAATATCAGCTATAAGATGCTCAAGTCTCATAACACCACCTGAACGCGTCTTGAATGGCTTACCATCTTTACCGTTCATAGTACCAAAGCCCACAAATCTCATATCTGCATCAGGCGCTACAATCCCAGCCTTCTTAGCCGTTCTGAATACCTGTGTAAAATGAAGTTCCTGCCTCTTATCAGCAAGATAAATATATGTATCAGGATGATATAACTTTTCTCTTTCAACAATAGTTGCAAGGTCAGATGTTGCATAAAGTGCCGCACCATCAGATTTTCTTACGATGCATGGTGGAAGCTCCTTAGTATCACCCTCCTGCTGTATATCTACAACAGTTGCGCCCTGGCTTTCATAAGCAATTCCGTCTGCAATCATCTTATTAACCATATCGTCAATATATGGCTGTGCATCCGATTCCCCCTTCCATAAATCAAAATGCACATTAAGATTATCATAATTCTTCTTAAGGTCAGCTTTAGAAACATTCATGATATGATGCCATATTGCACGGCATGCCTTATCACCACTCTGTAACTTAAGTGTAGCTTCATGAGCTCTTTCTGCAAATGCAATATCTTCCTTAGACTTTGCAGAAGCTGCCGGATAAATCTCCTCAAGCTCTGAGATTGTAAATGGTGCTTCCTCTGGATACTCACCGGTAAAACTGTCATCAAAATACGGAAGTTCTGGCTTTCTATCTCTTAACTCTTCAATGATAAGTCCCATCTGAAGACCCCAGTCTCCAAGATGTACATCACCAATAGTCTTATTTCCAACAAATGTGTTGATTCTCTTAACGCTCTCTCCGATAACTGCAGAACGAAGATGTCCTACATGAAGTGGCTTTGCGGCATTAGCTCCGCCGTAATCCACAATAACAGTCTTATTGCTCTCCGAATTAACATAGCCGAACTTCTCAGTTTCAGACATCTCATTAAGATATCCTGCCAGATAATCTTCACATATATTAATATTAATAAATCCTGGTTTAACACTCTCAATCTTAGAAAACATCTTGTTATCTGCTAACTTTGCAACAACCTCATCAGCAATCATAAATGGTGCTTTCTTATATGCTTTGGCTGCTGCCATAGCACCGTTACACTGAAACTCACACAGGTCAGGTCTGTTAGAAACTGTAACTTTCGCATATGCCTCATCATATCCACATTCAGCGAATACATTTTTAATCTCATCAGTAATAAGTTCAATAATCGTCTTCATATTCTCCACCTTTTACAATATCTAGTAAACCACCTTTACAAGAAACAGCCCATAACTCTCTGCCGGTAATGACATCTGTATGTTCTCCCCATCAAGACATCGTTTCACATCTTCCGGCTTCTTGATGCCATTGCCTACATCTAGCATCATTCCAATAATGTACCTTGCCATATTATGAAGGAAATCATCCGCTTCAATTCTTATATAAGCTCTTGCACCTTCATACTCTACACTTATCTTCTTAATAGTCTTTTCTGTACTCTTGCTCTTCTTTGCCGTAGTAAATGCCTTAAAATCATGCTTTCCTTCAAAATATCCGGCAGCCTTTCTCATAGCATCAAAGTCTGGCTTATCAAATGTATGGTAAGCATATTTTCTTCTGAATACATTAGCAACATTGCCTGTATCCAGCCTGTACTCATATATCTTAGACTTTGCATTAAGCTGGCTATGAAATCTTTCATCAGCTTCAGTTACAGACATAACTGCAATATCTCTTGGCAGATATCTGTTAAGATAATTCTTTATTTCTATTGCCTTAACTTCCTTCTCAAGCTTGAAATTTGCTGTCTGGCACAACGCATGCACGCCCTTTTCTGTTCTTGACCCGGCATACATGTCAACTGTCTCACCAGTCATTCTTGCTATTATCTCGCATAGCCTGCTTTCTATAGTATTCGTACTGGCATCCTTACCCAGTCTTTGCCAGCCGTCATATCTTCCACCATCATACTCTATCTCTATACGGTAATTATACATTATTCGTCTTCCAAAACCTTTTCTATTGTATTAATGATTACAGCACTATCAAATGGCTTCTGAATAAAATCAGCAGCACCTCTCTTTAATGCCTCGACCATATTAGTCTTCTGACCAGCGGCAGTTACCATAATAACTTTTGCCCCAGGATCAATCTCCATAATCTCTTTTACAGCTTCTATACCATCCATAACAGGCATTGTAATATCCATCGTAACAACATCGGGCTTATACATCTTATATTTTTCTACACCTTCTGCACCATTAACTGCCTCTGATACAATCTCATGTCCTGCATCTTCAAGCATATTTCTTAAAAATTTTCTTGATGTCTTAGAATCATCTACTATCAAAATTTTTGCCATAACTATTCTCCTTATTAAGCTGAAAGCTGGATTTTATTATCAGCAGCCATTAATATCTTAAACAAATTATTTTCCATATTAAATGTCACAACATAGAAACCATCTTCTGCTGTAACCTCTGTATTCTTATAAAATACCGGTGGATGAAGAGTAACCTCCACATCATTCTCACCGAGCTTAGTTGCATATGCACCATTAATAACATTAATAAATTCACATAATGCATCATATGCATCTGCATCAAACTCTTTAATATCTTCCTGTGCAAATGTAGATGCAACCTTTAAAAGTTCCTTATCATTCCCCGCTATACCAAGAAACACGTCAATATCTCCATCCATAATCTGGCATCCTATAAACTCACCCCTGTAAGTTCTTTCGAAATCAATATGGTCAAGTTCTATATCGCCATCCATAAACATTCCAAGACTATTAATAGTACATTGCATCTGGGTATTATAATAATCATTACCCATATGTAAAAATGTCTCTACCATCTTATCTGTGTTGCCTTGTCTGATTACCTGCAATTCATTATCAGTGAATACATTGCCGGTATGGTTCTTTGCGATATATTTGCCGAGTATTCTGTCCTTCATATGATTTTCTCCTTCTCGTTAATTAGCGCCCCAAATATACCCTGTTAATACGCATTAATATATTAATACTTAGTTCATTATACATCATATAGTTAATCAATATCAATAATTTGAGAAGAATTTACATTGTGCTTCTGAAAAAAAACACCCGGACAGTTATTGCTGCCCGGATGTAAATTTCATTCCTGATTAATTACTTATCCTCAACTGAATAGTTAGGAGCTTCCTTTGTGATATGAATATCATGTGGATGACTCTCTCTTAAAGCTGCTGAAGACATCTTAATAAACTGAGCTGTTTCCTGAAGTACTGGAATTGTAGGTGCTCCACAATATCCCATACCTGAACGAAGTCCACCCATAAGCTGGAAGATAGTATCTTCAACAAGTCCCTTATAAGCAACACGTCCTTCAACACCCTCTGGAACAAGCTTCTTTGCACCAGTCTGGAAATATCTGTCCTTGCTTCCGTTTTCCATGGCAGCGATAGACCCCATTCCTCTGTATACCTTGTACTTTCTTCCCTGGAATAACTCGAATGTACCAGGAGCCTCATCACAACCTGCAAGAAGGCTTCCTAACATGCAGACATTACCACCTGCTGCGATAGCCTTAACGATATCTCCTGAATACTTGATACCACCATCAGCAATTACAGGAATACCATACTTCTTAGCCTCTGCATAAGCGTCCATAACGGCTGTAACCTGTGGTACACCAATACCTGCAACAACTCTTGTTGTACAGATAGAACCAGGTCCGATACCAACCTTAACAGCATCTACACCAGCCTCACAAAGAGCCTTGGCAGCTGCACCTGTTGCAATATTACCGGCAATAACCTGAAGATCAGGGAATGCTGACTTAATCTCCTTAAGAGTTGTAATAATATTCTTAGAATGTCCGTGAGCTGAATCAATAACGATACAGTCAACATTTGCATTAACAAGAGCCTGTACTCTTTCCATAACATTAGCTGTAATACCAACAGCAGCACCTGCAAGAAGTCTGCCCTGTGAATCATGTGCTGAAGATGGATACTTAACGCTCTTCTCAATATCCTTGATTGTGATAAGTCCTCTTAACTTATAATCGTCATCAACGATAGGCAGCTTCTCTTTTCTTGCCTTTCCTAATATCTTCTTGGCTTCTTCAAGAGTTGTTCCAACAGGAGCAGTGATAAGATTCTCGCTTGTCATGCACTCCTTGATTGGTCTTTCAAAATGCTCCTCAAACTTAAGGTCTCTGTTAGTAATGATACCGACAAGCTTGCCATTATCATCTGTGATAGGTACTCCGGAAATTCTGAACTTGCCCATAAGGTCATTAGCTTCCTGTAATGTATTATCTGGATGTAAGAAAAATGGGTCTGTGATAACACCATTCTCTGAACGCTTAACCTTGTCTACTTCTTCTGCCTGAGCTTCTACTGACATATTCTTATGAATAATACCAATACCGCCCTGTCTAGCCATTGCGATTGCCATTCTGTGTTCTGTAACTGTGTCCATACCTGCACTCATTAAAGGAATGTTAAGTTTAATATTCTTAGTGAGCTGTGTTGAGAGGTCAATCATATTAGGTGTTACTTCTGAATACTGTGGAACTAAAAGTACGTCGTCAAATGTAATGCCTTCACCAATAATTTTACCCATTTTGCTAAAATCCTCGCTTTCTGTTGTGTTTTAATATATAGAAAAAATCCGAATAAATAAATTAATCCGGATGTTTCTACAAGTATCTGACAGCTTAGTCAGTTTATAAATATGTTACAAGAGAATATAACAAAACTGCCGCTAAAAGTCAAACATTTTTTATAAATGTGCAACTCCGTTACCAACAGCACTTACAATTGCTTCTTTCATTGAATCATCCGGAAGCATAAACAGTCTTATCATCTCGTTACTGTCATTGTCATATGTGTATATTACAATATCTTCAGGGTCATCTACTCCTGACGAACAATTATATGTTCTTAACTGCTGTCTGGCTTTGCCTAAAGCTTCCTGACTATTTACCTTAGCCACAAGAACTGCTCTTGTAAGGTCAAAACTGCCGACATTCTTTCTTACTGATTTAGCCATAATTTTATCTATAGTCAGGCTTCCATCAACATATGAATATTCATATTCAGCATTATAATACTCGAATACAAACACCGTGAAAAATATAAATATAACCAGTACAATAACACCTAACCAGCCTGTCTGCACAATTGTTGTCGCTGCTAGCAGACATGCAATCACAAGTATTATTCTGTAAAAAATTGAAATCTTAGGAGCGGTAACTTTAACAATCTGCTCTACTGTTCCTTCTATCATAATTCAATAACCTTTCTTTAAAGCAATATGCCCGGCGGGAATTTACCCACCGGGCTCTATGTTTTAGTTATATTGTGGAATTACATCATTCCGCCCATGCCTGCACCGCCTGCTGGCATTGCTGGAGCGTCTTCCTTAATATTAGCAACAACTGACTCTGTTGTAAGAAGTGTTGAAGCAACGCTTGTAGCATTCTGTAATGCACTTCTTGTAACCTTAGCCGGGTCAAGGATACCAGCGTCAATCATGTTGACATACTCTTCCTTGTATGCATCAAATCCTGTACCAACTTCTGACTCTCTTACCTTATTGATGATAACAGCGCCTTCAAGACCAGCATTGTATGCAATGTGGAATAATGGAGCTTCAAGTGCTTTTAAGATAATCTGGGCACCAATCTTCTCATCCCCACTGAGTGTCTTAACAAGCTCTGCAACCTTCTTAGAAGCATGGATATAAGCAGAACCACCACCTGATACTACACCTTCTTCAACAGCAGCTCTTGTTGCATTAAGAGCATCTTCCATACGAAGCTTAGCTTCCTTCATCTCTGTCTCTGTTGCAGCACCAACTCTGATAACAGCTACACCACCTGCAAGCTTTGCAAGTCTTTCCTGTAACTTCTCTTTATCAAATTCAGAAGTTGTCTCCTCAAGCTGTGCCTTAATCTGTGCAACTCTTGCATCAATATCTTCCTTAGCACCTTCGCCATCAACGATAACTGTGTTCTCTTTCTGAACCTTAACAGACTTAGCTCTACCAAGCATATCCATTGTTGTATCCTTAAGCTCAAGTCCAAGTTCCTCAGAAATAACCTGACCACCTGTAAGAATTGCGATATCCTTAAGCATTTCCTTACGTCTGTCACCATATCCAGGAGCCTTGACAGCTACAACATTGAATGTTCCTCTTAACTTATTAACGATAAGTGTTGTAAGAGCCTCGCCCTCAACATCTTCTGCAATAATAAGAAGCTTGGCACCACTCTGAACAATCTGCTCAAGAACTGGTAAAATTTCCTGAATATTAGAAATCTTCTTATCTGTAATAAGGATATATGGATTATCAAGAACTGCTTCCATCTTATCCATATCTGTAGCCATATATGCTGAAATGTATCCTCTATCGAACTGCATACCTTCTACAAGGTCAAGCTCTGTCTTCATTGTCTTAGATTCCTCGATTGTGATAACGCCATCGTTAGAAACCTTCTCCATAGCATCAGCTACCATCTGTCCAACTTCCTCATCACCTGCTGAAATAGCTGCAACCTTGGCAATCTGATCCTTGCCTGTTACCTTCTCGCTCATACCTGCAATAGCTTCAACAGCACAATCAGTAGCCTTCTTCATTCCCTTTCTTAATACGATTGGGTTAGCACCTGCTGCAAGGTTCTTCATACCTTCATTAATCATAGCCTGTGCAAGAACAGTAGCTGTTGTTGTACCATCACCTGCAACATCATTAGTCTTGGCTGCTACTTCCTTAACAAGCTGTGCACCCATATTCTCGAATGCATCTTCAAGTTCAATATCCTTAGCAATAGTAACACCATCGTTAGTGATAAGTGGTGCACCATATGACTTATCAAGAACAACATTACGACCCTTAGGTCCGATAGTTACTCTTACTGTATTAGCTAACTTATTAACACCTTCCTCTAAAGCCTTTCTAGCTTCAATTCCGTACTTGATTTCCTTTGCCATAATAATAGCCTCCTAAATAAATATACTTCTTATATGTTCATACCGCCCTCATCTGCAACTGACATTGTCAATTATTCAATGATAGCAAGAATATCAGACTGCTTTACAATGATGAGATTCTCATCTTCATCAAGTTTAACCTCTGTTCCAGAATACTTAGAATAGATAACCTTATCACCAGGCTTAACCTGCATAACAACTTCCTTACCATCAACAACTCCGCCAGGACCTACAGCAATAACTTCTGCCTGCTGTGGCTTTTCCTTAGCCTGTCCAGGAAGTACGATTCCTGATTTAGTAGTCTCCTCTGCAACTAATGCTTTAATAACAACTCTGTCTCCTAATGGTACTAATTTCATTATATATTCCTCCATTCCGCTGTCTCCACATAAGAGTGAACCCTTCATGGCAGCATTCATATTTCTGTTAGCACTCATTCTTTTCGAGTGCTAACCACTGCACATAATGTAACACTTCATGCTTTTATTTGTCAACAGCTAATTCAAATATATTATATTTTTTAGATTTTATTAATAATTATTATTTAACACCCATTTTTATTGATTTTCCATAATAAAACAGATACTGCTGTGCAAATCCCCCCAGTTCCCCAAACTGTTCCTTTGCAAAAGCAGCAATCTTATCCTTTGGAGTGTCCACACCGTCAAAATACATTGTCTCCATAATTCTTTTAATCCACACATCAACAGGAAATGCTTCTTTCTTTCCAAGTCCGAAAAGGCTTACGCAGTTGGCAACCTTCTCTCCAACACCTTTTATTGTCATAAGTTCCTTAATGCACGAATCATAATCCATGCTCTTAAGTTCATTTATATCAAACTGGCCTGCCATATTCCTTCTTATTGCATCCATAATATATGGCGCACGGAATCCTGTCTTTAACTCTTTAAAGTCCTCTTCACTTGCATTGGCAAGCTGTTCAAGTGTTGGAAATGTATACATATCCGCTCCACCATATGTTCCCTTATATGTACCAAACTTTGCAGATATATCAGCTACTATCTTCTTAATATGAGGTATCTGCTTATTCTGCGATATAATGAATGATATAAGTGTTTCAAAAAAATCCTGATTAAGAATCCTCACTCCCCACATGCTTTCAATTGCATCCTTTAACTTATCATCTTTTTCCAGCAGCTTTTTCTTAATTGCTGAATAATCCCTGTCCATATCGAAATAATCTTTCCATACATTTACATATTCATCTTTGTCTGTATCATAAAATGTAACGGTATCAGCCTCCTGTGAAACATGTAATACATACCCCTTTGCCGTCAGTACATAATCCTCTTCATCGAGCTTTACAAAATGAAAACACTGTCCACATTCCAATGTCTGTGCCAGATCGAAATCACATACATTTTTTAATTT
Organism: [Eubacterium] eligens ATCC 27750; assembly: GCF_000146185.1. Lineage (NCBI taxonomy): Bacteria > Bacillati > Bacillota > Clostridia > Lachnospirales > Lachnospiraceae > Lachnospira > Lachnospira eligens. The sequence goes on along the minus strand of NC_012778.1, from coordinate 524,108 downwards.
ATAATCTGCCATAATTATCCTCCATATTTCTTATCATTTTGCTTTACATTTATAACAACCCCGTTATACAATTATATATAATTTAATCAATAGGAGACAACACATGAAATTCAGAAAATATTGGGCGTCTCTTTTAGCCGGAGCAATATTAACAGCATCTCTTTACGGATGCAGTATACCTTTTACCAATAACAATACCTCTGATACTTCTTCAGAAATTTCATATATACCATTTGATAATAAAGCAGCTACAACCGAAGATATAATTCAGTTTATAATACAATCCATGGAAAATAACAATAATGAATGTGATATTTTTGTTGCCGATGACAAGCTTATTGATGCCAATGAGTGGCTGACAAGAATTAGCGGCATAGAACAGATAAAGTGTGAATACCGCAGAATTAAAGATGGTTACAATATGGTGATAACTTATGACTGCTGGGATAATTATGCAATAATGAAAGCATATAATTCAGACAATACATCCCAGCTTAACGAACGCCAGCTTGAACTTTATAACAAATATATTGAAATCCTTTCAGAAGTTACTTCACCACATAAAAGCGATTATGAAAATGAACTTGCAATACATGATTATCTTGTATCACATATAACATATATTGATAATGGCGGTTCAACCTTTAATGCTTATGACGCTCTTATTAACGGTGAGGCTGTATGTAGCGGATACACAGAAAGTTTCAAGACTTTTATGGATATGCTCGGTATTGAGAATTACACATTATCAGGTACAGCGGGCAGCCAGCAGCATATCTGGAATGTAGTTAAACTTGGGAACGACTGGTATCAGGTTGATGTCACATGGGATGACCCTGTTGGTTCAACATCAGAGTATATCGACCACGGATATTTTAATATAACAGATGCCGATATGGCAATTGACCACACATGGAATTCCGCTGTAAATGCAGCCAACCCTGCTAACGGATACATATACACATATCCTGTTCAGTCAAAGCTTCAGGTCATTAATACACAGAACGAATTCGATAATTACATATTGCGTTGCATAAGAAACCGGACCAGACATATAGAATTTACAACAACAGCTGACCTTGATATCAAATCAGCAGTATCTAATGCTGGAATCCAGTTATCCTATGCCTACAAAACCACTAACAGAACCAATTACACATTATATACAGTTACTTTCACATTCTAAAAACAGGTCACTTGTTATATATGCCTTTATCAGGCTTTATAAACAAGTGACCATTTGTTATCTGTTATTCTTTTTCCCCGGTTCATCTGCTATATATGAACCATCCTTTATCATAGCTCTTACCAGTGAATCTTTCGCATTCTTCCATGGCTCATCAATATATTTGTGGTCAAATTTATTAATAAACCATTCCACATCATCTCTTACCCGCTTCATATTCTCAATATAGAGACTGTTAGTTATCTTAATAAATTCATCTAACATATCCCCCTTTAAAGAATTAGCTGCCTGCTCAAGCAATATGCCATAATGCTTCGTACAGAATCCCTTGCATGTTTTATACTTCTCCCTGAAATCACTATCATGCTTATACATATGAAATATAGTATCCAGATATCTCTGAAATGTGTTATCAATCCTTTCACATACAAAACATGTGCCTTCAAGCTGTTCAGTATATGCTGTCACGGAAGGTTTATCAGCTTTCTTAAACATAGACTTTCCTGCCACTTTTCCATCCTGCAGACCCTCAATATCATTAATCACTCTGTCAAGATGTGTCTTCATGACAAGGGCAAAGCCAAGTCTGTTCTCACAGTCATACACTTTCTTTAAATGCTTCTGGCAGAAACCCTTTTTATCGGTCACAGCCCTTATATCATCTTCCATATAACTAGGGCCCATTGTATAGCTTACCGCATCATCCTCCAATGCTTTATACATTGAACAAATCGGACATTCACAGTCTGATGAAAATGCATCATTAACAGGTATAGTATATATCTTCTCTTTCATAGGTACTCCTTTAATCAGTCTTTTATAAATGTATTCTATCATAATATTTTATTAATATCATTCTATTTATTATTTTTTAAATTCCGGGTTATATGCATAGAAATTCTTAGAATCCAGCTTGCTCTGTATAATCGACATAGCTTCTCCGAATCTCTGGAAATGCACAACCTCTCTTTCTCTTAGGAACTTCAGCGGTTCATACACATCCGGATCATCACGGCAGAGTCTTAACAGATTATCATAAGTACTCCTTGCTTTCTGCTCGGCTGCCATATCCTCTACAATATCAGTTATTGCATCCCCCTTTGACTGGAATTCAAGTGCGCAGAAAGGTACACCTCCTGCAGCCTGCGGCCATACTCCAACTGTATGATCAACATAATATGCCTCAAACGGAGTTCCTTTTATCTGTTCCATTGTAAGATTTCTTGTAAGCTGATGAACCATTGTACTGACCATTTCAAGATGGCCAAGCTCTTCCGTACCTATATCAGTCAACAGCCCGGCAACCTCCCTGTATGGCATGGAATATCTCTGTGACAGATATCTCATTGATGCTCCAAGCTCACCATCTGGTCCACCATACTGCGAAATAATCATTGCCGCCAGTGTTGGATTACAATTCTTTATATTAATCGGGTACTGAAGTCTCTTCTCATAATTCCACATATCACATACCTCCCTTGTATTCCCATGGCATAGGTGTTGCCACCCACATCCAGTAGTTGTCATTTACCATATATTCCATGCTGAGAGGTCCATAATAATCTGAATATTTTTTCATAAACTGTACATATTTATCCTTAATCTCTGCATAATATTCAATAGCTGCAGCATCATCCGGATGGGTATCAAGATAAAGCATAGTTTCAACAAGTGCAAAGCCAAGCTCATAAATATTCTTCATAATCATAGCTTTTTCATTTCTTATATTATTACAACAATTCATGACCTGCCTCCTGTAAATGGTTTATCAAGTACAGGAAACATAGTCCCCCTCATAATTGCCCGCGAAGGCTCATATAATTCATCCCAACGCTGCCACGGTACATAGCACATCGCCGGAACCTGTTGTGTCATCATCATAAAATAAGCTCCATATACATGTATCACTACAGTATATGGAGCTTTTCACTTATTGTTGTATGTCCTATCAAGATAGCTGTAGCCATGTTTTTATACACCAATGCCGGAGTCACCTACACTACATAATCGTGGCTACATCTATCTTAATACGACATCACCTCATATCCGTCCTCAGTCACATGAACCATTATTTCCCACTGTGCTGAGTACGAATCGTCATCTGTATATATTGTCCAGTTGTTGCCCTCGTCTATATATATGTCCGGAAGTCCCGCATTAATCATTGGCTCAATTGTGAATACCATGCCCGGTGCCATGACCATTCCTGTTCCCTTCTTAATTACATAACTTACAAATGGGGTTTCGTGAAATTCAAGACCTATTCCATGTCCACCAACTTCTCTTACTACTGAATATCCATTAGCCTTTGCATGTTCATTTATTGCCGCCGCAACATCTCCAAGATGTCCCCATGGCTTAACCTGTGCAAGACCTAACTCAACACATTCTTTTGCAACATCCACCAGCTTCTTATGTTCTGGTGCAACATTACCTATACAGAACATTCTTGATGAATCCGAAAAATATCCGTTTAATATCGTTGAACAGTCAACATTAATTATATCACCATCAAGAAGCTGGATATTCTTGGATGGTATTCCATGACATACCTGCTCATTAATTGAAGTACACACACTCTTTGGAAATCCTTCATAATTAAGTGGTGCAGGTATTCCACCCATCTCGGTTGTTTTCTTGTATACCAAATCATCTATATCCTGAGTTGTCATTCCTGCATGAATATTCTCTGCAACATAATCAAGCACAGCAATATTAATCTTGCTGCTTTCTCTCATTCCTGCAAGCTGTTCTTCATTCTTAATAATATTTCTTGGTGGTACCTTATGAAACTTTCTCTTGAAATTATCTAATTTTCTATCAAATTCCATGTGACAGTCACAATATTTTTTCCCACTGTTACACCAGCAGGGATCATCTTTTCGTAATGCCTTCATCACTATTCTCCATTTTCTCTACTGCTCCATAGCTTCCATAATGGCCGGGAGGAACTGTTTCTTTCTTGAAACAACATTCTTTAGTATATATGTATCCTGCTGTTTGTCAACTCCAAATGCCTGTGACATTATTGTATCCGCATTTTTACCTGAACACAGTACATAAGAGCATTCCGTTGATATGTCTGTCATAAGAAAATATACTACATCAAGCCCGCCATCGCCTGTTACTGTATCTATAAACGGCACTTCTTTTGCTTTTATCTTCTCTATATCCTCTGGTCCCATTGCATTAACCTGACCCACACCTACAGTAACATCATTAATCGCGAACTTCTTAAAATCCTGATAGAATATTTCTCTGTCTGTCTTTTCATCAAGATTACTTCCAGCTCCAAACATTTGTCTTCCGTACACTTCAGGGTCAATTCCTGCAATATCAGCAAGCTCCATTGCCGCTTCTATATCATCAGGTGTGCATGTAGGAGATTTGAATATTAATGTATCTGATATAATTGCTGAACACATCAGTCCGGCTATAACAGGTTCTATATTAATTCCTGCCTCCTGATACATCTTATAAATAATTGTTCCCGTACAGCCAAGAGGCTGGTTTCTGAAAAATACAGGGGTGATTGTCTGTATAGGTCCTAATCTGTGATGGTCAATTATCTCAAGAATCTCTGTATCTTCAATTCCATTGACTGCCTGATTCTTCTCATTGTGATCAACAAGAATAACCTTCTTCCTGCCTGAACGAAGGAGATTTCTTCTTGAAATAGTTCCTACATAATTACCGTTTTCATCCTCTATAGGGAAATCCCTGAACCTTTTCTTAGTCATAATCTCCTGAATATCTTCAACATAATCTGTTGTCTTGAAACATACAATTCTGTCTCTTGGTGTCATAAAGAATCCAACCGGAATTGCCTGATTCATAAGCCTTGCAACAGTATATGTATCATAATCAGTTTCAATAATAATACAGTTATGGCTCTTTGCAACCTTGGCAATTGTATTGGATACCTTTGCCCCCTCACATATTATAAGACATTTTGCCTCCATCTCTATTGCACAGAGCTGTGATTCGTATCTGTTACCAAGAATTACAATATCTCCCTCATCAATCATGCTCTCCATCATATCAGGGTTAGCCGCTGCAATAAGCATCTTTCCTTTGTCAAATATCTCGCTTTCATCACCTGTAATTACTCTTCCCCCAAGTGTTTCAACAATATTAGCAAAACTTGTCTTAGCATTTGACAATACTCTGTTATCAAATGTTTCAAAATACGATTTGGCAATGTCATCAATTGAAACAAGACCTGTAAGTTTTCTGCCTTCTGTTATAGGAAGTGTTACAACATTAAGTGAATCCATCAGTTTCCACGCATTACGCACCGAAATCTCACTATTTATTCCCTCTGTGTGTCTTATCTCTATGTTCATTACCTGTGGACGTACATCTTTAATATATTCCGGAGCCTCTACACCGAATCTGTTCAGTACAAAATGAGTTTCCTCATTAAGATGTCCCGCCCGCTTAGGCACATAATTATCTGTTCCGGTTATCTTATTCTTTAAATCAGCATAACATATTGCCGAACATATTGAATCTGTGTCAGGATTTTTATGGCCTATAACCATAATTTCCTTTGCTTTTTCTTTATATTCTTCCATACTCTGTCTGCTATCTCCTTATAATTATCTAAACCACTCTATTCCTTCTTACATTAAAATAAGTCTCCTATGCTTCACCATAGGAGACCATTCACTTTAATTACTTTCTGAAAGTCACTTTTTCAGTTTCATCAGTATAACCAATTGTTCTCATATAGCTCTTGAACTCTTCTATCTTATTACTATATACACCAAATGCATCATAGCACTTCTGGAAGTATTCAAGTGCAAGTTCTACATTACCAGACTCCTTGGCGTTCCAAGAATCAACAGCATATTTATGAATCTGTCTATGTGCCGCATCAAGATCCTTAAACTGTCTGCTTCCTGTAATACGCGTATCTGTCTGTGCTTTCATCCACTTACCCAGCTTGCAGCTATCTGGATTATTAAGCTGTGTAACCTTAAGAGTTTCAAATCCAACAGCATTATTATATACTCTCCACATAAGGATAAAGTGGTCAATCTGGAATATTCTTATCATATCCTGTGTTGTAACATTAGAGAATGACCTGAACATATCACTTCTTGCAGTATCAATATATCTGCCAATCTTATAGATATGAGTACCTGTAGCCATACAGTTATCAGATAACTTATCATAGCTTGCCGCAATACTGTCTACCTGCTTGGCAAATTCTGTCGTAATAGATGACTGTGTATCAATATCTGCGAATATTCCGTTAACAGCATCATTAATTGCAACCATCTGGTTATTCATTCTTTCAATATCTGAAAGTGATTCTTCAACCTTTGAATTACCTTCTGAAAGCTTAACAGTTGTATCATCCATGGATACTGCCAATCTTCCAATATCATCATTGAGTTCCCTTACATAATTAACAATATCATCAGCAGATTCTGATGTACTGCTTGATAACTGTCTTACCTGATCAGCAACAACTGCAAAACCTTTTCCTGCCTCTCCTGCTCTTGCAGCCTCAATAGAAGCATTGAGAGCTAACAGATTACTCTGGCTTGCAACCTTCTTCACAATATCAACAATCTCTCCAATCTTATGAATCTTGTCCTGAAATTCCTGTACCTGTCTGTTAATATCCGAAATCTTTTCTGATGACTCATTAACAACCTTAATACTCTCATTCATATTAGCTGTACTGTTCTGTGTAGCAGCAAGCATCTCATGAGTATTGTCCTTAATATCAGCCATGGCAACATTAATGTGGTTAATAGATTCTTCAAGATTATGTCCTGACTCTCCCATAGCACCAATAGCCTGAGCCTGTGACTGCACCTCATCCATCATATTCTTTACATATGAATTATCGCCAATTGACTCCATAGCCTCATTAAGTCTCATTACGAAATTATTATTGAATCTCTTATAAGTCTCAACAACTTCATTAAACTTATTGGCAACCTCAGGATTTTCAAAAAGTGTTATATCAGCCGGTGATTCACCTGTATGCGATATCTCACCAGATATTATCTTATCAAATACATCAAGCAATGTATTCAAATCATTACCTGACGCTGCTTTAGCTGTTGTTTTATTCTTTCTAAACATAACGCGCCTCCATATACAGATATTAAATTATCTACACTGTAATTTTCTATTATGATACCATAATTTCTCATTAAATGACAATCTTTTTATTACTTTTGTGGAACAAAATTACAGAAAAATAATACTATAACAATAAAAGCAGCTACAACGGAGAATTTCATTGAAGAATTTCAGCAAATATATATCATTATTTATTATTATGACCATCATACTGGTCACAACATTTCCAATGACAGCCTGCAACAAAGAAAATGCAGACAATTCCGTTAAAAAAATCACTCTCTGCGAAGTTACACACTCTATATTCTATGCACCACAATATGTCGCCATTGAGAATGGATATTTTGCCGACGAAGGGCTTGAGCTTACCGTAACTAATGGTTTTGGTGCTGACAAAGTAATGACAGCCTTAATATCCGGTGATGCAGATATTGGATTCATGGGTTCTGAATCATCAATCTATGTATATGCCGAAGGCTCTGATGACTATGCTGTCAACTTTGCCGGACTTACACAGCGTGCTGGCAATTTCCTTGTAGGAAGAGAATCCAATGATAATTTTGACTGGTCTGAACTTAAAGGAAAAACTGTTATCGGCGGCAGAGCCGGCGGTATGCCCCAGATGTTATTTGAATATATTCTGAAAAAGAATAATATTAACCCTGAAACAGACCTTGAAATCCTTCAGAATGTTGATTTTGGTTCAACTTCTGCCGCATTCACATCTGGAATAGGTGATTACACAGTTGAATTTGAGCCTTCTGCAACTTTACTTGAACAGCAGGGTGAAGGCCACGTTATCGCCTCGCTCGGTGTAGAAAGCGGCTATGTTCCTTACACAGCATATTGTGCAAAGAAAAGCTATATCAAGAAAAATCCTGATGTAATCCAGAAATTCACTAACGCTACACAGAAGGGGCTTGATTATGTCAATACACATTCATCAGCAGAAATTGCGGCCATCATTGCACCTCAGTTTAAAGAAACCGATATTGCAACAATAACCGCAATTGTTGAAAGATATAAATCACAGGATACATGGAAAACCTCTACTGTATTCACCGAAGACAGTTTTAATCTTTTACAGGACATTCTTACGCAGGCTGGTGAGCTTAAATCTCCAGTTCCTTACAGCAGCCTTGTAACAACTGAATTCTCTGAAAAAGCTCTAAATAAGCAGTAATACATTTTTAATATATCAGCCTTTAAGCAGGTGTCTGAAATGACGGTTATGGTTCTCAAGGAAATCTATCAGCCATGCCGTCATCCTGCATACATATCTGTACAAAGGTATCGACAGAATCATCATTATTATCGTAAGATTTCTTGTCAGACCTTTAAGAACAACCATTGCAAACAACGGTCTTAAGAATATCATTGAAAATACTATTCCGCCTGCCATTGCAATACACACTATGACCCTTATCATATCAAACGGCATACATACTCTGATAAGTGCCGCCATACCTACCGTCAGAAGCACAAGCGTTGCTGCAGTTGCTGTCTGTTCATGGACAAGTCCGGTACAGTTTCCATATATCGTTACAATAGTAACTACAATAAAATCTGTAATTCCCGTTGGCAGGGCTTTAAGCACAACATTAAGAAGAAAATCTCCTTTAATCAGACTTTTATTAGGCTGTAACGCCAGGAAAAATGCAGGTATTCCTATTGTAAATATACCCAGAAATGATAACTGTGTCGGATATAATGGATACAGATTAACTGATATAAGCGTAAATATCGTAAGCATCATTGAAAATATATTCTTTGCAAGAAACAACGATGCTGAACGCTTAATATTATTAACTACTCTTCTTCCTTCTCCAACAACATCCGGCATCTTTGAAAAATCAGAATCCAGAAGAACTATCTGCGCTGCATTGCTGGCAGCCTCACTTCCTGATGCCATTGCAACACTACAGTCAGCACATTTTAATGCAAGTACATCATTAACCCCGTCACCTGTCATGGCGACAACATTTCCCGCTGCCTTAAAAGCCTCAATAATCTTTTTCTTCTGTTCAGGGATAACTCTTCCAAAAACTGTATATTCTTCTACAGCCTTTTCTATATCATCATCCGTCTTAAGTGTTGTAGCATCTATGTAATGGGTTGCATTCTCAATTCCCGCTCTTATAGCAACTTTTGAGGCCGTTACAGGATTATCACCTGATATTACCTTAATCGCAACTCCCTGCTGTTTAAAATATTCAAATGTATCCTTTGCCGTTTCTCTTATCTCATTCTCGAGTATTATGAAAGCGATCGGAGTTATTGCCATTGTCACAGCTTCTCCTGTTATCTCTTCATTAGCTTTTCCAAAAACAACTATCCGTTCACCATTACCTGAATACTTATCAATAACCTTCTTATAATTATCATATGAATCAAGAAGCAGATACTCCGGTGCACCAAACAGATACACATCCCTGCCATACCTTGCTCCACTGTACTTGTTTTGTGATGAAAAAGGAAATACTTCATCGCACTCTTTTTCTTTATCTATTCCATAATATCTGTGTATTGCTTCCATAGTTGCATTATCAGTACTGATTGCAGCAGCTACATTTTTAATAATTCGTTCAACTCCATGACTGTCAACTGCTTCTCCACTATCGTAAGTATAATCCAGTATTTCAACATGAGTCACCGACATTTCTGGCTTTGTTATTGTTCCAGTCTTATCAACACACAAAACATTTACTCTTGCAAGCGTTTCAACGCAGTTCATTTCATGTACGAGTACATTTTTCTTGCCAAGTCTCATAACGCTTACAACAAGTGCGACGCTGGCAAGAAGATAAAGACCTTCTGGAATCATGCCCACCAGAGATGCCACCATTGAATCAATACTGCCTTTAATTGTACTTCCAACCGCAAATCTGCTTTGTAAAAACAATCCTATTCCAATAGGTATAATCAGTACGCCTATTGTTTTTACCAGTTTATCAAGAGATTCCATCATATCTGTCTTTTGTTTTTTTCGTCCAGCTTTAGCTTCAATTGCCAGCTTTGCGGCATAGGCATCCAGACCAACATTTGTAAGGACTGCCTTACACTCTCCCGAAACAATAAAACTGCCGGAGAGCAATATATCCCCGGCATTCTTAACGACTTCGTCAGACTCCCCGGTAACCAGCGATTCGTTCACCCGCACGAATCCTTCTACAAGAATTGCATCCGCACTTAGCTGGTTGCCAGCTGAGAACACACACAAATCCCCCTTTACCAGAGTCTCTGAATCTATAATATGCAATTGTCCATCTCTTATAACTGATGTCTTAGGTGCATTGACCACCGTAAGTTTATCAAGGACTTTCTTTGCTCTTATCTCCTGTATTATTCCAATAAGCATATTAAATATAATTACAGGCACAAATGTCATATTGTTATATGACCTTACCAGTGCCAGAAGAACAGCAAAAACAGCAAATATAAGATTAAAATATGTGAAAACATTACCCGCAATAATCTGGCCAATTGTCTTAGACTGTTTTCCAACAGAGACATTAACCTTGCCTTCCAATGTTAATTTTTCTACCTGCTTTGTCGAAAGTCCTTTTTTTACATCAGTCATCTGAATACTTAATCTCCTTCATGATGAATTGCTTAGTATAAAGTATTGTTCCTATAACAACGACAAGTTTAATAGTGAATAATATTATAGTATTAGCTAACGAATACGGATTATATACCTGGAACAATATATTAGACACAAACTGTATTATAATTGCATAGTATGGGAGCATATAGTTAATCTGCTTCTTAACTGAACCATATACAACTATGCATAATATAATATTAAGTACTATATCTAATACCGTAGCAAGCCCCATAATAAACCATAATGGCTCTGGTGCATTGAAAAGCTGTGCCATATTAGCTGTATATTCTGTCATAACTTCTTCTGCAGATAATCCACTTGAAAGCATATCCTCTACAACCTTCTGTAACCCACTTGCTGATATAGCCTGCGCATATACGTAGTATGAAAGCACAGACAGACCATACATCATAACCGCATCTCCCAGTGCAATGCCTGTACCAGCCAGTATAACATCACCTGCACGGTTATATTTGTCTGCCATAAGCTTGACAGTAAACCATCTTGCTATTGCAAGTCCAACTGCGAATACAATATTATATACTACTATATATGAGCTTGAATTATATGTGAAAGACATATCCACACTTGGAATAAGTCTTATAATGCTCATAAACATTTGTGAAAACATAAATCCAAATATTACATACGAAAGTAATCCAAGAAGCAAAGGAATAGCTCTTCCTTTCCATCTCTTAGCTGTAATTATTATCGCAACAATCAGAACGGACAAAACAAGAATCGCTCCTGCAACTAACATGCTGACTGCGCCAGAACTTACTGTCTGTCCAAAATCAATATCAATATTTTCCATAAAACCTCCAATTAAATTTTTGAACACTTACTATAAGAAAGTTATTCTTCACTAACTATAAAAAAAGACGGTCAATATCCTGTCTTGACCGCCCCCATAATCCTATTGTGTAACAATATATCTTTCTATATATAATATAAAAAAGGCACACTGCAAACAACCGATTATAATTTTGTTACATTAGTAGCCTGAGGACCCTTAGCGCCTTCTGTTACATCAAACTCAACCTGAGCGCCTTCCTCTAAAGACTTGAAGCCTTCCATGTTAAGTCCAGAATAATGTACGAATACATCCTTTCCTGACTCATCACTGATAAAGCCGTAACCCTTCTGGTTGTTGAACCACTTAACTGTACCCTTCATTTCAAGTACCTCCAAAAAAAAATCTTGATGTTTGAAACACCTTACTAATATTACCATTTCAGGTACCCGCTGTCAATGAAAGATGGCATTTTTACTACTGTTGCAACTATTGCTTAGCCTGTTGTTTTACAGCAAAAGTTGTCCTGCTGAGTTCCACTTTGTCATCACCTTTTTGTGCAACTGTAACCAGATCATCCTTCTTAACTTTTGCGCCTTTAACCCTTAAAAGTCTGTCACTTATTTTCTCTGTGGCATATTCCTTTCCATTAATAAGAGCACAGCTATAGTCATTAAAATGATTTCCCTCTATAAATACGGTATCTCCATAATTATAAACATCTGTAATCTCTATATCATCAATTCCCATCTTAAGCTCTGTCGCCACATATGGGGTATCTCCACCATATATTTCCTTCTTGCCATAAAGAATGTCATATTCAAGGATTTTAAGATTCTTAAGATATTCATCTTCCGGAAGATTTTTCTTAGACTGATGATATTTCATAATATATCCCTCAGACATTCCAAGTCTTTCCATTACATATGCAGATAACTGATATGCCTGAATATCTTTATTTTGTTTGTCCATCTGGAAATTACTCCAAATAACATACTGTGTCTGGAATTTATCTCCATTAGTAAGCATTTCGTCTGTAAAATCAAATGTAGGCAGATGATCTCCATATAAAACAAGTATAGTTTCCTCATCTCTCTCCGACAATTTATCAACAAGCTCACCTATAAAATTATCCATTTCATGAATCTGGTTGACATAATATTCAAATGATGCCTGCTGTTCTGCAACTGGAAAGTTAGTAACCTTAATTTCTGGTGTATACCCTTCCATTGGTGTAGACGGGTAGTCGCCATGTCCCTGTACAGAAATTGTAAAAACATAATCTGTACCAGATGTTGAATTAAGTGCTTTATCAATTTCATCTGTCAGCACATAATCCTTTGCCCATCCCATAGGCGTCTTTTCAAATCCATCCATGTATTCTATAGATGTAAATGTATCATATCCTAAATGTGAAAACACAAGATTTCTGTCATAGAATGTTCCATCATTATTATGAATAGCATGTGTTGAATATCCCAGCTTCTTAAGGTCATACGCCATTGACTCACATACCTTTGATTTCATAATTGTCCTGTAAGGATATTCCCCCGGACCGAAATCATCAATATTAATCCCGGTCTGTACTTCAAATTCTGTATTACATGTTCCTGCACCAAAGCATGGAACTGACAGATATCCTGACGAATACTCTGATATAAGCTTCTGGTAATTAGGCAGTGGATTCTCTGAAAGAGTGATTCCCTTTACATGTGTTGGATCAAAAAAAGACTCAAGCTGCACAAATATAATATTAGGAGTCTTATCATCTGCTTCCGGTTCAACATCATCCAGATCTTTCTTCAATGATTCCATATATTCTTCTGAATATTCTCCAGATTTCTTAATTCCCCGGTCAAGTACACTGCTTACAAAGCAATGGCTAAAACCATATTTCTTATATGCCTGCGCAAGGTTTCCAAAATGGCCTTCAACTGCCCCTGTAAAAAGAAGCGTAATACCAATCCCATAGGCTGCAAGAAATACCAGCACAAGCTGGACTCCGGCATATGCATAAAACTTAGTCTTTTTTATAGTTACTTCTATTTTAGGAGCTTTCCTCCACAAAAATACAAGTCCTGTTATTACAGCAATAACCAACAATGCTATCAAAATTATCTGTACTATGCTTACATACAATCCCGCAACTTTAATTGCATCTTTAATGAGATAAAAATCCATTGCTGTAAACGGCGTTTTTCTTGAGGATAATATTATAAAATTAGTCAATGACAACCCTATCCATGCAACCGAAATTACACAATATGCAAATATCCTTCGTGTAAAAAACAATGCGATTGTCATAGTTGTCATTATAATTAATGTATTATATATAAATATAACCGGATGCATAAATGGGAATGCAAGTCCCATTATTCCTCTTCTGTTAAAACATTCAACCACCAATTCCAGTATAAGCGAGTATACTGCTGTATGAACCAGATCATAGGTCCAAATCTTCTGTAAAAAGGTTTTAACTTTATTCATAATGATTGTACGCCCCTTTTGTGCTAATTGTTTTTAATAGCCTCCAATACATCTCTTGTTTTATTTTTTAATTTGGCACTTGCTGTTTTTGATAACAATATAGAAGAACCATACTGTTTCGCCTCAGCCATATTGCCACATTCGACCGCCAGACTTGTGAGCAGATAATATATAGTCATTTCATCCATTCCCGCTATAGGCGGATACTCTGTCTCTAACGCCTGCTTAAAACCCTTATAAGCATCTTCTAAATATTCATGCTCATACTTATAGTATTTGTCAATATCAGCCTGAGAACCCCCATTAGTCTTCGTCTCTTCAATTTCTCCCCTGTAAAGCCAGGCAAGCTTAAGACAAAGATATGCACTTTCACTTATCTTACCGCCCGTTACCATTTCTGTAAGCATTGCCATCTTGCAGCGCCTTACAGCTCTTTCATACGAATAGGTTTCAGTTTCATTCTCCTTTGCCTTAAATCTCGGCTCGACATTTTCACGGATTGCCTTTCTCTGCTTAGGTGTAAGATGACCATAATTACGCTGCGCAGCAGCATACCCACAATGAGGACAGAGTATTATGTCATATTTGCATGTATCTATGCCCTCATATAAAGGCTTAAGCACTGCGTCTGTCCCGACAAATCTTGCTTTTCCGGTTCTTACCTGCTTTGTTTTAAATTCCTTCCCACATACATCACATTTGATTGTCTTATCAAAAATATAATCTGTTTCCTTCTTTTGTCCAATACCTTCCATCAGGATAACCTCACTATTTCTGTAATTTGAATGAACTCTTAAGTGAAACTATCCTGTTAAATATAGGCTTACCCGGCTCTGAATCTTTATTATCAACGCAGAAATAGCCATTTCTTACAAACTGGAACTTATCTTCACTTACAGCTTTCATAAGCTCTGGTTCAAGATAACACTCTGTAAGAACAGTCTTAGAGTTCGGATTGATATTCATAGAACCATCTTCTTCGTTATAAACACCCTTTTCTTCATCTACGATATTCTCGTATAATCTGACTTCTGCTTTACAGCCTTCTGTAGCAGAAACCCAGTGTATTGTTCCCTTAACCTTACGGCCTGTGAAATTTCCACCCTTAGTCTCAGGATCATAAGTACAATGTACTTCTATAACCTTCCCATTCTCATCCTTGACATAGTCAGTACATGTAACAAAATATGCATTCATAAGACGCACTTCATTACCAGGGAAAAGTCTGAAATAT
This sequence comes from [Eubacterium] eligens ATCC 27750, assembly GCF_000146185.1. NCBI lineage: Bacteria > Bacillati > Bacillota > Clostridia > Lachnospirales > Lachnospiraceae > Lachnospira > Lachnospira eligens. The sequence continues at coordinate 508,696 of NC_012778.1, read as the reverse complement.
TTCTTAGGAGGCTCTTCCATGAAATCCTCTCTCTCAATATAAAGTTCCTTTGTAAATGGAACTTTTCTTGTTCCCATCTCTGGATTTTCCTGATTATTAGCCACTTCCATATATTCAACCTGGCCTTCAGGATAATTATCAATAACAAGCTTAACAGGATCAAGAACAGCCATCATTCTCTTAACCTTAAGCTTTAAATCTTCTCTTATACAATATTCAAGCATTGGATATTCAACTGAACCCTGTGCCTTAGTAACACCAACAAGCTCAACGAACATCTTAATAGCTTCAGGAGTAAATCCTCTTCTTCTTAAAGCTGCAATAGATACAAGTCTTGGATCATCCCATCCGTCAACAATTCCATCTTCTACAAGCTTCTTAATATATCTCTTACCTGTTACAACATTAGTAAGATATAACTTTGCAAATTCAATCTGCTTAGGATTCTCCTCTGGAGATGTCTTATAACCGGTCTCAATTACAACCCAGTCATAAAGAGGTCTGTGATCCTCAAACTCAAGTGTACATATAGAGTGTGTAATTCCCTCTACTGCATCTTCAATAGGATGTGCAAAATCATACATAGGATATATGCACCACTGATCTCCTGTTCTGTGATGTGTCATATGTGCAACTCTGTAAATAATAGGATCTCTCATGTTAATATTAGGAGATGCCATATCAATCTTTGCTCTTAAAACCTTCGTTCCGTCTGCATATTTTCCTTCCTTCATCTCCTCAAAAAGCTGAAGATTCTCTTCTACAGAACGGTTTCTATAAGGACTTTCCTTACCTGGTTCAGTAAGAGTTCCTCTGTACTGTCTAATCTCCTCAGCAGACAAATCATCTACATAAGCTTTTCCCTTCTTGATAAGCTTTACAGCTGCTTCATACATCTGTGGAAAATAATCTGATGCAAAAAGAACGTCTCCATTCCACTCTGCGCCAAGCCACTCAACATCCGCCTTAATTGAATCTACAAATTCAACCTTTTCTTTAGTTGGATTAGTATCATCAAATCTCATATTAAACTGCCCGCCATATTCCTTTGCAAGTCCATAATTCAATAATATAGACTTGGCATGTCCAATATGAAGATATCCATTAGGTTCTGGTGGAAATCTTGTAATGACCTTCTTGCAATGGCCACTCTCAATATCCTTATCTATAATCTGCTCAATAAAGTTCTTAGAAAGAGCTTCGTTTTCCATGTTAATCCTCCTTGTTTTGCGAAGCAAAATCCATGTGCTTATTGTAAGCACATTCTCCTCTGGTGAGGAGAGGATTTTTCCTCCTTGTTTTCGTATTTAAAAGGGTAAAAATTATTTTACCCTAAATTCTTACATAGTTCAACCAGTTGTTTAATTATACTGGTCTTTATTCATTATAATATCATACAGCATCTCCACAGTTTCTCTTATCTGCTTTCCCTGCTCATTAAGCGTAATATCTGCATATTTCTTATAAAGTGCAACCCTGTCAGCATATATATCTTCTACAGTTGTCTTTCCATTAGACACAACGCCTCGCTCTTTAAGGCTTCCAAGTCTTTCCTCGAGCGATTCTGGTGGAAGTTCAAGATAAACCACAGTACCAATATCCTTAAAATGTTCCATTGCCTCTTTTCCATATACAGCACTCCCACCAGTTGCAATAACCGTGTGGTGCGGACTGATTGAACAATTCACTTCATTTTCAATCTGTATAAATCCTGCATCTCCATGCTTTTCAATTATTCTTTCAAGAGTCATTCCCTCTCTTTGCTGAATAACAAGATCCGAATCAATGAATCCAAATCCTATCTTCTTGGCAAGTACTACTCCAAGCGAACTTTTTCCGCTTCCCGGCATTCCTATAAGTATAATATTATTCATGTGTACCTCCATATGCCTGAGATTTATCTTGTACAGCAGTCGTACATTTCCTTAAGCTCATCAACTGTAAATGTATAATGTGAATTACAGAAGTGACAGTTAACCTCAATTGGCTCACCATCATCAATCATCTTCTGGATTTCTTCTTTTCCTACACTGATAACAGCCTTGCTTACTCTGTCCTTAGAACAGTTACAGTAAAACTTTGTTGGTATAGTATCAAGAATCTCAAGCTCCATATCCCCAAGAATATGTTCCAGAATCTGTTCAGGAGTCATTCCTTCCTCCAGCATGGCTGTAACAGACTTAATCTCCTTAATTCTTGCCTCAAGCTTATCTATAAATTCATCCGTTGCTCCCGGCATAAGCTGGATAATAAATCCTCCAGCCTGCTCAACAGTATTATCCTTATTCATAAGAACACCAAGTCCTACAGAAGATGGAACCTGCTCACTGTTAGCAAAATAATAAGTAAGGTCATCTGCAATCTCACTTGTAATAAGAATAGTATCACCGACATATGGCTCTTTAAGTCCAATATCCTTAATTACGCTTAATACACCAATTCCTACCGCATCTGCAATATCAAGCTTTCCATCCTTAAGTGGAAGCATAACCTGTGGATTGCCAACAAATCCCTTAACCTCCCCCTTAGGATTAGCTGTAACAGTCATACTCCCGATCGGACCATTGCCCTTAATCTGTACAGTAAGAATATCCGCATCATTTTTCATCATTGTGCCCATCATCGCACCACCTGTAAGAAGTCTTCCAAGTGCAACAGTTGCAATAGGACTCATGTTATGTCTTTCTTTTGCTTCTTCAACAAGCCCTTTAGTTGTAGCAGCAAATGCTCTTACCTGTCCACCTGCCGCTGTGGCTCTAACAATATAATCACCCATAATTATCTCCTTATTATTTCTCAATCACAAAATATAATCTTTCCGACTTATCGTCAGGCATATCCTTAGTAAATGCATTATACACATTTTTCACGGTAAGTCCAGCCTTATTAGCTGCACCTGTAACCTCATCTATAGTAAAGCCATGCTGATAGTGCTGTTCTTCAAATCTGTCAAATGTACCATCCTCATTCTTAACAAACACAGCAAGCTCATATTCATTATTGCGTTCTTCCTCATCATAATAGTTGTCCCATATAAATGCAGAATCTTCCCTGTTCTCAGCATATGTATTCTCAGCAAGTATATCCCTGAAGAAATGTATTGTCTTTAAATCAAATATAAATACACCGCCTTTTTTAAGGTTCTCACTAACACATGCAAATACACTTTCAAGGTCAGGAACAGATGTAATATAATTCATGGAATCCCCTATACTTATCATACCGTCTACTTCATAAGGCACTTCAAAATCCCTCATATCCTGACATGTATATATAACCTGCGAACCCTCTTCAAATGTTTTCTCGGAAGCAATAGACAGCATATCTTCAGACATATCAAGTCCAACACAGTCATAGCCTTCCTTAGCAAGCATTCTTGTAACAGTTCCTGTTCCACAGCCCAATTCAAGCACTGATGAATCACCTGACACGCCATTTCCCTTAAGGAGAGCAATCATGTACTGTCCCCATTCCTCATATGGAATATTATCCATATACTCATCATAAACATATGCAAAGCCTGTATATGCATCCATTATAATTACCTCTTATCATTCCTATACTTAACATTAAAATGACCTGCCATTATCTGGCAGGTCTTAGTGTTTAAAAGCTATGCATTCTTTCCACAGCACTGCTTATATTTCTTTCCGCTTCCGCATGGGCATGGATCATTTCTTCCGATTTTCTTGCCCTTAACAACAGTTCCAGAAAGTTTCTGCTTCTTGTAAAGGTCTTTTCTTGTCTGCTCATCAAGAAGGTTATCCCACTGTGGCAATTCATAAAGCCAGTCAGCCTTGCAACCTACCATGTTATAATAAAGTTTTTCCTTGTCATAATCAAGACTAACTTCTGTATTCTCATCCATAGTTTCAATTGGATTAGGAGTCTTTAAGCTGTCATTGATACCATCAAGGAATCCTGTCATAAGAAGCACCTCAACGCCAAACTTCTCTGCTAATTCCTTAACAGTTCCTTTAACTACTGTATCAGGATTGGCAAGAATCTGTTCGTAAATTGCTTTCTCCTGATTAAAATATGAACCCCAGAATTCTGAAGCGTTCTTCTGATCCATCTCTGTCTCGTATGCGAGTTTTCTCCATGTTTCTAATAATGCCATGTCTGATTGTTACCTTTCAAAATATTTATTAATTATGTGTACTGGTTATATGTATAGCCAGATGAGTATGAATACAGTCCATTAGATGTATAAGAATTCTTAGTAGATAATTCTGATAACTGTGATACTGCATTACCATATATAGTTGAAGCCTTAGCAGATATTGTCTGTCCAAATGAGCCGGAATCCTTGAATACCGACTTAATCACAGCCATATCTGAAGTCTTTAACTTATCCTCGTCTACCGTCAGCTTATTATCTGAGCCGACAGATATACCAATCTTCTTAAGAAGATCAGCATTAGCCCTTGTATAATTCACCATATTAGATGCACTGTTAAGCACATATCTGCTTGAAGAATCTGCTGTAGATGATACTAAAGAATTATAATCCTTAACAAATGAAGATACTGCCTTTGCAATCTTATCTGTATCATATTCTTTAGTTGTATTGCCATCTTTATCTGTCTTATCAACTTTAGACCACAGAGAATACTTTTTAAGTTCTGATGCTGAATCCACAAGTGATGCTGCGTTGTCTCTATTTACCGTCGCATTATTCTTCTGTTTATCAATACTGTGTACCTTACCGGTATTCTTATTGGCAGTCGCACCATTCGTTGATTCAGAAGCCTGATTGCTGTAATACTTCCTCATCAGTTTGCTATAAGAGCCATTCTTTATTGAATTATAAGTTGTAAAATCAATGCCATATGACAATGATGTTCCACTAGACGAATTATTAAGTCCTGCGAACAATGCTGATATTGTACTGGCATTATAAGCATTAATTGACATATGCATACCTCCTTGTCTATTGATTCTGTTTTCTAATAGTTACATCGGCCTCCATGCCTCATTTAATTATAACATTTTTTATCTGTTACGCAACATTTTTATAAATAACTTGAGCGGCATGCCAATGTAATGTATATTATTAAGTATCTGACATTGGAGGTCTTATTCATGAAACGATTAAAACGATTTGCTGCATTAACTGCAGTTATACTCTGGGGCATAATGATAATCGCCACTTTAATACTTGCATTCATAGACAATGAGGCATGTCATAAAGTATTTACCGGTCTGCTCTTCACAGACATTGTATTTCCTGTTGTAATATATGCAATGACACTTGTATACAAGATTCTTTCAGGAAGGAATAAGCAGTAATTTTATTGCCTTCCTTCCATAATCTTAATTGTAGCGCTTGTTCCGAGCCTGTCAGCTCCGGCATCTATCATGGCAGCTGCTGTGTTGTAATCTCTTATTCCGCCTGCTGCCTTAACCTTACACTTTCCTTCTACGTGAGCTTTCATAAGTGCAACATCACTTATTGTTGCACCACCTGTAGAGAATCCTGTTGAAGTCTTGACGTAATCAGCTCCTGCCTTAACAGACAGTTCGCACGCCTTAATTTTCTCCTCATCTGTAAGAAGACAGTTCTCAAATATAACCTTTAAAACTTTTCCTGCACATGCATCCCTTACTGCTTTAATATCCTCATACACAGCATCATATTCGCCTGCTTTAAGAAGTCCTACAGGAATAACCATATCAATCTCATCCGCACCATCTTCTACGGCTTTCTTAGTCTCATAAGCCTTAACGTCTGTGCTCATAGCTCCCAGCGGAAAACCAACTACAACACATGTCTTAACATCACTTCCGGAAAGGCATTGTTTTGCAAATGCAGTATATATTCCATTTACACATACTGATGCAAAATCATACTTTTTTGCTTCTTCACATAATGTTCGGATATCATCCTTAGTTGCGTCCGGCTTTAAGTTCGTATGGTCAAAATATTTATTAAACTTCATATGTTCCTCCAATTACCTATAAAAAGACCGTATCTGCAAAACTGTTGTACTGCAGATACGGTAATATTAATTGTTATTATTTAGAAAAATTACTCTTTCTGTGGATAATCTCATGTCTTCCTGGACCATTAGATACCATTGTGATAGGAGCTTCAATCTCCTGCTCAATAGTTTCAATATAGTTACGACACTCAACAGGAAGTTCTTCATAGTTAGTAATTCCTCTGATATCTGACTTCCAGCCTGGCATAGTCTTTAATACCGGCTTAGCCTTCTCAAGCTGTGGAGTAGTTGGGAAATCCTTAGTAATCTTTCCATCTATCTCATATCCAACGCACATTGGAATCTCATCAAGATATCCAAGTACATCAAGAACTGTAAGAGCAACCTCTGTTGTTCCCTGCATTCTTACACCATAACGTGTAGCAACTGCATCGAACCATCCCATTCTTCTAGGACGTCCTGTAGTAGCTCCGAATTCACCACCGTCTCCACCTCTGCGTCTGAGTTCATCTGCCTCATCACCAAAGATTTCACTTACAAATGCTCCGGCACCAACTGCTGAAGAATATGCCTTAACAACTGTAACAACATCAGTAATTGATGCAGCCGGAATACCAGCACCAATAGCACCATAAGGAGCTAATGTTGATGATGAAGTTACCATTGGGTATATACCATGGTCAGTATCCTTAAGAGAGCCTAACTGACCCTCAAGTAAGATCTTCTTTCCGTCTTTAAGTGCCTGATGTAAAAATGCTGATGTATCACATACATATGGCTCAACCATCTCTTTATATTCCATAAGAGTATTGAATATCTCTTCTTCGTTAAGAAGTGGCTGATGATAGAGATGCTCAAGCATAACATTCTTTAATGTACATACATTAGCAATCTTTTCCTTAAGTTCCTGCTCGTCTCCAAATAATTCATTAACCTGGAAACCAATCTTAGCATACTTATCTGAATAGAATGGAGCAATACCTGACTTAGTAGAACCAAATGACTTACCAGCAAGTCTTGCTTCTTCATATGTATCAAATGCAACATGATAAGGCATAAGAATCTGTGCCCTGTCTGATACAAGAATCTTAGGCATTGGTACATTGCGGTCTGTAAGGCTCTTTAATTCCTTAACAAGATATGGAATATTAAGAGCTACACCGTTGCCAATGACACTTGTTGTATGGTTATAGAAAACTCCCGAAGGTAAAAGATGGAGCGCGAACTTTCCATAATCATTAATAATAGTATGTCCCGCATTAGCTCCTCCCTGGAATCTTACGATGATGTCTGATTCTTCGGCAAGCATATCAGTAATCTTACCCTTTCCTTCATCACCCCAGTTAGCACCTACAATAGCTTTTACCATAGCGTCCTCCAATCTGTTTTAAAAAACACAAACATTAAATTAAGCTATTGACGGGAATTGAACCCGTGACCTCTTCATTACCAATGAAGTGCTCTACCCCTGAGCTACAATAGCATGTGTCTTAACACACCTATTCATAATATTATAGGTTGGTTATTTTGTCAACTTTATTCCTTATCCTTTGTATAGCATTATCTATAGATTTTGGCGGCTTATCAAGCGTCTGCGCAATAGCAATATAATCTTTGCCAGACATATATAATTCCAATACATTTTTCTCAAAACCACTTAGCACACTGTATAATTTATCTTCTAAACTTTCAGCATTTTCCTGATCAATAAAAAGCCTTTCCGGATTCTGTTCCTTATCAGACTTTAGTACATCCACCAGCTTTACCTGAGAATCATCCTCAGGATTAACCGGTTCATCAAAGGAAACATATGTATTAAGTGGCGTATTCTTCTTTCTGTTAGAAGCTGTAACTGCATTAAGAATCTGCCTGTTTATGCACATTCCAGCAAATGTCATGAAAGAAGCATCCTTTTGCTTATCATAGTCACGGACAGCCTTATAAAGGCCTATCATCCCCTCCTGGATTAAATCATCACTGTCTCCTCCGGCAAGAAACATAGCCTTTGCTTTCTTTCGCACTATATACTTATATCTCTCAAATATGTACTCAATTGCCTGCTCATTACCTGCCCTGTACATATCAATAAGCTCTTCATCAGGATACTCTTCCATATGCTTCATAAAAAACTCCCTAATTAAGTCTCTGACGGACTATTTCGTATGCAAGAACACCTGCTGCAACTGAGGCATTCAAGGAATCAATATCACCCTTCATAGGAATTGATGCGATGAAATCACATTTATCCTTAACAAGACGGCTTACTCCATTGCCCTCATTACCTATAACAAGGCCGATAGGTCCTTTGAGATTAAGATTATACATTGTCTCCCCGCCCATATCAGCGCATACAAACCAGAGTCCCTGCTTCTTAAGTTCCTCGATTGTCTGTGAAATATTAGTAACCTTGGCTACAGGTGTGTAATTAATCGCGCCTGCTGATGTCTTGGCTACAGTTGCTGTAAGTCCGACAGCTCTTCTCTTAGGAATAATAACTCCATGTGCACCTGCAAGGTTGGCAGTTCTTATAATAGCACCAAGATTGTGAGGATCCTCTATCTCATCAAGAATGAATATAAATGGATCTTCTCCCTTTTCCTTAGCTGATGCAAGTATATCATCAACCTCTGCATATTCATAAGCTGCACCAATGGCAACAACACCCTGATGATGTCCTGTTCCTGCAAGTCTGTCGAGTCTTTCCTTATCAACATAATTGATAATTGCATCTGTTTTCTTTGCTTCTCTGACAATACTCTTTATTGGTCCATCCTGACAGCCGTCAAGAATAAAAAGCTTATCAATAGTTTTACCAGAGCGGAATGCCTCTAATACAGCATTTCTTCCCTGAAATGTTAATTCATTGTATCTCATATATTTCTCCTTAATATTAACAAAGCAGAATCCAGTTATCCATTACAGATATGGATTCTGCTTTGCCGGCTCTACTTTAACTCAAGGCTTTCCAGTCCTGCTTTAACCAGTTCCATCATCCGCTCATACTGCCCACTAAGATACAGATATCCCATAAGAGCCTCAAAACCCGTTGCCCTTCTGTAATCTCCAATGCTTGCATTCTTGGCAGATGTGTATGACTTTGCATTACGTCCTCTCTTATACACAGCTTCCTCATGTTCACTGAGCATTGGCTCTATTACACCTATCATGGCAGATTGGGATTCAGCCTTAACAATACTGCTCGTTTTCTTGTTAAGCTTATTAACCTGCATATTCCCCTGTTCTATAACCCATGTCTTAATGACAAGGTCATATATGCTGTCCCCGATATATGCAAGAACAAGAGGTGATAACTGCGAAGGCTCTGTATGCTTCATATCCAGGCCTTCATATATGCATTTTACAAGGTCGTTATCTAGGCTCTGCTCCATCTTACGCCCTCTCTTGTATCCTTAAGAACAATTCCCTTTGCTAATAACTCATCTCTAATTTCATCAGCTCTTGCAAAATTCTTATCTTTTCTTGCCTGCTGTCTCTCGGCAATAAGTGCCTCGATATCCTCATCAAGCATTTCTTCCTTCTTGTCTGTCTTAAGTCCAAGAATATCTGTGAGAGTTGTAATCTTCTTCATAAGAGTATCGATGTATTCCTTGGAATTATCTGAGCTTGAATTAGAGTTAGCAAGCTTTACAAGTTCAAATATAGCTGATATTGCATCTGCTGTATTGAAATCATCGTCCATTGAATCTTCGAATTTCTTATAAATGTCATCTATAGAAGCTATTATCTTCTTCTCATCCTCTGTCATTATAACATCTTTGGCATTCTCTGACAGATGTCTTAAATTATCAACTGCAGTTAAGATTCTGTCTAATCCGTTCTTTGCTGATTCCATAAGGTCATGACTGAAATTAACAGGATTGCGGTAATGTGCGCTTAACATGAAGAATCTTAACACTTCAAGGTCATATTCCCTGCTTATATCTCTTACTGTAAAGAAATTGCCTAAAGACTTAGACATCTTCTTGTTATCAATATTAAGAAATGCATTGTGCATCCAGTACTTAGAGAATGGTACTCCATTAGCTGCCTCTGACTGTGCAATCTCATTCTCATGGTGAGGGAATATTAAATCCTCTCCACCTGCATGAATATCGATTTCGTCAGCAAGATACTTCTTAGACATAACAGAGCATTCAATATGCCAGCCTGGTCTTCCGTCACTCCAAGGTGATGGCCAAGATGGCTCTCCTTCTTTCTTAGGCTTCCAAAGAACGAAATCAAGTGGGTCTTCCTTCTCATCCTCACCTGTAACCTTAAGACTATGTGCCTCATCTCTGTGTCCTGCCTCCAAGTCGTCAATATTCTTCTTAGATAGCTTTCCGTATTCTGCAAACTTTCTTGTTCTGTAGTATACGGTTCCATTGACTTCATAAGCATAACCCTTGTCAATAAGAGTCTGTATCATATCAATCATTCCACCGATTTCCTGAGTTGCAAGAGGATGTGTTGTTGCAGGCTTAATATTCATGCCCTCCATATCCTTCTTACATTCAGCAATGTATCTTGTTGAAATCTCCTCAGCAGATACACCTTCTTCATTAGCTTTCTTAATAATCTTGTCGTCTACATCTGTAAAGTTAGATACATAATTAACATCATATCCCTTGTACTCAAGATATCTTCTTACTGTATCAAATACAATCATAGGTCTTGCGTTACCAATATGAATAAGGTTGTATACAGTAGGTCCGCAGACATACATTTTAACCTTACCTTCTTCTAATGGCTTAAACTCTTCTTTTCTTCTGGATAAAGTATTATAAATCCTCATGTCAGATTTCCTTTCATAATCACACTTTAGTTATCATCATACGAGCTGCGGCTTTCATTGACGCTGTTTTCAAGGTGTGCAAGTCTCTTCTTAAGTCTTGCGTTCTCCTGCTTTAAGTTCTCGATATCCTGCATAACAGGATCTGGAAGATGTATCTGGTCTAAATCATCAAACAGTCTTACGCTATCCTGAATAACAACTCTTCCTGGAACACCAACCACTGTAGAATTCGCTGGCACATCCTTTAATACAACAGAACCCGCACCAATCTTGCAATTATCACCTATGGTAACTGAGCCAAGAATCTTTGCTCCTGCTCCTACCATAATATTATTTCCCAGAGTAGGATGTCTCTTCCCCTGTTCCTTGCCTGTTCCTCCAAGTGTAACGCCCTGATAAAGTGTTACATTGTTACCGATAATAGCTGTCTCTCCGATAACAACTCCATGTCCATGGTCAATAAAAAGTCCTTCGCCAATCTGCGCTCCCGGATGTATCTCAATTCCAGTCTGTCTTGCAGTTTTCTGTGAAATCTTTCTTGCCTTGTAATATTCGCCCTTAAGATATAACTTATGGGCTTTTCTATATTTAAGTATTGCCTTAAAACTAGGATAAAGATATACCTCTTTATCCGACTTGATAGCAGGGTCTCTGTCCTTTATTACCGCTATTTCCTGCTTTACATAATCTCTATATTTCATAATCTGTTAATCCTGACTTTTCTATTCTTAATTATATTATATGAATTAAAGCTGCGAATGTATTGTCAGTTCTATTTGTTCTGACAGCCCATGCAGCCACCACAGTCAGATCTACAGTTTGTCATATCAGCCGCACCATATATATAATTAGAAACAGAATTAAGTGAGCATATTGCCTGTGAAGAAATACCCTCTCCACTTCCGGTAAATCCAAGTCCTTCTTCTGTAGTAGCCTTAACATTGACTCTGTCAACATCAATCTTTAAAGCATCTGCGATATTCTTTCTCATATCATCAATATATGGGCGCATCTTAGGTTTTTGTGCAATAATAGTAGCATCTATATTTTCTATAATATAATTAGCCTCATCTATCTTCTTTCCAACCTCTTCCAGAAGCTTGATACTTGATATTCCCTTGTATCTGTCATCTGTATCCGGGAAATGCTTTCCTATATCTCCAAGTGCAGCAGCACCCAGTAATGCATCCATAATGGCATGAAGAAGCACATCTGCATCAGAGTGTCCAAGCAGACCTAATTCATATGGAATCTCAACTCCGCCCATGATAAGCTTACGATCTTTAACCAGTTTATGAACATCATATCCCATTCCAACTCTCATATAGCTCCTCCTTAATCTTGATTGCAACATTAATTGTTTACCTAGTCCATATAAGTAAAGCACATTTTAGCTGGATTATCAAGTGAAATTGACACCAGCTCACTTTACCTTCTTATATCCACCAGCCGCCTCAATATCCACAACTTCAAACACAGTCAGCATATCCCCATGCACCTTAAATCTGATATCAAAGCCTGAAAATGTTACCCCATAAGCCATTGCCTCGTCTGTATCATAAGCTGGTCTTGGGTCCTGCTCTAATATTTTAACCGCTGCTGTCTGTTTGTTTTCCGGCATTATTGCAAGCAGGTCTGATGGAAATATCACTTTAAGATTTCTGTTATAAGTGGCTGCCGTAAATCCTTCTTTTGCCTCTGGGTGTGAGTCTGTGAATTTTACATACGGCTTGATATCGTATATCGGCGTACCATCAACCATATCCACCCCTGAAACGAATAGTACCGGTCCTTTATCTGCCGTATATTCTATGTGCTCTAATTTCACACATGACAGCCCTATATCATTCGGTCTGAACGGCGACCTTGTTGCAAATACTCCCATTCGTACTTTCCCGCCAAGTCTTGGAGGAGTTACCGTTGCCGCTATAGTTTTCTTCTGCGACTTGGAAAACTGCCATAAAACCCATATATGTGAAAAATCCTCCAATCCTCTGAAAGCCTCTGGTTGTCTGTATTCTGGTTCAAATGTTATGACACCTTTTAATTCCTCTATCAATCCACTCTGTCTTGGAATCCCAAATTTTGTTGGAAAATCTGTTGAAATGTGACCTATTATGTTCATTTTACACCTCCGGATTACCACTTTTTTATTGACCTGCCCCATAAAAAGAACTAATATTAATTTATTATAGAAAATATGAGGTCTTTAGTCACAATGAAACTCAATAATCTAATTGTTAAAATATTTTTAGGTATATATCTTGTAATAATTATAGCCGGAGTTGTAGTGTTTGAAAACATCGGTTTTGCCGGTGGAGGTCTTGAAAAAAGCATTCACACTGCCAGCAATTCTGAAACCCAGCCAGTTACTGTTAAAGATATAAATCCAGAAACTATATCTAAGACAACCCCTGCCGCAACAGTTAAAGAAACTGCTTCTTCTCAGGATGTAACAAAACATGAAACCACCATCGTGACTGAAACTCAGACAGTAACCGTAGCATCTGAAACATCCTGTGAATCCTCCGAGCCTGAAACCGTTCAGACTGAAGTCCAAAACACACAGCCTGCAACAACCGCCCAGACATCGTATACATTTGCAAACGGGCGCATAACCAATACATCTGCTCTTAAAAGTTACCATGTGACAGGTGCTTCCTATGTAAATATGCATAAAGACAAAAACGGCAGCCACTCCTTTGCAGTTGTGCCAGGAGGGACTACCGGTTTTATATTATCTGTTGGTGCTTATTACACCCTTATTGATTATAATGGTACAAGCGGTTATGTATACAATTCATACCTTGAAGTGTATTAGAATTAAAACAATACAAAGCTGAGTGCAATAACTGCTATACCAAGAATTATTCTGTACACACCGAACACCTTGAAATCATGCTTCTTGATGTATCCCATAAGGAACTTGATTACGAATACTGATACAAAGAACGCAACAAGGCAGCCTACAATAAGAACTATCCACTCTGTTCCTGTCATAGCCATTCCCACAGCAGCATATTTAGCAATCTTTAAAAGACTTGCCCCGAACATTACAGGTACTGCAAGGAAAAATGTAAACTCAGCCGCAACGCTTCTTGATACTCCGATTATGAGTGCTCCGATAATTGTTGCTCCCGATCTTGATGTACCCGGAAATACTGCTGCAATAAGCTGGAACAGACCTATTATTATTGCTGCCTTATAAGTTATCTCACCTATACTTCTGATTGCCGGTTTGCTGCCTTTCTTTGCATTCTCCACAACTATAAAAACTATACCCACAACGATAAGTGCAATAGCAACAGGGATTGGATGATAGAATAATTCATCTATCTTATCATCGAAAATCAATCCGACAATCGCTGCCGGAATACATGCAATAATAATCTTAATCCACATTGCAAGTGCGCCATCTTTCCAGGCTGCTTTCTTACTGTCCCCAGTCTTCTTCATATAAAATGGCCACAGCTTATTCCAGAACAATATAACTACGGCCATAATTGCTCCAAGCTGGATAACTACCTGAAACATCTTATAAAAATCTGCGGATACATTAAGTTTGACTACCTGGTCAAGCAGAATCATGTGCCCTGTACTGCTTATAGGCAGCCATTCTGTAATTCCTTCGACTATACCGAAAAGAATTGCCTTTAAAATCTCTAGTAACATGACTATCTCCTTAATATTTAATTATTATGCTTCATTCTTACCAGTCGCCTCTGCAAGTTCTCTCTTATATCTTGCAAGCTGCCCCTCAGTATTCATTATCCTTCTGCTCTGTTCAGATATTGTCTGGTTAAGCTGTTCTATTGTTTCTGTCTGGTCATCTTTCTTTCCTGCAACAACAACCATTCCAAGACACACAATAACAAAAAGCCCTACACCAGCCATGGTACATATACTCTGTCCTATGAATATAAATATTCCGGTTCCAATAAGAATAAGTAATCCGGTTATTCCAAGAATAACTATCTTTAGTCTGTCTGATTTCTTCAAAGCATTTCCCTTCTTTCCGAAGCATTTGCTTTGTATTATATACCACTTATGCCTTTCTGCCAAGACTAATGCCTAAGCTTTCAGCCTGTCTTATAAGTTCATTATCTACGTTAACCATCTTCGTTTTACCTGCAACCTCTTCAAGTGGTATCTTAGAGAACTTTCCTTCTTTGATGCATACCATATTGCCATAATCTTTTCTTAATATAAGTCCTGCAGCCTCAACGCCTATTCTTGTTGCCAGTGTTCTGTCAGATGCACTTGGAATTCCGCCACGCTGAACATGTCCGGGAATTGTTACTCTTACCTCCTGACCGGCTTTTTTCTGCAGCTCATCACTCAACTGATATGCTACTGATGGAAATGTATATGTCTTTCTCTTTTCTTTCAGCTCTTTCTTTGACAGCTTTGCATCCTCATCTGATATTGCACCCTCAGCCATTGCGATTATAGTAAATTTCTTACCCTGCTTTTCACGCTTTCTGATTGTATTCAACACCTCATCAACATTATATGGAATTTCAGGTATAAGTATGATATCAGCACCGCCTGCAATTCCTGAATGCAATGTCAGCCAGCCTGTTTTATGTCCCATAATCTCAACAATAAACACTCTGCTGTGTGAGGCTGCCGTTGTATGAATCTCATCTATAGTTCTTGTCGCAACATCTATAGCTGACTGAAATCCAAAGCTCATCTCAGTTCCTTCTATATCATTATCAATAGTCTTAGGAAGAGTAACAACATTTAAACCCTTCTGCGATAAAAGAGCCGCAGTCTTATGTGAACCGTTTCCGCCAAGCATTACCAGGCAGTCGAGTTTTAAATCCTTATAAGTCTTAATCATGCCTGCAACTTTATCGCGCCCTTCCTTATCAGGCTCATTAATATATTTGAAAGGTGTTCTGGAAGTTCCAAGAATTGTTCCTCCCTCTGTGAGAATCCCACTGAAATCCTCTTCTTTCATCAGTTTGTAATTCTTAGTAATCATTCCTTTGTAACCATCAAGAAATCCGTATATTTCAACATCATTTGTATTATTATACAAAGTTTTGGCAACACCTCTCATTGCCGCATTAAGAGACTGGCAGTCTCCACCACTTGTAAGCATACCTATCTTCATACCTGTTAGCCTCCATTTTCTTAATTATTCTGCACTGGCTGCCGCTTCATAGCTTTCTTCATATAGTGTTTCCTGTGAATCAATCTTAGGATTATTAATATGTCTGTCACAGTATACCCCATCACTATTCTGCTCTTTGCCTTTCTCGTCATCCTGCATAATAAGATTAAATATATGAATTATGCGTTCCTGACAATGCTTATCAAGCACAGGTGCAGCAACCTCAACACGTCTTGTCGTATTTCTTGTCATAAAATCTGCCGATGCAATATATATCTTCTGGTCATCTCCTCTTCCAAAACGATATATTCTTGAATGCTCAAGGAAGCGTCCAACAACACTTACCACGCGGATATTATCTGTATAACCTTTAACTCCCGGCTTTATACAGCATATTCCTCTTACTTCAAGATCTATTTTAACACCTGCCTGTGAAGCTTCAATTAATTTCTCAATTATAAGCTTGTCTGTAAGGGAATTAATCTTAACTCCAACATATCCATCTTTACCGTTCTTTACCTTATCAATCTGCTCATCTATCATTGAAAGAATTCTATTCTGCAGGCAGTTTGGTGCAACAAGAAGCTGGTTAGAACTATCCACCGTTTCTCCCTTCTGCAAAGCAGCAAATACTGCAGCCGCATCCGCACCTATCTCCTCATTAGCTGTAACAAGTGACAGATCTGTATATAATCTTGAAGTCTTTTCATTATAATTGCCTGTTCCTATCTGTGTTATATATGAAAATGTATTATTAACCGAACGTGTTATAAGGCATAACTTTGAGTGTACCTTATAATCACCCAGGCCATATAAAAGCTGGCATCCGGCCTCCTCTAGTCTCTTAGACATTTCAATATTATTAGCCTCATCAAATCTGGCTCTCAGCTCCACAAGAACAATAACTTCTTTACCATTTTCAGCCGCTTCAATAAGAGTCTCAACTATCTTACTCCTGTCAGCAACTCTGTAAAGAGTCATCTTTATTGATACAACAGTCGGGTCACTGGCTGCTTCCTCTAACATAGATATGAATGGTCTCATACTCTCAAATGGGTATGAAAGAACAACATCCTTCTTCTCAATCTGCGGAATTATCTTTTCATTCATACTGATTTCTTTACTTGGCTGTGGAACTCTTTTCTTATAAAAAAGCTCAGGCTTATTCTTTAACACATTCTGCAGCTGGAATACAAATGACATATCGAGTGGAGTTCTCTCTTCAATCAGGTGTTTTGCACCTATTTCAAGATAATCTGTGAGCTTTTTCTTTGCTTTGTCGTTTATTTTTCTGTTTAACTGGACACATACCGGATTAAGCCTGTTTCTCTGCTTAACCATATGTTCCATCATATTTCTGTAATCAAGGTCCTCATCATCAAATGAACCAGCATCTATATCTGCATTTCTAATAACTCTCATAACTGATTTTTCCAGTATTTCATACTTCTCATACAGCTTTGATACAAAATGCAGAATCAATTCTTCAGAAAGCATAAATGTTCCTGGTCTTGTAGGAATTTCTATAAGTCTCTTAAATACACTGTTTGAACAAGGTACTATTCCTATTTTATTCTTACCCTTCTTAGTCTTCATAAGCACAATTGCATATAACTGCTTATTTGCAAGAAAAGGAAATGGCTGCTGCTGTCCTATTATCATAGGTGAAAGAAATGGTGCTATATGCATATCAAAATATTCCTCCAGCATTGCACCTTCATCATTAGACAGCTTATTAAAATTAATTATTCTTATCCCGGCTGTCTCAAGTTCTCCCATAAGCTGTTCATACACTCTGCCCTTTTTCTTCTCAAGCTCACTAACCTTATCAAGAATAGCTTTTACCTGCTCTTCGCTTGTCATTCCGGTTTTATTGTCTCTTTCCTTTTCCTGAAGCTGCATCTGCATCATAAGCGTTCCAACGCGTACCATAAAGAATTCATCCAGATTAGTCTGGTATATTGATGCAAATGTAAGTCTTTCCGCAAGTGGAACTTTAGGATTAGCTGCTTCATTTAACACTCTCTCATTAAATGCAAGCCATGACAGCTCCCTGTTTGTGTAACATGCTCTCTGTGTTGTTTCTTTAGTGTTTATGCTCATTGCCCCGTTCTCCTTTTCCCGAAAATAGTCAAAAAACTTTTTCTTAATTTCTGTGAATTTCATATCATTCCTCATTTTTTCTTTTAACCACATCTTTTCTTTGGCAATAATTTTATTGTCACACTGGTATGTAAAATCCACTATCGGGGTTATGTAAAACATATGTAAAGTAATTGTAATAAAAACAGCCTCAAGGCATAAAAAAAGCAGCTTACGCTGCGAATGCTTTAAGGCTGTTTCTTATTATCTGCGCCTTATCCTCATCATCATGAATAATCATCATCATTGGCTTCATAATGTTAAGACTAAATATTCCAAGTATCGACTTCGCATCTACCATTGTATGTCCGCTTACTAAATCAATGTCGCAGTCAAATCTTGATACAATATCTACAAACTTTCTCACCTTGTCTATGTTGTTTATAGCTACTTCCATATGATTACCACCTTTCTTCATTCATGGTTAATAGGCTTACATGTCAGGGAATCACAGCCATCCCCGTCTTTTGGCTGTCCACCCCTTCAATGCATACTTATAATAACCATATCATGTAAAAGGTGTAATCATATTCATGTATAATTCTTGTAAAATTCTAACTCCAGTAACCTAATTCTACGCCTTTCTTGTATATGCCAATCCCCTTTGAATAATATCCGTAACAGTTAAAATGTGTCCAGTCATATCTAAGCTGTTTTGATATATTACCCATTTTGAAATTTTCAAGGTCATCTGTTGTTACATCGAGTCCGCAGTCACTTAATCCATTCTGAATCATATATGTTCTTGTATTAAAAAAATGGTCTCCATATGCAAGTCTTAACGCTGCTTCCCATGATGTATCACCGATTCCCACATAATTGCCATCTGAGTCATATGCTCCCTGATAGCCATCAGCTGAGTCCGCAGGGTCATCAGTATCTCCCACTATAATATAATATTTACATCCTGAATTAAGGATAATATTATCATACTGCAGAATTAGCTGCTGATAATCATTTTCCCAGCCGCCATTACTTCCCATTTCAAGTATCAATATATCTTTGGCACTTCTTTCCTGTGATGCCCTTGTCATCGCCTGTGTTCTGGCAGAAATTGTAACTTTTTCCATACCAGAAGTTTCTGTTGGTTTCTCCGTTGGTTTTTCAGTCACATTTTCTGTCGGTTTCTCCATTGGCTTTTGACCAGATGTTTGTGACTCTGTTTCTTTTATCACTGTGGAAGACTCTGTTCCTTTTTCACTCTCTGCTTTTATATCTGCCCTCTGTCTTGAATATTCAGCTGTTTCACTTTCATATATAACAACACTATTATCAGTAGAATTGTCATATGCTGCATATCCCTTTGTAAGTTTAATCTCAACCTGACCATCACCTGTATTTTTAACATCACACAAATAACCATTTATATACATATCACCCGGATAAGGATCATAATCAAATCCATATCCACTATAATTATCTGTTTCAAATACATTTCCATTTTCATCTATAATCTGAGCTATTGCCGAATCAGTCTCACTTATTGTAATATCCCTATCTATATAAACCTTTGTTCCACCAGCTCTAAAAGTAATCTGACTTGAATTTTCTCCTGATACTCCAAGATTATGAGTTGTTATCTTAGTCAGATTTTCTATTGTAACAGGTGTAGTCCACCCATATATATCAATGCCATTTACTTTTCCTTCAGTTGCACTTCCTGCTCCAGCCATCATACTATCCCCATAGCATGTTATTTCTCTCTTTTGTCCATCATACGAAATAAACTCATCTGTAAGCTGCCTTGGCGGAAGTTCAAAAGCTTTTTGATTTTCAGTTGATATCTCATTTTCAAAAAATTCTTCAACCACTTCCTGCTCTACCACTTCAGCACTCTCTTCCTGCGTTGTGTCCTCTTCTGTTGTTTCCTCTTCTGTAGTCTCTTGCACTGTAGTTTCCTGAATAGTTTTCGTCTCTGCAGTTGTATTCTCCACAATATTTTTCTTTTTATTCTTACTATGCTTTACTTGCACAGCAATTACCGAAACAGTTATTAATGCTATAACTAAGACTGCAGCCAAGCATATAATTATATATTTTCTTCTATCTTTAGTACCTATTCTTAACATGTCTTTCATATAATTTCTGCCCTTTCTTTAGTTTTATATATTATTATACGAAACGAAGTTTAAATAAGTTTAAAAAAGAAAAACTTCCGCGAAATTATATCACAGAAGTTTTTCTTTGTCTATTATATTAATCTTGTTGCATAAACCATGACATCATACATCCGCCATCTGCACCGGCTTCAAGCACTTCCTCGATATTATCAGGCTTAATTCCTCCAATGGCAAACACTTTCACTGTGGGATTAACAGTATGAACTGCTCTACACACTTCTTCAAGAAAACTAAGCCCTGCGCCCATCTTCCCCGGTTTACACTGCGTCTCAAATATAGTTCCAAGCACAATCTGGTCTGCTCCTGCACGGACAGCAATCACTGCCTCTTCCATACTGTGACACGATACACTCATACAATCAAGCCCCTTTATCACATCAGCCTGTTCATCACACATTTGTTTAAAATGTTCCATTGAAAAATGTACATTTCCACAGCCTGCATACTCTGCCGCACTGATATCACTGTGAACAAACATTTTAACAGAAGCTTTCTTGCACATTACCTGTATGCGTCTTGCAAGTTTCCTGTAGTTCTGCCTGTCCATATCCTTTTCCCGAAGTATCATGGCATATGGGTGCAGTGCCACACATTTTTCAAGCTGCATAATGTACTCATTCATAGTACACTCTGCACCACCGCTGCCACTCACAAGGTGCTTGTTCGTTATACATATATATTTTCTATACATAAATGTATTCATTCACGACTGGCTGAAGCCCGCCATCCTCCATATCCTTATACATTCTGTCAAATGAACGGTTATCATTGATTTCAAACTGTTCATCTCCGGCATCACCATCTTTTTTTCCTGTATATTTAGATTCATGGTCACCGATTCCTGTTGAAACACCCGCTGAAACTTTAGTGGCACATATCTTGGTTATACCATTTCTAAACTGCGCACTCTCACGGCTTGAAACTGTTATTCCAACAAATGGAAGGAATAATCTGTACGCACAAAGTACCTGGCACAACTGCTTTTCACCGACATCTCTTGGATTAATCTTATCATTATTGATTATCGGACGGAGTCTCGGACAGCTAAGACTCAGCTCTGCATGAGGGTATTTTCTGTTAAGATAATATACATGAAGTGCCGTTGCCAGTGCATCTTTTCTGAAATCATCAAGCCCTAACAATGCTGAAAATCCTGCACCTCTCATACCTGCAATAAGTGCTCTTTCCTGTGCATCGAATCTGTATGGCCATACTCTCTTATGTCCTAATAAATGTAATGTCTCATATTTGACAGGATTATATGTCTCCTGGAATACTGTTACATAATCAACACCGCACTCATGAAGATAGCGGTATTCATCCACATTTACAGGATATATCTCTATTCCGATATTCTTGAAATATTTTCTTGCTATCTTAACTGATTCGCCAATGTATTCAACGTCTGAATATTTTCTACTCTCTCCTGTCAGTATCAGAATTTCTTCCATTCCTGTATCAGCAATAACTTTCATCTCATGCTCAATTTCCTCAAATGAAAGTTTCTTTCTGTGAATGTTATTGTAGCAGTTGAATCCACAGTATATGCAGTAATTCTGGCAATAATTGGCTATATATATTGGCGTAAATATATACACTGTATTGCCAAAATGTTTCTTAGTTTCATTCTCTGCCTTTCTTGCCATCTGCTCTAAGTAAGGTGCTGCAGCCGGCGAAAGCAATGCCTTAAAATCCTCAATATTGCAGGTATCTTTGCTTAAAGCCCTCTCAACATCTGCTGCTGTGTATGAATCATAATCAAACTCATCCATTGCCTTTAATACTTTGTCCTTAATATCTGAATCAATTATTTCCATGTCATCAAGATATTTCATGTAATCTGTTCTGAATGACGGATCCTGCTCCAACTTATGCTTTCTCTCTAACGCGGCTGGTGGAAGCTGGTCACTGTCTATAAAATATACCTGATTTTCTTCGTTCATTATTCTGCCTTCTTTTCTATTATATTCTCATATTTCGTCAAGCAATACTTCCCCGAAGTTATGCTTCCGCTGAAATTATCCCGCCAGTATCTCTTGCAATGCACCTTTGGGATTGCTCTCCACATTTAACGTAAGAATCCTGTCAATGGGTCAGATGCACTTCCACCTCTTGCAAGAACTCTTCCCATTCCTGTAAGATATGCGCTTCTTCCTGCCTCTATAGCCTTCTTAAACGCCTCTGCCATAGCTGGAACATTTCCTGCTGTCGCAATTGCCGTATTAGCCATAACCGCTGCTGCTCCCATCTCCATTGCCTCACATGCCTGCGAAGGCTTTCCAATTCCTGCATCCACGATAATTGGCAAATCAATTTCATCAATAAGTATCTGTATAAATGCTTTGGTTGAAAGTCCGTTATTGCTTCCAATCGGTGAGGCAAGCGGCATAACGCAGGCAGCTCCGGCATTCTGTAAATCTCTTGCCACATTCAGATCAGGATACATGTATGGCATTACAACAAATCCTTCCTTAGCAAGTATTTCTGTTGCTTTCACTGTCTCATAGTTATCTGGGAGAAGATACTTAGCATCATGCATAATCTCAATCTTTACAAAATCCCCACATCCCATCTCACGACTGAGTCTCGCAATTCTTACCGCTTCCTCTGCATTTCTTGCTCCTGAAGTATTAGGAAGAAGAGTTACTCCCTTCGGTATGAAATCAAGAATATTCTCTTTATTCTCTGTATTGGCACGTCTAAGAGCAAGTGTGATAATTTCAGCACCGCCCTGCTCAACTGCCGCCTTAATAAGATTCACATTGTACTTTCCTGAACCTAATATGAATCTGCTGTTGAACTCATGTCCTCCTAATATTAACTTATCTTCTTTCTTGTCCTGTGCCTTATTTTCCATCTTTGCTTCCTCCTGTTATCTGTGATTATGTTTAGGCTTTCGTATTTTGGACTTCCTCACGCTTTCCCACCGCTTTAAAGTCCAATCCTCCGCACTTTGGCTTCCTTTTTGGACTTCATCATGCCTTCTCACCGCTTCAATGTCCAATCTCGCGTGACTTGTCATACCTTTTGGACTTCATCGTGCCTTCCCACCGCTTTAAAGTCCAATCCTCCGCACTTTGACTTCCTTTTTGGACTTCATCATGCTTTCCCACTGCTTTAAAGTCCAATTATCCGCACTTTGGCTTCCTTTTTGGACTTCATCCGTGCCTCACTCCGCTTTAAAGTCCAATCTGACTCTCTTACTCGTTCCTTTATGTCAGAACTGACCGCCACCGACAAAGTGCAATATTTCAATCACGTCTCCGTCTTCAATACTTACTTTATCAAAATCTTCCCTATGAATTATTTCCATATTCTTCTCAATTACAATACCTACCGGGTCATACCCAGCTTCTGTTACATAAGCAAGAAGTGTCTTTCCTGCAACTAGTGCAACATCCTGTTGTTCTCCATTAATCTGTACCATTGTGCCTCCTTTCCTTCTCTCCGCCATTCTTTGCGTTTGAATCTGTGCAAGCACACTTCAGCTTGCATGGCGTCTCCTCGCCTTTTTGCGCGAGCAACTCACACTCCAGGACTTCGTCCTGTCGTTGTCGCGGTGCTCCTCGAGAACCCATATAAATTTCACAGTTCGTGCAAGCACGACTGTGAAATTTCCATGTCTTCTCTCCTCGTTACTCGCGCAAAAAGAGACAGAGCCGCTTTCCAGCTGGCTCTGCCTCTAAAATTCACAATATGAACACGCCGGAAATCTATTATTACCGACGCCTGTTGTATGTCCGCCTGTATGAATTCTGTAAACTGATTCTAATCAATTCTCTTTGCTTCATACCTGCTGGTCTTGAAAAGTGGTGTCCCCAATTCAACGCCTTGATTAATATAACATATCACTGATAATTATTCAACTACCAGCTCTGCATATTGATGTCTGTGAGTTTTACTTCTTTATATTCCTGCCCTATGTATGCATATATCTGTTGTAACTCGTCATCGTCAAATTCTGCAGCCTTACCATTATACATGATATTAAGTGTGTAGCTGTCCTCCCCACTATTTTCTGCCTTTATATAGAATTCTGCCGGACCAAACATGGCTTCAAGTTCTCTTACAGCCTCCGTACACAGACTAGCAACATAATTATCATCAACCTCTATATCTTCATGTTCATCATAATTAAATGCCATCTCTGGATTATAGCCTTTTCTGGTTGCTTTCTCGCTCTCTAAAGGAGCAGTCACTTCATTTTCAGAACCCGATGTACCTCTTTCAATATGAACAGCTTTAGCCGTAACAGGTTCAGATTCATCTGACATTCTATCATCCACACCTGTCTGCTTATCGTTCCTGACATAACATGCACTAAGAACCAAAGCCATCGTGCAGACACATAACACACATAAAACTAAATGCATAGAATATAAGCATACACGCTTCATAACATCACCTCTGCTTATATTCTATGCCAATTTCACAATAAATCAATATTAATTTTCATTCCTCCAGGCCTCAACAACCCCTCCGATAAAGCCGGGGATAAGTCCGAAATATCCAACGAATGTAAACATCCATTCCATTCCCCTGAATGCAAATATGCTTACAATCGCCCACACTACGAAGCCGATTACACACCATGCAAGTGTGTTAAGAAGAAGAAACAGATATTCATATTTCTTTTCAGTTAAATGAGTATTTTTACAAATGTTCAGAAGCATTTTCATCGAAACCTCCCTTCGTATCAAGAGCAAATATTACCCATTCTGCAATGTTAGTTGCATGGTCTCCTATTCTCTCAAAATACTTGGCAACCATAAGAAGATCTGCAGCCTGCTCACCATTGGCTGAATCTGCCTGTATCATTGCAATAAGGTCATCTCTTACCTTTTCAAATAGGTCATCTACCACATCATCATATGCTATAACTTTTCTTGCCTTGTCCATGTCCTTTTCAACATAAGCTTCAATACTTCTGATTAACATAAGCATTGTCTCAGAAGCCATCTGGTTGATATGCTCTAACTTCTTTATGTATGGCTGGTTGGCAAGTTTAATAGTTATCTCGCCGATATCTGCTGCCTGGTCACCAATTCTTTCCATATCAGTAACCATCTTTAAAGCTGCTGTAATTGTTCTTAAATCCTTAGCAACCGGCTGCTGCTGGATAAGAAGATTAAAGCAGATGCTCTCAATAGTCTTCTGCTCCCTGTCTATCTCCTCGTCCTGAAGCATAACTTTTTTAGCAAGCTCTGCGTCCTGTCTTACAAGTGCATCAACTGCCTTTCGTATAGAATCCTCAATTGCAGAGCCCATCTTCATCATTTCTTTATTAAGTCTGTCAAGCTGTTCGTCAAATTTACTTCTCATCATCCAAACCTTCCTGTGATATAATCTTCTGTCCTCTTATCCTGAGGGTAAGAGAATATCTGCTTAGTATCTCCAAACTCAACCATTTCTCCTACAAGGAAAAATGCTGTCTGATCCGAAACTCTTGTTGCCTGCTGCATGTTATGTGTTACCACAATAACTGTATATTTCTTCTTTAAGTCTTCCATAAGGTCCTCTATCTTTGATGTTGATATAGGGTCAAGAGCTGATGTCGGCTCATCCATAAGAAGAACTTCAGGCTGTACTGCAAGAGCTCTTGCTATACAGATTCTTTGCTGCTGTCCACCTGAAAGACCCATGGCCGATTTTTTCAATCTGTCCTTAACCTCATCAAATATAGCTGCTCCACGGAGACTCTCCTCGACTATCTGGTCAAGTCTTTTCTTATCTCTTATTCCATGAACTCTTGGGCCATAAGCGATGTTATCGTATATGCTCATCGGGAAAGGATTAGGCTGCTGGAATACCATGCCTACCTTTTTACGGAGAATAGTTGTATCAACTCCCGGCTCATATATATCCTCTCCGTCAAGAAGCACCTTGCCATCTATTCTTACACCGTCAACCAAGTCGTTCATACGGTTTAATGTCTTTAAAAATGTTGATTTACCACAGCCAGATGGTCCGATAAATGCTGTCACCGCATTTTCCTGTATATCCATGTTCACATCCTTAAGGGCGTGATTCTCACCGTAATACAGGTTCAGATTTTCAACTTTAACTTTAATCTTATTACTCATATATTCCTCCCAATTAGTGCTTTTCGAGCTTCTTAGCGAGCCTCTTTGTACCAAAATTAATAAGAAGTACAATTACAAGAAGTACAACCGCTATGCCGAATGCCACCTCAAATTCACCCTTGCTTGCGCTTAAATAAAGCTGGATTGTAAGTGTTCCGCCCGAATGAAATATTTTCTCAAGAAATGCATCAAAAGTCTTTGGAAGAAGATGTGCACTTCCTGCTGTAAAAAGCAATGCTGCTGATTCACCAATAATTCTTCCTATTGCAAGGATTACTCCTGTTACAATTCCAGGCATTGCTGACGGAAGAAGAATTGTTCTGATTGTGTACCATTTACCTGCGCCTAAACCTACCGCTCCTGTTCTGAAGCTGTCAGGTACAGTCTTTAACGCTTCCTGTGTGTTTCTTGTAACAAGCGGAAGCACCATTAATGTAAGTGTAAGAGAACCTGTCAGAAGTGAATATCCCATGTGACATAACTGTCCGAAGAAAAGCATACCAAACAGACCAAATATAATTGATGGAATTCCTGCAAGTGTCTCTGTTGCAAATATTATAACTGTAACAAGCTTTCCCGGCTTGGCGTACTCATTTAAATAAATCGCAGCACCTACACCGATTGGCGTTGTAATTATCATAGTAAGTAATATTATTATCAATGTGTTCAAAATATTACCGGCAATTCCCACAGTTCCATGAAGAATTGATGTAACACCTGTAAGAAATGCCCAGTTTACGCGTCTTGCGCCCTTAGCAAACACATATACAATAATTCCTAAAAGCAGGAGAACTGAAAATGCTGCACACACATATATCGCTGAGTATACTGCAATCTCTTCCGGATGCCTTTTCTTAGCTTTAAGATTATCCATTTGCTTTCTCCCCTTTCTTCTGCATAAATGTAATTATCAGATTTATAATCATTATGAAAATGTAAAGAACAAGTCCTACTGTGAAAAGAACCTGTCTGTGTACTCCATCTGCGTAACTCATCTCACTTACAATCTGTGTTGTAAGAAATCTGACTGAGTTGAATGGAAGCGGCAGATTTACTGAACCACCGGCTACCAGATTAATAGCCATTGCCTCACCTAAGGCTCTTCCTATACCTAAAACGATTCCTGTTATAATTCCTGACTTGGCTGCCGGAACTACAACCTTGAAAATTGTCTGTATCTTAGTTGCTCCAAGAGCAAGTGATGTTGCTCTCAAATTCATTGGTACTGCCCTGATTGCTGACGCGCTCATATTGATAACTGTTGGAAGTATCATAATTGCAAGCACCAGCACTGCAGCCAGGAGGTTAGCTCCTCCTGTGTACTGATGTGTTGTGGAATTCGCGAATACATGCTTTTCTAATTTATAAAGGAGGGGGTTTAATAACATTAATCCGAGAAGTCCGTATATAACAGAAGGAATTGCTGCAAGTAATTCAACCGCCGGCTGAACTACTGCTGCAAGTTTTTTCCCTGCTATCTCTGTCAAAAAAACTGCTGTTAATAATCCAATTGGAACACCGATAAGAATCGCAAGTGTTGTTCCTGCAATTGAAGAAAGAATTATGTATACAATTCCATATGCAGGTGGTGTAGCCGTTGGTGCCCATACTGTTTTAAAGAGCAAATCTGCTATTCCGACACTTTTAAGACTCTCTGTTCCTTTTATGAACATATAGATAGTAATGGAGCATACTGCCAGGATAGCTACTACCGCACATATAAGGAATATAAACCGTGCCACGCTTTCACTTGCATGCTTTGACTTTTTATTACCTTTTAAAGAACCATTTGCTGTTACCTTAACAGCTGCTGGTGTTTTATTTATTCTATTCATACCAACATTTATAACCTCTTCCATGTCAATCTCTCCATTCAGAATCTATATTTACCGGCTTACTCTGGGAGGATTAAGCCAACTCCCTTGATAACCTTCTTACCAGCTTCAGACTTTACGAAGTTAAACCAAGTCTGAACAAGCTCACTCTGTGATGAAACAGAACCCTTAGTAGCCATTACAAATGGTCTTGAAAGCGTATACTTACCAGCCTTAATGTTATCCTCTGTTGCATCTACACCATCAAGCTTTAAAGCTGCAACTGTCTTATCAACTACATCTAATGAAACATATCCGATTGCACCTGGAGTTGCTGCTACCTTGGCAAGTACAGCACCTGTACTGTCAAGTTCCTGTGCATAAGCACATTTATTCTTAACTTCAAGAAGTTCCTCAAATGCTCCTCTTGTACCAGAAGCTGCCTCTCTGCCGATTACTACGATAGCTTCGTCTGAACCGCCGAGATCCTTCCAGTTAGTAATCTTACCTGTGTAGATATCTGTGAGCTGCTGCTTTGTTACATTAGTAACTTTGTTGTTCTTATCAGTAATCATTGCGATACCATCAATTGCTACGATGTTCTCCTCAATACCTGCTGACTTTTCTTTATCAGATAAAGCTCTTGAAGCGTTACCAATATCAACTGCTCCGGATGTTACTGACTCAATACCTGCGCCTGAACCTGTATATTCTGTTGTTACTGTTACATTAGGATATTCTTCCATGAATGCTTCCATGAGAGCACCACACATCTTTTCCATTGATGTACTTCCTGCTAACTGAATCTTTCCTGAAAGCTCCTTAGTTGTACCTCCGTTTGCTGAGCCATCTCCATTTGATGATGTACCTGTTCCACAGCCTGCTAATGCTGCAAGTCCTAATGTTGCTGTTAATGCAACTGTAAGTAACTTTTTAATTCCTTTTCTCATAACTTTCGTTACCTTCCTCGTTTTTTATTTGCAAGCATTAACAGAAGATTTTCGTAGGGGCTGGAATCAGTTTCCTGACCGAATGATATGTGAGTCGTCTCAAAAAAGAAAACCCTCTGCATCTGCTTGCAGAGGGTATGTTATCAATGTTATGTAAAATGCATAATCTCGTGTTCGTAAAGTTTTTGTAAAATGTATGTGATTATCTCAAAGTCTTTCTGAATATTATTATAAAATACACCGTTCCTATAATAGATGTAAATGCCCACGCACTCGCATACACAAGATAGAGTGACATCAGCGTATGTATACTTGCAAATATTGTACACACCCACACGATTCTGAACACAACAGAACCCATTATTACTATTATTGTAGGTATAACGCTTCTGCCAAGTCCTCTTGCTCCTGCTGCCGCATTATCCATAAATGCGGATATAAAATAAGAGCATCCCATTATTCCAAGTCTTATTGAGCCGTAATGCATCACATCCGGATCACTTGTAAATATGCTAAGAAACTGTGTCCTGAAAACTACAAGCAATGCACCAAGCACTGCTCCTATAATAAATGAATACATCTGTGTAACAAGATATGCTTTCTTAATTCTGTCACGCTTTCTTGCTCCAAGATTCTGTGCTATAAAGCTTGTACATGCAGTATAGAATGCCGCCATCATATCATACACAATGTTATCAGCATTAGCCGCAGCCGAATTGCCCTCAACAACTACATGGTCAAATGAATTAACTGCCGACTGTATGTACAGATTGGCAACTGCAAAAAGTGAATACTGTACTGCTGCCGGCAGGCCAATCCTTAAAACTCTCGCTGCTATATGCGAGTCCATTCCTATATTTGTTATATAAAGTCCGTAATCCTTGCCACAGCCAAACAGGAATTTAAGTATCAGAAATGCTGATATATACTGTGATATTATACTTGCCAGTGCAACACCGACAACCCCAAGCCTGCATACTATTACAAAGAACAGATTAAGTACCACATTAATTATACCTGCTGTAATAAGATACATAAGTGGCCTTTTAGTATCTCCAACTGCACTTAACACGGCGTTACCATAGTTATACATTGCAAGTGCCGGTGAACCAAGAAGATATATTGTAAGATATATAACTGCACCATCTATCAGTTCTTTCTTAGTTCCTATAAGATTCAGCACCGGTCTTGAAAGGAACAGCCCAGACAAAAGCAACAGCAGTCCCGCAATCATACATATTACAATTGAAGTGTGGACTGCTTTCTTTACATTTGCACTATTCTTAGCCCCCACAAACAGCGCGACTACAGCATTGACACCACCTGCTAGTCCTAGCAGGATTCCGGTTGTCAATGTAATAATTATACTCGTTGAACCTACCGCACCAAGTGCCAGTGGTCCTACAAATTTACCAACTACCGCCACATCACACAGGTTGAACATAACCTGCAGTACATTTGACAACATAAGCGGAACTGAATACATTAATATTTTCTTTGGCAGGGAACCTGTCGTCATATCTATTTCATTTGATTTCATAACCTTATCTTAAACCCTTTAAATAATCCTTCTGCTCTGGTGTAATGCGGTAACTCTCTACAGCCTTCTGTATTGACTTTCTGTGTACCCATTCAGAAAGCCTGTGTTCCTGTATATAAGGAATCGCCGCATCCCACTGTTTAGCAAGTGCTGTAGCCATATACCATGCAATCATCATATTTACATAGTACTCCTCTGACTTAACACCTGCAACAAGCTGTATATATTCTTCCTTAAAATCCTCATCAAGAAACAGACGCATCATAACACCCATTCCGTATCTTTTAACATATGTGTCATCTGTGGCAATCCAATTCTTAGCTCTCACAATAATATCTTCTTTATTCTTATCAAAACATTTTGGAAGCGGTGAATCACAGGTTGCCCAGTTATCAATATATGGCAGAAACTTCTCTGTTTCACTAACGCACATATTATAATCCTTAATCTGTGCAATCAGCATCATATGAAGATTATTTTCTTCATAATACTTATGTGGCAGCTCCGTCATAAACTGTTCCGCCTCCTCTGTCTTAGAGAATTTCTTTGCAAATGCTCTTAAAACCGGGGTTCTTACTCCTATAACAGCCTCTTTATCTACCCCCGGCATAAGGCTGCTGTGAAAATCCCTGTACGCCGTATCCTGTAACTTAAACAGTTCTTCCTGCAAATGTGTCATTATTCCCCTCCTATGTGAGCTAGCTCATCGCCGCGGGTTGCGCGAGCAGCTCATACTCCAGAACTTCGTTCTGTCGTTGTCGCGGTGCTCCTCGTAAAGCCATACAAAGTTCCCAGTCCGTGCAAGCACGGCTGTAAACTTTCCATGGCTTCTCTCATCGCTACTCGCGCAAAAAAAATGGAAGCATAATCTGCTTCCACTTCCTAGATAGTAGCGAGAGAGGGATTTGAACCCACGACACCACGGGTATGAACCGTGTGCTCTAGCCAACTGAGCTATCTCGCCATATTATATGCTGAATGTCTTAAAAAGAAATGGGGCCTACAGGGCTCGAACCTGTGACCCTCTGCTTGTAAGGCAGATGCTCTCCCAGCTGAGCTAAGACCCCACATTCAGAACAATTCGCTTGATTTCTCTCGCAAACTGCTCTGCTATTATAATATTAAAACTTGATATATGTCAAGCACTTTTTTGACTTTTTTCAAAACTTTTTTCACAAAATTTTAATTAGAACAAATACCTCGTCCACAACAGGAAATTCTTAATCAGCTTCATTCTGCGTTCTCTCTTAGGCGTAAGCGCTACAGGCTGCACATTATATGGATTATCGTATGTGCCATCAGCATTAGCCTTTCTTGCACTATGCTCATACGTCTGCATGGCACCGCCAAGCTGTTCATTAATCTCCTTGCTGTCAATAACAAGCATAAGCTCTGTATCAAGATACACGCTTCTCATATCAATATTAAATGAGCCAACCACCGATATATCATCATCTATAAGAACCGACTTTCCGTGGTATGAATATCCGCCTTCATATTCCCACACTTCAAGCCCTGTGCCAAGCACCTTATCCTTATGCGCATAATAATCTGCTGATCCAAATGGATTGCCATTATTGCCTACTGAATTAGTCATCAATGACACATTTTCAACAGAATCGCATACCTTCTTTAATCCGTCATACATATACTCATTGCAGATAATATAAGGCGTATGTATCTTAACCTGCGAATCCGCCTGCTCCATGAGCTTAGTAAGCTGATACCACACTACCGGCTTTTTTGCGCCACATTCTATCGGATTGCTGAGAAGCGCTATATTGTTGACTTCAACTGTTTCGTCTGTATAATCAGTGTCGGTCAGGTAATCTTTGTTATCTGCATAATAAATGTTGTAATTATCAAGCAGTTCTTTCCTTGCCGCCTTGACCTTCTTATTGCCTGCACATTTGTTATTCTTTAAAAATGCCTTGCTCTCCTTATAGTTCCAGACACTCTCATAATAAGCAAGAACATCATTCACAGAGCTGGTTTCATCAGGACTTTCGCAGTACACAAGCACATCTCTGTCGTAATTCTTATGTCCCGGATATGCTCCCAGAAAATAGTTAAATGTATTTCTTCCACCAAGTATATAATTAGTCCTGTCGGCTATGACATATTTGTCATGAAGCCTTCCCATTGACTGCCACGGCTTAAAAGGATTGACCTTGTTGTATATCTTGACATTAACATTGTCTGATGACGCAAGTGCCTTA
The DNA here is from genome assembly GCF_000146185.1 of [Eubacterium] eligens ATCC 27750. NCBI lineage: Bacteria > Bacillati > Bacillota > Clostridia > Lachnospirales > Lachnospiraceae > Lachnospira > Lachnospira eligens. The sequence goes on along the minus strand of NC_012778.1, from coordinate 475,969 downwards.
AAATCAGGATTGCCCTTCATCTTGGTAAAACCGGATACCCCGTCAACTATAACATTGACCGATACACCTCTGTCTGCAGCATCAATAAGTGCTCCAAGCATCAGCTTTCCGCTGTCATCTGACCTGAAGTCAAATGTTGAGAGTATAATCTCACTCTTTGCATTGCTTATCATTCTTATACGCTCTTTAAGTGCCTCGTCATTATCCTCAATAATGCGCGCCCGCTCGGCACTTGTTCTCTCTTTCCATATGCCCTGCTCATCAAGCTGATTAATCTCATCAGCAGTAAGCTCTGGCTGTTTGTGGTAACTTATCAGGGCGCAGGCTACGATTGCGGCAATAAGCACCACAAGCAGTATCACTGCCCCAAGAATTATTCTCTTCATAAGTTTTCTCCTTTTGTAAGACTTCACGACAATACTCCTTAAATATCTGTCTATCCTCATCACTGCCCGCGCAGTAAAGGCGTGCTGTATATACATAATTATATATACAGCACGCCTCTTATGACATTAAATATTTATGAAGAATTATAAATTATCTGATATAGTTGGTCTTAATCTTATTCTCGCCTTGTGGAAGCTCAATTCCAGCCTTCTTTGCTGCGTCTATTGACTTAACAAGCCATGCAAAATTCTGACCTAAAAGTCTCATTGTCTGCATGCCTTCTTCGTCCTTAACAACCTCATCAGGTGTATTGCCATGTACAATATTCCAGTAGTTAGATGATACAACTGGCATCTGGTTAATCTGGAAATACTTATTCAACACGTCAACTGTTGATGTTGTTCCGCCACGGCGGGCAGATGCAATTGAAGAACCACATTTGTAACGAAGCTCGTTACCATATGCACCAAATAATCTGTCGAGAAACATTAATATCTCTCCTGTTGGAGAAGCATAATAAACAGGTGAACCAACAATAAGTCCGTCTGCATCAGTTATCTTAGCGCCAACTTCCTTGACAACTGCGTCAAGCTCGCCCTTAACAACTCTGCTGCCAACTGCAACTATCTCAGTATCAATTCCCTGTGCCTCTAATTCCTTAGCAACGACAGAAAGTGCTGTATATGTACAGCCTGCATCTCTTCTGCTGCCATTAACTAATACAACCTTCATGTTATAACACCTCCAAATTATTAATTAAACATTAATCTCTGCCTTCATACCAAGTTCTTCCTTGTTAGCATCAAGGATAGGCTTGATAACATCAGCAAGATATTCGTCAACCTGTTCTTTAGAACGGCCAACATACTTCATAGGGTCAAGCTTTGACTGTAGCTCTTCAAGAGTAACACCAAACATTGGCTCTGCTGCAATAAGCTCAAGAAGGTTATTATCAAGACCTTCCTGCTTAACTCTCTTTCCTGCTATCATAGAAAGCTCTCTGATCTTCTCATGAAGCTCCTGTCTGTCTCCACCAGCCTTAACAGCGTCCATCATAATATTCTCAGTTGCCATGAATGGAAGCTCTGCCATCATATGTTTGATGATAACCTTGTCATATACAACAAGTCCGTCAACAACATTCAAGTAGAGGTCAAGGATTCCGTCAACAGCGAGAAATCCCTCTGGAACTGACATTCTCTTGTTAGCTGAATCATCAAGTGTTCTCTCAAACCACTGTGTAGATGAAACAATAGCAGGGTTAAGTGCATCACTGATAACGAAATCTGCAAGTGAAGCCATACGCTCACTTCTCATAGGATTACGCTTGTAAGCCATAGCTGATGAACCAATCTGTGACTTTTCAAATGGCTCTTCAACTTCCTTGAGATGCTGTAATAATCTGATATCATTAGAGAACTTGTGTGCGCTCGCAGCAATTCCTGCAAGTACATTAAGCACTCTTGTATCAACTTTTCTTGAATATGTCTGTCCTGAAACTGGAACACATGCGTCAAATCCCATCTTTTCTGCAATCTTTCCGTCAATCTGGCGGATCTTATCCTGATCTCCATTGAAAAGTTCAAGGAAAGAAGCCTGTGTACCTGTTGTACCCTTGCAGCCTAAAAGCTTCATTGTAGAGAGTACATAATCAAGGTCTTCAAGGTCCATAACTAATTCATTGAGCCATAATGTAGCTCTCTTACCAACTGTAGTTGGCTGTGCTGGCTGAAAATGTGTGAAAGCCAGTGTAGGCTGTGCCTTATATTTATCTGCGAACTTAGAAAGCTCATCAATAACATTAACAAGCTTCTTACGAACAAGCTTTAAGCCTTCTGTCATGATGATGATATCAGTATTATCACCAACATAGCATGAAGTTGCTCCAAGATGTATGATACCTTTAGCCTTAGGGCACTGAAGTCCGTAAGCATATACATGAGACATAACATCATGTCTTACTTCCTTCTCTCGTCTCTTGGCATCCTCATAGTTAATATCATCCTTGTGAGCCTTTAACTCATCAATCTGCTCCTGTGTAATAGGAAGTCCAAGTTCATGCTCTGTCTCTGCTAATGCAATCCAGAGTCTTCTCCATGTCTTAAACTTCATGTCAGGAGAGAAAATGTACTGCATTTCCTTGCTTGCGTATCTTTCTGCAAGTGGTGTCTGATATCTGTCGTTCATCTCGTATCCGCCTTTCATATATCAAAAATTCATTATTCAGCCATCGCAGGGCTATATACAGATTAAGTATATCATAGCAGAACTGCGTTTGCAATTTATGCCTTTATTTTATATTCTTAATGCTTCTTGTTATTTTCATTATGCCAACACTTAATATAAGACATATTACAAGCCTCATGATAAATTGCATAAGCATATACTGCCATATTGTCATATGTAACAGCATCCACTTAAGAATTCCAGATGCATATAGTCCCATTCCAAGTTTATTCCCCATAAATGTAAGACTCACGACCGGCGCATTCATGTAAGGTATCCCATATATATGTCTCATCCATAAGAATTCCATTCCACATATAATAACAGTCATTATTATTGTAATTGTTATGCACGACAAATATTTATTGCATCTCATCTTATTACGTCCCAATGCTGTACTATGTTCAAAAAGTATCATGCCGCTGACTCTTTCAAGTCTTCCTGCATCTGCTGACATAAGTATAAAACCGCATATCAGTGCAAGATTTACCATTATTCTGCGATACAGTCCTTTCTTGCCCAATATCACTTCATATCCTCTGTCCGATATCATCCATGCTCTTATATTAAATGTTTCATCCATATGTCCGATATATTCAATCTTGTCCGCGTATTCCCTACGACTTTCTATCAGCTTTAGTATCTGCTGTTGTTTTGTTTTCAGATTAACATAACTACCAATATCAACGCTTTCATCTCTTGTCAATATATCTCCATAATCATCTATGTCAGCTTGCAGCTCATCTCTCTGCTGGTATAGATTATCAAGATAATCCTGAAAATATGTATAATCTTTCCCTCCATGTAACATGTATTCACTATCCATATACTTATTGTCATCTGTATAGTGATACTGGCCTGTCTGGCATACATACGCTGTAACTGTCAGCATTACCACAACAACCCAGCCACAATGAGAAGTAAATATAAATTTATGTATTTCCTTAAATAGAAACGGAATCCTTGCAAGAATTTTCTGACAGCCAGCTGATACACAATCTGTAAACCGTTTTATAAATGTTGTATTTTTGTATGGTTTCATTGAAGCAGACACATTTATAGCAATATAACCTATTACACCTGCACATATAATATGCACGAACAGCACCACTGAAAATACAGGAAATACATAAGTTCCCACACCCCAGTTTCTATATGATGAAAATGTAGCATTTATATTAATTATATTAATAATATTAATATAATGCAGACCATTCCACACGCTATGTATGTCTATATGAGAATATATAAACTGCTCCACAGCCGCAAATATAAGCATTGTAACCAGTGCATAGACACGATTACGGAACATAACAAAAACACCCCATATAGTAATGCATAGGGCAACTATACACACCATTGATATCAGATATAGCACCGTCACATACTTTATTTTGCTCCACGGATATGTAAATTTATCAAATGTCTCAATTGTCTGCACTGGATTTACTAAGTCCCTGACGCCTCCTCTTTGCAGCATTGCCGCAATAAACGTAGACCAGTATATCAGAGTATGTGTAAAAGCTCCTGTAACAACAATAACTCCCGTCTGCTTTATCGCATACATGATTCTTCCATTAGCGCAGCTATATGTTATGCTCCACATGCCATTATCCCGCTGTGCAAACATATCGTATATAACAAACATCATTACAAGCATAGTAAAGAAATATTGATAATAATAAGTTGTATATGCCTGCACCCCTTTATACTCATCCTCTGGTAAAATAACGTTCTTTACCCGTTCAAAATCCCTTGCCGTCTGCAATATATTCGCATACGAAAAACTTCCAGCTTTATTAAAAATACTATATTTCTTAAGTTTATCAGCATTATCAATTATTGCATTCACTTCTTCGTGATAATTCTTAATATATGTCTCATGAGCAACATTTTCTTTGTTGATTATATCTTCATCCATTACCGGCTTATTGTCATACAAAAAGAATACAACATTAACTGTTGCAGCAATTAACAACAATATAATCCGTTTATAATTGATGATACGTTTTAATTCCTGCATATTTCCCCCTATATGCCAATCATAACCTGTATATTTGTATCCTGCTTATATCACTCTTAGATATACTTTCTACTCTATAATAATCAGAATCTTCGCTCCCATCCATATAATAAACATGGACTCCTACAATCATTTTATTGATATCGTCAATAACACTCTTTATCTCAACATACTCAGGCTGCATATAACTATAAGCTGCTTTATCAGATGTTGGGAGTTCATTTATAATTATTAACTTTAACTTATTTTCATCATTTCCATATATTGTTTTTGTTTCGCCTTTTATATCCATCTGTTTTTTTGTATATTTATTCTCACTCATATCACTGTAATCAAATATGCAGGATGCATTATATGCCGTATACTCTAATTTCTCTATATTTTCATCATTATATAATGATGGCCACTCTATAATACCGGCAACAATATACGCCATTTCATCCTTTTCTCCCAATCCATTGCCTAATTTTACTGGATTTACCATATATGTTCCAACCAAATTACCATCGGCGATATCTTTAGATATTATTGGGTATGTCACCTTTAACTTAATGCCTTGCTCCGTTATATAATTTATTCCATCTATAACTGTCATTTCTGGTTCTTGTACTGCATATTGGTTATTAGTCTCTGTTTGTGTCTGTGTTTCTATTTCCTTTACATTGCATCCTGATGATATCAATATAAGAAGAAACATCATACAAAATCTATACATTCCTTTCTTAAACAGCCTTATATACTTTGTCATTCAAACACCTGCTTCCAATCTCCACCAGTCTCTATATCATCTTTTTTCATATACATAAGACCTTCTGCATCGTTCATACTTTTATAAAATAAATACCTGTCATCCCCAAAATATAACGCCAATGCATCAGGACACAATATCTCATTAATAACATTTCCACCTTTATCAATAACTATATATCTGTTTTCTGAAAAGCCATATAATTCCCACATATAATAACAGTACTTATGATTATTAAGATAAATGTATTCTCCATCTGAAGATACACTACACATATCACATTGTTCTGTTGACTCCCATATTTTTTGTGATATATCACTTCCAATATCTATCTTGTAAAGCCCCTCTCCCGTAACAAAGTAATACATTGTTCCATCCACAACATAATAATCATTAATATTCTGTCCACTCACTTCTTCTATCTCATCATTGCTGCACGAATAGCTAAACAAACCTCTGCTATGCACACTTATGGCTTTATCTGATATGGAATCGGCTTTCCTCACAGTAAAAAATATTTTATCACCAAAACATTTAACATTAGTTATTGATATCCCTTTTCCAGTAACTTCATATACAATTTTCTTGTCTCCTGATGTCAGAGATACTTCTATTATGCTCTTTGTAGTCTCTTGCTCATCAGCAAGGCCACTCCCATCATATATAAAAGCGTATTCCCCCTGAAAAACAGCTCGAATCGAGTCAACCCCATCATTAGGTATAAGTTCACCTATAACTTCTCTTGTTGTGCCACTCTTATCCATGCGGCATAACTGTGCCATGCCATTAGAAAGTCCAAAATAATATATATATCCTCTATAATAATATATACTCCTCAATGCCGCTCCATTTCCAAAAAAAGCATTACAACTTGAAGATTTATGATCACACTCAGGTTTTGCACACACAGGTATAACATCATTTGTCTCCAGATTCAAAAACAACAACTTCTGTTCAAAATTCATGTAATAATATCCATCTTCAACTGCAGCCAGATCATACCATCCATCTGTATCCCAGTAATTCTGAAAATCACTGTCTCCTGTTACCCCGATAAGACTTGCATAATCTAAGCCCTTCTCTGCTTCTGTATTCTTATGGAGTAGAACATATGTCACCATTGCTCCCACCAATACTGCAATAAATATAATTGGAATCACATACCTAATGCCTCTTCTCTTCATTTAATATCATCTCCCTAGTAAATGAACTGGCTCACTAAAAATATTTTTCCATTCTTCGGCTTTTTCAATTTCTCTCTTATCTATATACATGAGCTGGTCTTCTCCCATACCCATGCGCATATGTGTACAACGCTTTATATAAGCCTTTAATACCACATCTATTTTATTAATTCAATACCAATTGCGTGAAATGACACTTTTCGTGTTTAAAATAACATTTATTTTAATATTCTCATCGGTTATAATAACAATAGTTTTATTTTATGGAGATTGGATAATGAATATATTTATATGTGATGATGACAATTTGATATGCGAGCAGATTAAAACTCTGTGCGAAAGTTATTATATTGAACATAAACTGAAAAGACCTGATATTTACATATTTCACTCTGGTGAAGACATTCTGGCTTCAGATATCAAACCCGATATTGTATATTTAGATATCCAGATGTCTGGCATAGATGGCATTGCCGTTGGTAATTCGCTTGTTAAATCTTATCCGGCAGCAATAATAATTATTATAACTTCCTTTCCGGAATATCTTGACGAAGCCATGCGCTTTCATGTATTCCGTTATATTTCAAAGCCTGTTGAAAGTAAACGTTTTATGCGTAACCTTGAAGACGCCATATCTGAATTCAATTCTATTGGCGGCAGGATTATTGTAAAATGTAAAGGCAAAACATATGTATTATCAGCAAAGGATATCATTATGGTGGAGGTTAATCCTCACTGCCGCAATCTTACTATCCACACGGTTTCAGATACATATACAACCACCCAGACTCTCGCCAGCATTAAATCAATGCTTCCGTCTGGGAGCTTTTATCAGAGCCATCGATGTTATATAGTGAATATGAATTATATTATGTCTTATAATAACAGCAGAATATATATGGAAAATCATCTTTACGCTGATATTGCCTTGCGCAAGTATAATGATTTTTTTAATACCTATTCAGCATTTCTTACAACATTGCGCTAGTTTATTAATCAGAGGGGGATTTATGAATTTAATATTGTACTATTTATTTGTATATCTTATAGAAGCCATTATTCTATGGCTATACTGCAACCGGATATTTACTTCACGAAAGAACACATTTTTATCTCTTTTAATCACTATTGGCATGTTCAGTCTGCTTATACCTGTAGCAATTCTCACTAATGCGGCACTCAATGCATTTTGCTCATTCATTGTCTATCTGTGCTGCATCGTGCTTAATTATGATTCAAAACCGGTTTGGGCACTGTTTCATGCCCTTGCCCTGACAATTCTTATGGCATTATCAGAAGGACTTATTGCCGCAGCTATTCCTGACATAACGATATATGCATTCCGTGATGGAAACATACATAGTTCGGCATTTACATTTGTTATATTAAGCAAATCTGTCTATTTATGTATTTCACAGTTAGTAACCAGAATTTTCTCTAAAAATACAGTCAATAATGCTTCTATACGCAAAAGCACCCTTATGCTGTATCTGATACCTGTTATGTCCTCTATCATTACCGTTTCTCTTGGCTATATATGTCTCAACGGTAAACTGTCTGGCTCTGACTCTGTTATTGTATTCATATGTCTGGTTCTGCTGCTCTCAATCAATATCCTGACTTTCTATCTGCAGCAGGATATCAGCCAGAAAAATGTTGAATATGCCAGATTGCAGATTGAATTACAGAAAGAGACTGACACTGAACATTATTATAATTATGTTCAGGAAGTTAATGAGAAACAGCACATTCTTATTCACGATATTAAGAACCACCTTAATACTATCAGCCAGCTGAATGATGGAAAACATATTGACGAAATAACCGGATATATCAATAACATTCTGGGAAGTGATGCACTAAGAAAATCCAAAAGATATTGCAAAATTGATATACTGAATGTAATTATCTCAAGATATGCCGAACAATGTAGTAATTCAGGTATAAGCTTTGAGGCAGACATACGCGCCAACACCCTTGAATATCTTCCCGCACAGGATTTCACTTCCATATTCTGCAATCTTCTTGATAACGCCATTGATGCATCCCTATCATGTGATGAACCATATATAGATTGTAATGTTTCTCTTATCAGAGGCGGCAACGCTGACCTTATAAGCATTGCTAACTCATGCAAATCATCTCCTTTAGGCCATGACGGAAAACTTCATTCCAGAAAACAGGACACTGGTTTTCACGGTTATGGTCTTAAAAGTGTAAAGCGCATTGCAGATAAATATAATGGTCTGCTCAATTATGTTTACTCGGAGGAAAAGCAGGAATTCCGCGTTGTGGTTATGCTGGAGCATCCTTAGAAAAGCTTTCCAGATGCCATAAACTGCGGTATATTTTCATGAATGATTCCATTTCTTTTTTGTATCATATCATTTCTTGTAAGCACATATTTAGGATAGTTATCTTTAATCATCTCTAATGGAGCATACTCTCGATCCTCTGTTTCTCTGTTTAACATTGTTGTCATCGTCACCTGAACATAACCATAGTTGTTCATATTATCTCTCATAATAAAATCACATTCTAACTTTCCTATTCTTCCAATACTGATATCATACCCCTTTGATTTTGCATAGTTAAAAACAACATTTTCAAGGGCTGGTCCATAATTAATTCTGTTATCAGTATTTGTTGCAAAATAGAAACCCATATCTGATAAATAATACTTCTGCTCACCATTTATGGATTTTAAATCAAACCTCTTACATTCGTATATTATTTTTGCATCCATTAATATATTAATATAACGGTTCAAAGTTTCTCTCTTTATGTCCATTCCAGATTTATGAAGTTCTTTCAAGATACTCTTCAAACTAGTTGTTGAGCCAAAGTTGTTAATAAGATATGTCTGCACTTTTTCAAAAACTGAAACATTACGTATCTTTACCCTGTGCTTAATATCCTTTTCTAATATTTCTCCTATAACACTCTTAATATATGTTCTCTTATCGTCTGGATTATCATAAAATATTGTTTTCGGAAAATTTCCGTTTTATATTTTTATTATAGCAAAAGAAATGTTTTTTTAAGTTAAGGGGGTATTTTTTTACTTTTTTGTAAATTTTACCCCCTTAACTCGAATTTCTACTATTTTAATCCTCTTTAATATTCCCTTTTTTCACATTAGGCATTATAAATTTTTCATACGAATATTTCCAGAGTTCTTCTGAGCCTTCTCCTGTTCGTGCATTTCTTTTTAATATCTGGCTAAGATGCACACCCTTTTCTGCCCAGCTTTTTCCTTTTGAAGCATCATTTAAAATTACAGGCTGGAAGTTATCCATAGTTCTTGCAAACTTTGCTTCTGGTGTTTCCTGTGCCTCGAATTCCTCCCACAATTCACGCATATATTTCCCCTGGTCTTCTGGAAGAATACTGAATATTCTGTCAGCACATTTTAACTCTCTTTCACGCTGTGTCTTCTTAGCATTCTCATCGTAAGCATATGTATCGCCTGCATCTATCTCTACAAGGTCATGTATAAGAAGCATTGTCATTGTGCGGAGCACATCAATCTTTTCGTTGGCATATTCAGACAACAGCACAGTCATAATTGCCATATGCCATGCATGCTCAGCGTCATCTTCCTTTCTTGACGCATCCGCCAGATACGTCTGTCTGCCAATGCTCTTTTCCTTATCAATCTCTCTTATAAACTCTATCTGTCTGTCAAGTCTGTCTTTATCCATGTTAACCTCTATTCCTGCGCTGCTTTTCAGCGCATCTTAAGTTTCTGCTAATCCGTCAATTCCAGTGACGCAACCTCGCCAACAACTATAATAGCTGGTGATGGGAAGTCTACTTCTTTCACCTTTGCTGCAATATCCGAAAGTGTTCCGACAAGCTTTACATATGTACCATCTGTATTCTCACCGTGAATTACCGCAACCGGCGTATCTGACAACTTTCCATATCTCATCAGCTTTTCCGTAATCATGTCTATACTCTTTAAACCCATAAGAAATACAAATGTTTCATCAAGCTTCGCATATGATTTCCACCTGATTTCCTCAACCTCTGGTGACAGATTATCTGCCGTATGTCCGGTAATCACATGAAATCCACGGCTTGCACCCCTGTGTGTCACCGGAATTCCTGCCATTCCACACAGACCGATACCTGATGTAACCCCCGGAACTTCATGCACTGGTATTCCATGTTCTTTAAGTGCAAGTGCTTCCTCTCCGCCCCTGCCGAACACATAAGGGTCACCACCTTTTAGTCTCACAACATATCTGCCTTCAAGAGCTTTTTCTACAAGAAGCTCATTAATCTCCTCCTGTGCCTTGGAATGTCTGCCACTCCTCTTTCCGGCGTATATAAGCTCACAGCTCTCCGGTGCAAATTCCAGCAGATGCTCATCAATCAAATCATCATACACTATAACCTCTGCCCGTCTTATCTCATTAAGACCTTTTATTGTGATGAGTTCATATGAGCCGCATCCTGCTCCAACAAGTGCTGCCCCCGGAAGCACTGTCTCACTCCTGTTATCAAGATATTTCTGTAAAAATGCATTTTCTTCCTTGTTGCTGCACACTCTGTCTGCTTTCATGCAGAATTCAGAAACTTCTCTTATAAATGCTGCTCTTTTTCTGTCATCATCTATCTTTTCTTTGGCAAGTGTCCTGACCTCTGAAAGATAATCTAATATGCTCTCTATATTATCAGATACATTTGCTTCAAAATCTCTTCTTAACTTAGCTGCAACATGCGGACTCTTCCCACCTGTAACAAAGCCTGCAACCATATCACCCTTCTGCACAATTGAAGGGAATATAAAATCACATAACTCCTGGTTATCCACAACATTTACAGGAATTGCCTTTTCTTTGCACAATCTTGTAGCTTCTTTATCCACTTCTTCACCAGCCGCCGCGATAACAAAATCCACATTTTCAATATCTTGTGGTGTGAATATTCTTCTTTCAACACTTATATTATCGCAAGCCTGCGCCACTGCCTCTATGTCAGAAACTATAGACGGTGCAACAACTTTAATCTTCACGCCAAATCCCTTCAGCCTGCTTATCTTTCTTGCTGCCACCTTACCGCCACCGATAACAAGGCATTTCTCCCCTTCTATTTCTCTAAAAAACGGAAAATAACTCATCCTGTTCCCCTTTTTCTTGTAATTATTGTCATGATACCTATAAATAGTCGCATATTCAGCAATTTAGTAGATAAATTTTGCTCGTGACTATTATAATAGCGCTATATTTTTACTAAAAATGCCTACTAAATAACATATTCCATGCTTTTAGTAGGCATCTTGTGTCATATATTCTATTATTCTGCTTAAAAATGCCTACCAAATCAGCCCATCTCGCCGCGGATATCAATCTTAGGCGGCTCAATTGGATAATTGCCTGTAAAGCAAGCATCACAGTAACCTGTCTGTCCACATATCATCTCACTTAACTTGTCAACCTCAAGATAGCCTAATGAATCTGCACCGATAATTTCACAGATTTCATCTACAGAATGGCCTGATGCGATAAGCTGGTCTTCTGAAGGAATATCTGTTCCAAAATAACATGGGTGAAGGAACGCTGGTGAACTTATTCTTACATGAACTTCCTTAGCACCTGCTGCCTTAAGAAGACTTACAATTCTCGCACTTGTTGTTCCTCGTACAATTGAGTCATCAATCATGACAACTCTCTTGCCTGCAACTGCTTCCTTAAGTACATTCAGCTTAACCTTAACACTTGACTCTCTCTGTTCCTGCTTAGGCTTGATGAATGTTCGTCCAACGTAGTTATTCTTGATAAATGCATTACCATAAGGAATTCCTGATTCCATTGAGAAACCAAGTGCTGCAGGATTACCTGATTCTGGAACACCTACAACAATATCAGCTTCTACAGGATGAGTCTTTGCTAAGATTCTACCTGCATTAATTCTTGACTCATATACGCCCATTCCGTCAATCTTGCTGTCTGGTCTTGCAAAATAAATGTATTCAAATATGCATCTTGCTGTATTTTTCTGGCAGAGTGACTTATCAGACTTGATTCCGTCTTTAGTGATAGTAACAACTTCACCCGGCTCAACATCTCTTACAAACTCTGCACCTACAGTATCGAGTGCACATGTCTCTGATGATAAGAAATATGCATTATCTCTCTTACCGATACATAATGGCTTGAAACCAAATGGGTCTCTTGCTCCGATAAGCTTTCTAGGACTCATTACGATAAGTGAATAAGCACCCTTAATCTTCTTCATCGCATTTAAAACAGCTCCCTCAACAGTAGGAACATTAAGTCTTTCTCTTGCGATTAAGTAAGCAATAACCTCCGAATCAATAGTTGTCTGGAAGATAGCTCCTGTATAAGAAAGCTCCTCACGCAGTTCAACCGCATTAAGAAGATTACCGTTATGTGCCATACCAAGAGTTCCCTTAACATAGTTAAGAACAAGTGGCTGTGCATTCTCACGGCTGCTGCTTCCGGCTGTTGAATATCTTACATGTCCGACACCTATATTACCATTAAGCTTTTCAAGCTTTTCAGGATTAAAAACTTCATTAACAAGTCCCATATCCTTATATGAAAGAACCTTTCCCTTAGGTCCTTCTGTATCACTGACTGCTATACCGCAGCTTTCCTGTCCTCTGTGCTGAAGGGCAAAAAGGCCATAATATATTGTAGATGAAACATCATTGCCATCGAAATCATATACACCAAAGACTCCGCATTCCTCATGAAGTTCATCTTCAGCATAGTGGCTGTCATTAATATCAATCTGATTCATAATTCTCCATTCCTTATCGACTGTGATTATTTGCGGGAAAAATCCTTGCCTGTAAGAAGCTTATATGCTTCCTTGTACTTTTCAACTGTCTTCTCGATTACATCATCTGGAAGTAAATAATCACTGTCTGGATTAGCCTTTAACCAGTCTCTTACAAACTGCTTGTCATATGATGGCTGGCTCTTTCCTGCCTCATATCCTTCTAATGGCCAGAATCTTGAGCTGTCTGGTGTAAGCATCTCATCACCGATAACTACCTCACCATTCTCATCAAGACCAAATTCAAACTTAGTATCTGCAATAATAATACCCTTGCTTAAAGCGTACTCTGCACACTTCTTGTAAAGAGTGATAGTTGCATCCTTAATCTTAGTAGCATACTCAAGACCTTTACCTGGGAACTGCTTCTCAAGAACTTCTATACTCTTCTCAAATGAAATATTCTCATCATGGTCGCCAATCTCAGCCTTAGTACTTGGTGTGTAGATTGGTTCAGGAAGCTTCTCTGATTCCTTAAGTCCCTCTGGAAGCTTAATTCCACAGACTGTTCCGTTTTCCTTGTAGCTTGCCCAGCCACTACCTGTAATGTATCCTCTTACGATACACTCAACAGGAAGCATTGTAAGCTTCTTGCAAAGCATGCTTCTTCCAATATATTCATCTTTGTGGAAGAACTCTGGCATGTCATTAACATCAACCGAAACCATATGATTAGCAACAACGTCCTTAGTATAATCAAACCAGAACTTTGACATCTGTGTAAGAATTGCTCCCTTTTCTGTAACCTTATTCTTTAAAATGTGATCAAATGCTGAGATACGGTCTGTAGCAACCATAACAAGCTTGTCATCGCAATCATATACTTCTCTTACTTTTCCTTCATAGAGTAATTCACATTTTCCCATGAGTTCATCCATCCTTTTCTTCTTAATATAATTATTAGTTAAAAAGTTATCAAACCGTAGTGTTTATGCGGTTTAAAAACAAACAAAAATATTATATACCAGCGTCCATTCAAAATCAATAGACTTTATCTTTTGCAATAATACATTGCGCATTACCTCATTAAAGTGTATTATTAAAAATATAAATATAGTCAGTTTTTAGAAGTGTACTATTCACTCGAATAATAATATTAAGATGGGAGATTTTATTATGGCTAATGGAATTGAAAAAAGACGTTTTAAAAGAATGAAAGCTGATTTAAGGCTTAATGTATCCTCACTGTTTAATCAGGATAATAAAGAGATTAAGAACCTTGATTCCCCTATTACAGTTACCAATATATCTGAAGGCGGAATTGCATTTGAATCAAAAAGCATGCTGCCTATCAACTTCTATTTTAACGCTGCACTTAATCTTGGCTCTGAAACAGATACTCTCTACAGTGTTGTCAAGATTATAAGAAGTCAGCCGATTGAGGGCACTGACAATTATCTTTATGGCTGCGAGTTTGTCGGTATGGCACCGATTCTTGGTTATATCTTTGATGAATATGAGGCTAAGATTGAAAAGAAAAATTAAGACACAACGCATAAATCCCAGCAGCACATATATCAGTGCTGCCGGGATTTCTTTATAATATCTCATAAGTTGTCTGTTCACTTGTAAGGCAGTCACATCCAACACGGTTCTCACCACTTGTAACAAATGATGAAGCCTTAATGTGTATATCTGTGATTGTCTCAGGCATATCCTTTATCGGTTCAATAACAACCGCTTCCTTTGCTCCAAGACAGTTAATTCCTTCAAAATTAATATTCTTAAAATAAGGAATGTCGTCTTTGTCGATTCCGTTAATTTCTTCATCTCTGTTAAGAGAATTAAGCACATATGACATTGTAAGAATAATTGCCTGTTCCTTAATATCAACCATATTAATATTCTTTATGTTAATATTTTCGATAACGCCACCTCGTCCAAGTGCGCTCTTAATGCGGACTCCGACATCAGTTCCAAGGAAAGTACAATTCTCTACCAATACATTTTTAATACCACGGCTCATCTCGCTTCCGATAACGAAGCCGCCATGTCCCTCATTAACGAGACAATCATGGATATATACATCCTCACAAGGTCCCTCAATCTGTCTTGCGACGGCATTCTTGCCTGACTTTAAGCAGATTGCATCATCACCTGTTTCAAATGTACAGTTGTGTATATGAACCTTCTTGCATGATTCAACATCAATTCCATCACCGTTCTGCGCATAATAAGGATTGCTCACCGTAACATTTCTTACTGTAAGATTCTTACAGAAAAATGGGTGTATATTCCATGCTGGTGAATTCTTAAATGTTACACCATCAAGAAGAATTCTTTTACAGTGACGAAGGCTTACCATTACAGGTCTGTAGAAATCATAATATTCGCTTGCTTTCTCAAGTGCATTCTCAGCGTCAAGCTGGATATTATGCTCATTACCTTTAAATGAGCTTTCTGTCGGCATCCATATGCCGCCCCCTTTAGTATCAATTATATACTGGCTCTTTTTCATAAGAGCTTCCCACTGTCTGTCAGTTATCTTAAACTGTTTTATAGGGCGCCACATATCACCACTTCCATCAATAACACCGCCACCTGTTATACCGATGTTAATAGCATTTTCAGCTGTAATAGGTGACTTGGCTCTTATACATTCCTGACCTTCATAGTTAGTGATAATAAGCGGATACTGGTCAATATCTTTAGAAAATTTAAGTATTGCATTCTTCTCAATTCTTAACTCAACATCACTCTTAATCTCAATTGGTGCTGTAAACCAGATTCCATCAGGAATCACAACAGTTCCGCCACCCTTCTCTGAAATATAGTTAATAGCCCTGTTTATCGCATCCGCATTTCTTGATGCATCCTCAATAGTGTAACAGTATGGTCTTGCACCATAGTTATCAACATATACTATTCTCTCCACAAATGCTGGGAGTTTTACATCAAAATTAACTTTTTTCATTCCACATCTCCTTCTAGTTTTAAGTTCATGTGTTACTTTAAAAGCTCCTGTAAAAGAGCATTAACCATTCCCGGATTAGCTTTTCCCTGCATTGCCTTCATAGTCTGGCCTACAAGATAACCGATTGCCTGCTTCTTACCGCCCTTATAATCAGCAACTGACTGTGGATTATCAGCGATAACCTTCTCGACTGTTGCTCTGAGCGCGCCTTCATCATTAACCTGCTTTAATCCGTGTTCCTCAACATATGCGTCAACATCAACATTTTCAGCAAATACATGCTCGAATATTTCTTTAGCTGCTGCATTGTTGATTTCCTTCTTTTCAACAAGAGTAATAATCTTGGCAAGGCTTTCAGGTGAAAATGTTAATTCCTCGGCTCTGAATTCTCTTCCAGTCTTAGCTGATTCTTCCTTCATGAGTCGCATTGTCTCGCCCATAATCCAGTTGGAAACCTTCTTTGGCTGATTGCAGATGGCTGTAGCTTCCTCAAAGATTTCTGTGAACTTCTTAGAATCTGTAAGAATCTCTGCATCATATTCAGGAAGTCCGAATTCTTCAATATAACGTGCCTTCTTCTCGTCCTTGAACTCTGGCTGTTTTGCCTTAAGTTCTGCTAAATACTCATCACTGATGTGAATTGGAACAAGGTCTGGATCTGGGAAATATCTGTAATCCTGCGCATCTTCCTTTGAACGCATAGCATATGAATATTCCTTGTCATCATTCCATCTTCTTGTTTCCTGCACAACCTTCTCGCCTGCTTCGATTAAGTCAATCTGTCTAGCTGTCTCGGCCTTAATTGCTCTTTCAATCGCTGCAAATGAATTGAGGTTCTTAGTTTCTGTTCTTGTTCCGAACTCGTTTGAACCACGCTCTCTTACAGAGAGGTTGACATCTGCTCTCATAGAACCTTCCTGAAGCTTGCAGTCAGAAGCACCAAGATACTGGATTGTTGTTCTTAACTTAGTAAGGTAAGCAATAACTTCTTCTGCTGAACGCATATCCGGTTCAGAAACAATTTCGATAAGTGGCACACCTGAACGGTTATAATCTACATATGACACACCTTCCCACTCATCATGAACAAGCTTTCCTGCATCCTCTTCCATATGAATCTCGTGGATTCTTATTGTCTTTTCTGTTCCATCTGATAATGTAACATCAACATGTCCGTTACGGCAGATTGGAAGATAAAGCTGTGAAATCTGATAATTCTGTGGATTATCAGGATAGAAATAATTCTTTCTGTCAAACTTGCAGTCCTGTGTAATTGTACAGTTAGTTGCAAGTCCTACTGCTGCTGCATATTCAACAACCTTCTTATTAAGAACAGGAAGAGAACCCGGCATACCTGTACACACAGGGCAAGTATGTGAGTTAGGTGCTCCACCAAACTCAGTTGAGCATCCGCAGAAAATCTTTGTCTTAGTAGCTAATTCAACATGGACTTCAAGTCCGATTACAACTTCATAATCTTTCATACTTATGCCTCCCTCCTATTCAAATCTTCCTCGTGCCTGCTCATAAGCGTAGCCCGCACGGATAATATTATTCTCTTTAAAGCAGTCGCCAATAAGCTGTAAGCCGATTGGAAGACCATTCTTGTCCTTACCGCATGGAACAGAAAGTCCCGGAAGTCCGGCAAGATTTACAGAAATAGTATAGATATCTCCAAGATACATTTTAATAGGGTCAGAAAGTGATGAACCAAGCTTTGGTGCTGTTGTAGGTGCAACAGGTCCAAGAATTACATCGTATTTTGCAAATGCTTCATCAAATGCTTTCTTAATAAGAGCCTTAACTCTTAATGCCTTAAGATAATAAGCGTCATAATATCCTGAACTTAATACGAAAGAACCGAGCATAATTCTTCTCTTAACCTCTGGTCCAAAGCCCTCTGAACGTGTCTTCTTGTACATGTTGTGGAGTCCTTCGTATTCTTTAGTTCTGTATCCATATTTAACACCATCGAATCTTTCAAGGTTAGAGCTTGCTTCTGCTGCTGCGATTGTATAATAAGTAGGAATTGCGTACTCAACAAGGCTTAAATCAAACTCTTCAACGATTGCGCCCTTGCTCTCAAGAACTTTGGCAGCGTTAAGAACAGCTTCCTTAACCTCTGGGTCAAGACCTTCTCCAAAATAATCTCTTGGAATACCGATTTTCATTCCCTTAACATCATCAACTAATGCATTTGTAAATGAATAATCATCCCTTCCGATAGATGTTGAATCCTTATCGTCCTTGCCTGCGATAGCTTCCATGATAGTTGCACAGTCAGTTACATCCTTACATAAAGGTCCAATCTGGTCTAATGATGAACCATAAGCGATAAGTCCGTAACGTGAAACTGTTCCATAAGTTGGCTTTAAGCCTACAACACCACAGTAAGAAGCTGGCTGTCTTATTGATCCACCTGTATCAGAACCAAGTGCTGCAAAACACTCATTAGCTGCTACTGCTGCTGCTGAACCACCTGATGAACCACCAGGTACATGCTCAGGATTGCGTGGATTCTTAGTTGCACCAAATGCACTTGTCTCAGTTGTAGAACCCATCGCGAATTCATCCATGTTAGTCTTTCCGATAATTACAGCTCCTGCATTCTGAAGTCTTTCTACAGCGTCTGCTGTGTAAGTTGGAACGAAATTACCAAGTATCTTTGATGAGCATGTAGTAAGCATGCCCTCTGTACACATATTATCTTTGATTGCAAATGGTACTCCGGCTAAAGGTCCTGTAAGCTTACCTGCCTTGATATCCTCATCTGCTTTCTTTGCTGCTGCAAGAGCCTTTTCCTTGTCAAATGTGACATAACAGTTAAGCTCATCTTCAGATTTTTCAATCTGTGCAATAACAGCTTCCATAGCCTCTGTTGCTGTTGTCTCACCCGCTTTAATCTTAGCAGCCAGTTCAACAGCTGTATAATCTAATAAACTCATATGCGTCCTTTCTATGATTCAACAGTTTTAGGTACAATAAATCCTGATTCATTACATTCAGGTGCATTAGCAAGAGTTGCCTCGCTTCCGTCACCATTAGTAACAACGTCTTCTCTCATTACATTATTAACAGGGAACACATGTGACATAGGTTCTACCCCTGTAGTATCAAGCTCTCCAAGCTTGTCAATATAATCAAGCATGCTCGCCATATCCTTCTTGGCAGCTTCCTTCTCTTCATCAGAGAGTTCAAGCTTGGCAAGGATACCAACATACTCAATTGTCTCATCACTAATTACATTAGCCATGTGTGCGTCTCCTTTCGTTGTCGTTATATACGCCTGGAGAAATTGGATAAATCATCACAAGACACGCTTTCGCTACTATCTGAATCTTTGATTCAGATTTCGCTCGCAGCGGTACTAAGCAAAATCGGCCACCTCCGTCTGAAAAGCTAGCTTTTCAGACTCCGCCAGCCGATTTTGCTAAGTGCCGGCGGCTCCAAAGTGTCTTGTTCACGCTTTATCCAATTTCTCCAGGCTCACACATCTACCCCGGAACGAGCGCACGACATCGCTTTGCTCGTCGCCGTTGGCGAAGTGTGGCGGGAATCTCTACTTTCTTTCCATCAGAGGAATTTATATTCCGTCAGGTATTGGTGGTCGAAGGGCAGGCAGCAGGATTTTTTATAAATTCACAAGCAAGGTGCTTTGGAGCCGCCGGCACTTAACGAGTTGGAAGCGGCTGCCTTTAGGCAGCCAAATTCCAAGTAGTTTAGTACCGCTGCGAGTCTCCAAGCAGCGAGAGCGTGCCTGCGGTGAATTTATAAAAATCCTGCAGCCGTCCGTATGTCTCCTAATCCCTAACCTTAATATGAACTTCCCTAAGCTGCTGCTCTGTTACCTCATTTGGTGCTCCGCACATTAAATCCTGTGCTGTTCCGCTCATTGGGAATGGAATTATCTCACGGATATTCTCTTCATTTCTAAGGAGCATAATCATACGGTCAACACCTGGTGCCATACCTGCATGTGGTGGTGCACCAAACTGGAATGCATTGTATAATGCTCCAAATTTTGCCTTTAATACTTCTTCGTCATATCCGGCAATTTCGAATGCCTTAACCATTATCTGCATGTCATGGTTACGGACTGCTCCTGATGATAACTCTACACCGTTGCATACGATATCATACTGGTATGCAAGAATATCAAGTGGATCTTTTGTATTAAGTGCCTCAAGTCCACCCTGTGGCATTGAGAATGGATTATGTGTAAATCCAATCTTCTTAGTTTCTGGATCTCTTTCAAACATTGGGAAGTCATTAACATAACAGAATCTGTATGCATTTTTCTCAATGAGGTCAAGTCTCTCACCAAGTTCGTTTCTGATTTGTCCTGCGAAGTACGCAGCTCTGTCTTCCTTATCAGCGATGAAGAAGATTGTATCTCCTGGCTGAAGTCCTGCAAGGTCTTTGATTTCTCCCTTGAGTTCTTCTGGAATAAATTTATCAATTGGTCCCTTGTAGCTTCCGTCTTCAAGAACCTCAAGGTATCCAAGTCCGCCCATTCCGATTCCTGTAGCGAACTTAAGTAACTTCTCATGCTGTCCCTTTGAAAGCTTTGCATGTACATTGATTGCTCTTACAGTCTTGTTCTGGAAAGGCTTGAATGTACATTTGTTAAAGAATTCTGAAAGGTCAATAATTCTAAGTGGATTACGAAGATCTGGCTTATCTGAACCAAACTCAAGCATTGCCTGCTTGTAGCTGATGATTGGATAAGGTGCCTGTGTAACTTCGTATCCTTCTGGTGCGAATTTTGCAAATGTTTCTGTGAGAACCTCTTCACCGATTCTGAATACATCTTCCTGTGTAGCAAAGCTCATCTCGAAATCTAACTGGTAGAATTCTCCTGGTGAACGGTCAGCTCTTGCATCCTCATCTCTGAAGCAAGGTGCAATCTGGAAATATTTATCAAAACCAGATACCATAAGTAACTGCTTATACTGCTGTGGTGCCTGTGGAAGAGCATAGAATTTGCCCTTATATTTTCTTGAAGGTACGATATAATCTCTTGCACCCTCTGGTGATGAAGCACAAAGAATAGGTGTCTGGATTTCAAGGAATCCCATGTCTGTCATCTTCTGACGAAGGAATGCGATAACCTTTGACCTGAATATCATGTTATCCTTAACCTTCTGGTTTCTTAAATCAAGATATCTGTACTTAAGACGTACATCCTCTCTTACTTCCTTAGAAGTCTGTACTTCAAATGGAAGCTGCTGGTATACCTGTCCAAGTATTGTAATCTTCTTAGCTTCAAGCTCGATTGTTCCTGAAGGAATCTTAGGATTATAAGTTTCCTCATCTCTCTGCTCCATAATACCCTCGATAGCGATACACTCTTCCTTATGAATACCATCAAGTAATGTTGTATCACGAAGTACTACCTGAAGTACTCCATACATATCTCTTAAATCGATAAATGAAACTCCTCCGTGGTCACGGATGTTCTCAACCCATCCTGCAACCTTTAACTCCTTGCCGATGTAACTTTCATTAACTTCACTTAAGTTAACATCTCTGTACATGTTTGCCATTGCAATCTCCTTTCTTTTCTGGACAGGTAAAAATGTTGTGTCCTGTCAAATCATAAAATCTAACATCCCGCGCTGTTTCTTTGCCAGACAGTTATCTGCCATACCGCGCAAAAAAGCCCCAGGATGTAATATACATCCCGGGGCGAATAAACTGTGTTATCCGCGGTACCACCCGCATTGAAAAGTTCTAAGCTTCTCATCTCATTGCACTTAACGCGTGTAACGGAATGACCTACCCAGCCGTGGCTGCTCAACCATCCAACTCCAGAGCGTTCCTCTTATCAATTCCCTGCGTATGCTTTCAGTCGGTGGCATCGCTTTCCTGTCAGGTTCCATGAAAAGAAGTCTCTTTCATAGTCTTTAAGATATTCATACACATAAATGATATCATAAAGAATATTACTTTTCAAGTACAATATTGTGTTCTTTTATATATTTACCAATCTTTTTATCCGAACCAAGTATATGGTTAGACAGCCAGCCAAGCAGGAATCCTATAAGATCCATAAGATATTCCTCCTGATTATCATCCATTGCCTCAAGCTCCCTGAAATCAATATTTACAAGCTTTTCTACAAATGCTGAATGTGCCCTTTTCTGTGCTTCAATTTCAGGATATCCGATTTTCTTCATCAGTTCTTCCTCATCACTGAAATGCGTCTCCGTGTATTCCCTCAGTTCTGAGAGAAGTCTTATGATTTCATCATATTTATCATGAAGAAGTTCTGCATGTATAACATCATTAGTGTCCCTGATAATATCAAAAAGATGCTTATGTTCCTCATCGACAAGCTCAATTCCTGTTATATATTTGTCTGTAAATGCAAATGCGTCATCAACATTAGTTTCTGGTGCCATCTTTCCAATCATCATGTCGCTGCTCAAGATGTGGCTGTAAAGCCATCTGGTAAGATAAAGCAGCAGCTCATTAAGAGAATTTGTTGCTGCCTCCGGTGAAGATTCATCTAACTTAAATGTATTAATCTTTTCTGCAAATGCTTTGTGTTCTCTCTGCTGTATTGGCAGCTCCGGGTCATGAATACTCTTCATGTATTCTTCTTCATGAGCAAAATGTGTAATAGCATAATCCTTAAGATTATCTATAAGATTCTTCGCAATTGACGCAGCATTATCTGTTTCTTTTACCAGTGCAAATGCTTCATTAAGCATCTGGAACAGTTTTCTATGTTCTTCATCAATATTATCAATGTGTATCATACAGTCTTCTGTAAATTCGTACATATATATCAATCTCCTCGTGCTTATATTTGCCTTGTATTATAACACCTTTTCTTTAAGCTGTGCAATGCTGTCCGCCTGAAACATTAAATATCTGTTTTTAATGAGTATATTCACAAAACAAATGTAGTTTGTCAAAACATTTAAGGCTATAATTAACTTATTGAAAGCATTTTACTTTGCAAAACAACGGAGGCAATACCTCTGCTCCTGCATGGGCAGTCGCATTTTGCTCCGCAAAACAAGGAGGTATGTATGAACATTTATCTTGCTGGAGATTCTATTGTACAGAATTATACTGAAGAAGAATTTATTGCAGGCTGGGGACAGTTTCTGCCACGCTTCTTTAAGCCTGATGTAAATGTATTTAACTATGCCAAGGGTGGCAGAAGTTCAAGACTTTTTATTAATGAAGGAAGATTTGAAGAGATTGACAGACATATTCAGTCAGGAGACTATCTTTTTATAGAGTTTTGTCATAATGATGACGATTCAAAGGATTACAAATCTATGTTTAACCGCCAGACTCCGCTTGGCGTACCAGATGAATCAGGTCGATTTCCTGTTATAGCAGGAGTTAAGATGCCTAAGAATTATATACCACCTGAATATATTGAGGCACTTAATAACGATGATTCGATAACTGATAAACAGGCTGTTCTTAACAGTGTTCTAGCCATAAACCAGTCTTATCCATATGACACTTACTATCCATACTCAAAAGACGCTTCTATGGGCAGTTACAAATGGTTCATCAAACAGTTTATTGATATGGCAAGAAAGCATGATGCAGTTCCTGTGTTAGTTACTGCGCCTGCAAGAACATTTTTTAATGATGACGGAACAATCATGGACGCTCCCGGCTGCCACGGCGGTAATAATTTCAGCTATATAAGAGCTATGCGCCAGATTGGCGAAGAAACCGGCACTCCTGTACTTGACCTGTTTTCTTATTCAGTTGAACTTTTTGAAAAAATCGGACATGACAATATCCACAGATATACTTCAATCAAAAAAGGTATCAATAAAGGAAAATGGCCTGACGATTTCTTAAAAGAACTTGCCAAGCCAGAAACTGTTTCTGAGAATACACATTTTAACAAGGATGGAGCAATGCTTATCACCGAAGGTCTGGTAGAACTGATTCGTGAATCCAAGAACCCCCAGCTTTGTGAATTGCAGTCTTCCCTGCTTCATAACGTGGTATAAGTATATTACTTATTAATGAATTCCCATGCTTCTTCGGGGCTGTGTACAACAAACTCAGCCCCGTTTTCCTTTAAGAATTCTTCATCTCTGAAGCCCCAGCCAACCATACATACATCCATTCCTGCATTAGCCGCTGTCTGGACATCTACTTCTGAATCCCCGACATATACAGCCTGTGTTCTGTCAACATCAAACTGTCTTAATACTTCATTAACGCTGTCCGGATATGGTTTTCTTCTTATGCCTTCTCTCTCTCCAACCGCATAATCAAATAGTCCCGGAAAATAATCTTTGCATAAAATCTGCACTCCATAATCAGCCTTGTTAGATACAACCGCAGTGTACACACCGGCATTTCTTATATTCTCAATAAGTTCTTTTATTCCATCATAAGGTCTTGTCTTATCGGCACAGTGCTTCTTGTAATGCTCTGTAAATGTTTCATGCACCTTAACTATCATGCTTTCTGGTGTTCCCTGTGGTACTGCTCTTTCCATCAGCTTTCTTATCCCATTACCAACAAAATGTCTGATTTCTTCAATCGTCCTCTCAGGCATGTCAAATACTGAAAGTGCATAATTAGTACTATCTGCAAGGTCTTCCAATGTATTAAGTATCGTTCCGTCCAGATCAAATACAACAATTTTGTATTTCATATATCCTCCTTGTTATGACTTCTTTATCCCAGCAGCTCCTCAATTATATCGTAATGCTCATCAATCGCTGCATTAAGTGTCTCAATATCCTTCTTTATAAGGCTATCATATATCATTTCATGTGTCTTTAAAAGTTTCTTTTTCTTAATTCCATCTGCATGCTTTATGACATAATCTATCCATTCGCGGTAGACTTCAACAACAGCTTCCATCAGTGTAATCCACAGGTTGTTTCCGGTATCTGCAATCAGTTCCTCGTGAAATGCTTTATCAGTATCAACAAGGTTTTCACCTGTTACCATGCTCATATGATTAACCATGCTTTCCAAGCGCTCCTGTTGTTCTTTCGTAAGACCTGTATGTATTACTGCATTACACACTGACTTTTCCATCATGCGGCGGAATTCACATACTTCACGCTTAGTAATAGTCTTTAATGCAATCATCATTAATATAGTCTGCTTTATAGACTGACCGACATTCTCTGATATATAATTACCAGAACCCTGACGGCGTTCTATAAGTCCCATTCCATGCATAATACTTAAAGCTTCTCTTGTTGAATTGCGTCCTATTCCAAGTGTTTCTGCAAGTGCACGCTCAGTAGGCAGCCTGCTTCCTATTGTAAGCTCCCCGCTTTTCATAAGCTCATAAATATATTGAATTGCCTTTTCGTATTCCTGCGATATTTTCTTCTGATTCATATTATCCTGTTTCAGCTTATAACACCCCTGTCTCATTAATATAGGCTTCTATAAGTCTTAGTGCACCATCTTCCCCAACCTTTGAAACATCTATGCATATATCGTAATATTCTGCATTTCCCCATTCTTCACCTGTATAATAATTGTGATATGAACGTCTTCTAAGGTCTGTATCTTCAACTATCTTAGCTGCTTTCTTAGGGCTGACATTGTGCTTCTTTTCTATAAGTTCTACTCTTTTTTCTTTGTTTCCTGTGAGAAATACTGATATAACATCTTCTCTGTGTCTGAATGCATTATTTCCGCATCTGCCGACAACTACGCAATTTTCATTACCGATTATGTCAGCCATAGCCTTGCGTGGAGTTTTTCCATTATCTGTTGTATCATCGCCTGCCATTGTATCAGCATACAGCAGCATATCAAGAGGCATTTCTCCATAAAAATATGGATACTTCTCATACAAGCCTTTTTCTTTCGCAAGTCTGCACACGGCATCCTTATCATAAAATGGTATAAAATATTTCTCTGCCAGTGCTTTTCCTATCTGGTCTCCCATACATCCACATTGTCTTGCAATTGTGATTATCATGTTTAACGCCTCCTAATTTTACATAAATCCAGCAAATACTGATGAAAGTACAACTGTAAGTATACCTGCAACTGCAATTGATAAGCTGCTCATTGCACCTTCAACTTCGCCCATTTCCATAGCCTTGGCTGTTCCTATCGCATGTGCAGCAGATCCTAACGCAAGTCCTTTGGCAATCGGTTCTTTTATTCTGAATATTTTACATATAAGCTCACCAAATATATTTCCAAGAACTCCTGTTACAACAATAACTGCAACTGTGATTGTTACATAACCTCCAAGTTCCTCAGAAACTCCCATACCAATAGCAGTAGTTATTGACTTCGGAAGAAGAGTAACATATTCTGCATGACTCAGATTCATAATTTTAGATAACACAAGTACCGTTGTTAAACTTGTAAGCACACCTGATGCTATTCCTACAACAACTGCCTTGTAATTCTTCTTAAGAAGACTCCACTGCTCATACAGCGGAATTGCAAGACATACAGTTGCCGGTGTAAGAAACCAGCTAAGATACCTGGCACCCTGATTATATACATCATAATCAACGCCTGATACTGCAAGTACTATTATTGTTATTATTATTGATATAAGCAGTGGATTGAATATTCCAAGCTTAAATTTTTTCTTAAGCACAGAACCAATAAAGTATGATAAAAGACTTAATGTGACTCCGGCAAAAAGTGATTCTCTGAAAAAATCATTCATTAGTATTAACCTCATTTCTTTGTGCTTTGCGTAATTCTCTCTTCCTGTCAGCACGTATGATTATCTGTGAAGCCTGACCTGTAACCGCCATAACCGTAATTATAGCAACAACCGTAACAACAAGCACCGGCACGAGCATAGGTTTTAATACCCCCCATGAAGACATCAGTCCTACTCCTGCCGGAATGAACATAACAGGCATTACAGCTATAAGAAATTTTCCTGCGTCTTTTACCCAGCTAAGCTTTATAAGTCCGGTAAGAAGTCCAACAAAAAGTATCACCATTCCATATATACTGGCTGGAACCGGCAGCGGAAGCAGATATTTAAGTGCTTCTCCGACAAATGAAATAGCCAGTATTATAAGAAACTGTCTCAATAATTTCATAACATTTCTCCATAATAAAAATTTGCGGTATAAATTGGTGCTACCAATTCATACCGCAAATTATAATACATTCTTATGTACAATAAAGCAAGGACTTTTTTATGCTCTTCTTGCCTTAGCTGCCTTAAGCAGATGTTTTGCAAGAACTGATGTTGTTACCGAACCTACTCCTCCAGGAACCGGTGTACATACAGAAGCGTTCTCTGCAACATCTTCAAAATCAACATCACCACACAGATTGCCGTCTTCATCAACATTTATTCCAACGTCAATTACAACTGCACCATCTGCAACAAATGATTTGTCAACCATCTTTGCAACGCCTGCTGCCGCAACAAGCACCTCAGCACCCTTACATACTCCCGGCATATCAACTGTCTTAGTATGACACACTGTTACTGTTGCATTCTTCTTCATAAGCATCATCGCAACCGGCTTACCGATAACAAGACTTCTTCCGATAACTACTGCTCTCTTACCCTTTAAGTCAACTCCTGCATAATCTAACATCTCAATTACAGCTTCTGCTGTACATGGACCATATCCTGTCGGATCCCCTGCATATACCTTTGCAAGATTCATAGGTGATATTCCGTCCAGATCCTTCACACTGGCAATTCTGTTCTCAATTGCCTTCTCATCAAGATGCTTTGGCAAAGGTCTTAAAAGAAGAATTCCGTCAATATCCTCATCTTCATTAATCTTGTCAAATTCTTTCTGGAAAGTATCATTATCAATATCAGCAGGAAATGTATATGAAGTACATCTGAATCCTACTTTTTCCATCTTCTTGGTAGCGCCACGCTCATATGACATATCATCTGGTCTTTCACCAACACGCACAATTGCAAGATGTGGAATTGCGCCCTTCCAGTCCTTCATCTCTTCAATAATCTTCTCATTAATAGCATTAGCAACCGGTAATCCCTTAAGTGTCTCCATTATTCCTCCTTGTTTTGCGAAGCAAAATCCATGTGCTTTTTAAGCACATTGTCTCCCCCAGCGAGGAGAGGAATTTTCCTCCTTATTTTGCAATCCTGTTCTATGGTCTTACAGCGTCCATAACTCTTCCAAATGTTTCTTCTTCAATCTGTGCTGCTTCAGCAAGCATCTTATCTGCCTTAAAGTTCATATCTTCAGCAAGTTCTCTGTCCTTCATAAGCTTTGTATTGATAAATACGTTAAGCGAAGCACCCTTCATTGCAGCCTCACACATTGTTATGCCGACACCTGCATCACTGATTGCAATTCTGCTTCCAATTACAGATATACGGTTGATAAGCTTCATGGCTTCAAGTATAAGCTCCATCATTGACAGAGGGGCTTCTGAGGCTGTAACAAGTGCCTTTGCCATAATTGCTTCTCTTTCCTTAATCTGTTCTTCTGTATCCTTAGGAAGACCATAAGCTGCTGCAAGAGGCTTAAAGCTCTCTGCATCCTTATCCATGCACTCTGCAAGTCTCTTTGTAAGATCTGTAGCTTTAACAATAAGTTCTTCAATCTCTTCCTGATACTCTGCGTATTTCTTCTTTCCGGTAGTAAGTGCCAGCACCATATTACCAAGGCTCATACCTACTGCTGCCACATATCCGCATGCTCCGCCGCCACCCGGCACCGGCTCACTTGAAGATAAAACCGCAAGGAAATTATCCATTGTCATATCTGTCATCATATTAAATATCTACCTCCCCTGTAAATACTGTTTTAGCCGGGCCTTCAAGATATACGGTATTCTCATCTTTATCCCATGTAATCTTTAAGTCACCTCCAAGAAGATGAAGTGTTGCTGTTGTGTCGCACATTCCGTTAAGAACAGTTGCAACAAGGCTCGCACATGCACCTGTACCACAGGCAAGTGTCTCCCCGGAACCTCTCTCCCACACACGCATATTAAGATTATTCTTATCTACAACCTGAATGAATTCAGTATTAATTCTCTCTGGAAATGCTTTGTGATTTTCAAAGAAAGGTCCGATTTTTTCAATCTCAAATTTCTTAATATCAATATCTTTATCAAGATAAACAATAGCATGAGGATTACCCATTGAAACTGCTGTTACCTTGTACTCCTTACCTTCTACAACAATAGTCTCATCCACAACAGGTGTCTTAACAACCTTTCCGGCAATTGTCTCTATCTCACAGCCTTTATATTCTTTAAGTCCCTTCGTATCGACAGGAATCTGTGCTGCCTCAAGAATTGGTGCGCCCATGTTAACCCTTGCCGTCTCAACCTTGCCATCTGCACCAGTTTTAAGCTCAAGTATCTTCACACCTGCAAGTGTATCAATAGTAACTGTTGTTTTATCTGTAAGTCCGTTGTCATATACGAACTTTCCAACACATCTTATTCCATTGCCACACATCTGTCCCTGCGAACCATCTGCGTTGTACATCTCCATAAAGAAATCAGCTTTATCTGAGTTCTTAATAAGAATAAGTCCATCTGAACCTATTCCAAAATGTCTGTCACTTAAATCAATTGCGACCTGTGACGGATTATCAATTACCGACTGTGTGCAGTCTACGTATATGTAGTCGTTGCCTGCTCCATGCATTTTAGTAAACTTCATACCTGGTCTCCTTTTCATATTATAAATGTAGTAATGAAACACATTTGTTATACATCCTGATATATTCCCATTACCATAGTTGCTGACTCTACCATTGTATTGCCACTGTCCATGCTGCATTTCTGGATATATCTGAATGCCTCCTGCTCTGACATATTATTTCTTTCCATAAGCAGATGCTTTGCATCATCAATTATCTTCTGTTCTTCCGGACTTCTCTTTCTTGGCTGTGACCTTAATTTCCTTCTACGCCTTATCTGTGCCTGAAGCATCATCTCTATAGTTGACACAAGGTCATTAACCTTTATTGGCATTGCTGCACATACAATTCCATTGTCCTGACAATCTTCCCATCTGTTCTGGGACGCAACTAACAACATCTCAAAGCTCTTTGGCTTATATTCATATAATTCAGTATAAACCATATTATCTGACAGCTTATATCCGCATATTATGATTCCATCAGACAAAGTATCAGCCTGATTGATTGCCTGTGCCCCACTTGTACATGGTACAGCGACATCGAAGCCTCTGTGAATCAAAAGATTCCTTACTGTTTTAGCCTCCTCTAACTTAGGAAATGCTACAATCAATGTGGACATCAATTAACTCCTTTTCTACTTAGCATACGCTTTACCATGTTTAATCAATACTTGTAGAGATATTCATCAATTTCCCACTGTGAGACCCTTGTTGTGTAGTTTTCCCATTCTTTCATCTTAGCTTCAACATATTTGGTTGTAATATGTTCTCCAAGTACGCTGCATAAAAATTCGTCTGTCACAAGACAGTCAACAGCTTCCTTAAGGTCTGCCGGCATATTCTCTATTCCTGCTGCCCTTCTCTCGCCAGGTGTCATCTCATATATATTGCAGTCAACACTCTCAGGTACTTCTATCTTGTTCTTAATACCATCAAGTCCTGCTGCAAGGCAGAGTGCCAGCACGAGATATGGATTAGCTGTAGGATCCGGATTTCTTAACTCAACTCTTGTTCCATTTCCTCTTGATGCAGGTATTCTTATAAGCGGACTTCTGTTCTTTGCTGACCATGCTATATATACAGGTGCTTCATATCCCGGAACAAGTCTTTTATATGAATTAACAAGCGGATTAGTTATTGCTGACATACCTCTTGCGTGCTTCATAATACCAGCAATAAAATGATATGCATCATCTGATAAACCAATCTTTCCATTCTCATCTGCAAATATATTCTTACCCTCTTCAGTTGCAAGTGACATATTAATATGCATTCCAGAACCGCTGATACCAAACTTTGGCTTTGGCATAAATGTTGCATAAAGTCCATGTCTCTTGGCAATTGTCTTAACTGTCATCTTAAATGTCTGTATATTATCTGCTGTCTTTAAAGCCTCATCATATTTAAAATCAATCTCATGCTGTGCAGGAGCAACCTCATGATGTGAAGCCTCAATCTCAAACCCCATATCCTCAAGAGTAAGAACCATATCTCTTCTTATATTCTCGCCCAGGTCATTAGGTCCAAGATCAAAATATCCAGCTTTTTCATGGCTTAAAGTTGTAGGAAGTCCGTTGTCATCTGTATGGAATAAGAAAAATTCACATTCTGGACCGACATCAAAGCGGTATCCCATTTCATTCGCTTCTTTAATAGTTTTCTTAAGTATCCATCTTGGGTCGCCCTCAAAAGGCTTGCCATCTGGTGTATACACATCACAGATAAGTCTTGCAACCTTTCCCTGCTGTGGTCTCCATGGGAATATTTCAAATGTATCGTAGTCAGGATACAGATACATATCTGACTCTTCAATTCTTACAAAGCCTTCAACAGAAGAACCGTCAAACATGCATTTGTTATCAAGTGCCTTCTCAAGCTGGCTTGAAGTAATTGCAATATTCTTGAGTGTTCCAAAAATATCTGTAAACTGAAGACGTATAAACTCTACATCCTCTTCTTCAACCATTCTGAATATATCGTCCTTAGTGTATCTGCTCATAAGAAACCTCCGTTATAATTATATATTTCTTATTGTGGCTTATTGCCAACTTTTATAAATATACTACATTTTAATCTCTTTGTGTAGAATACTAATATTTTTCTTGAAAAATTTTGTTTCTTAATGTACCATAGTTATGCATATTTTGTCTTTTTAAGACATATATTAATAATTTTAAGGGAGATAAATTATGGCTAAGAAAACAAATGTACCTCTTAAGAGACGCAGACGCTCTGAACTTAATGTAAAACTCATTGCTATCATTGCTGCTGTACTCTTTGTTGTAACTATAAGTATCGTATTCGCTGTTATTGGCAGTCACAAAAAAGAAAATAATCCTTCTGTTGCCGATAACCAGAATAATGAGACTACTGCTGAACCCACAACAGAGGAAGAAACTACAACCAAGGTTCCTACTGTCGAAGTCGACCTTATGATGATTGGTGATATGCTTATGCATGAAGGTGTTGTAAAAAGTGGTCTTATGGATGATGAAACTTACAACTTCGACCACCTCTACACTAACATAGCTAAGGATATCAGCTCTGCAGACATAAAAATCGTTAATCAGGAAACAATCCTCGGCGGTTCTGATTTTGCTTACACAGGATATCCAACATTTAACTCACCATGGGCACTTGGTGATGCAGAAGTTAAAGCAGGCTTCAACATTATCCTTCATGCTACCAACCACACATTAGACAAAGGACTTAAGGGTGTTGAGAACTGCCTTTCATTCTGGAAGACTTATCATCCTGATACTACTGTTCTTGGTATCAACGAAACAGAGGAAGATTATGAGAATATATATGTTTATGAAAAAGAAGGCTTCAAGATAGCATTTCTTAACTACACATACGGAACTAATGGAATTCCTATTCCTGATTCCAAGCCTTATATTGTAAACATGCTTGATAAGGATAAGATTACAGCAGATGTAACTAAGGCTAAACAGCTTGCTGATATGGTTATTGTACTTCCACACTGGGGTACTGAATATGTCTACACACCAGATTCTAACCAGAATTACTGGACACAGCTTTTCTTAAGCCTTGGTGTTGATGTTGTTATCGGTACACATCCTCATGTCCTTGAGCCTGTCGAGGTAGTATCTGATACTAAGGGGCATGAAATGCTTGTATACTATTCACTTGGTAACTTCGTTTCTAATCAGGACCAGAAGCCTCGTATGATAGGCGGTATGGCTAAGATGACACTTGTTAAAGATGAAACAGGCTGTTATGTTAAGAATTACAATCTTACACCTGTCATAACACAGAAGCTTTTCGGCAAGAAAGCAATCACTACATATAAATTAAGTGATTACACAGAATCACTTGCATCAGGCAATGCAATCCGCAACGATTCCGGCTGCTCTGATTTCAGCCTTTCATACTGCCAGACTCTCGTTAAGCAGATTCTTGGCGATGATTACGATGAAAGCACAAGTGAATTAAATGTTTCACTCCATCCTGATGGCCTTGTTAAAGATACATCTGCAACAGAAAGCAGTTCTTCTGCTAAGTAATGAAAAAAGCAGTAATTTTTTAAAATGTAAAGAGATATATTGATACTAAGCATTATCCGAGGTATCAGTATGTCTCTTTTTTCTAATAAACAAATGCGCATTATATTCATATACTGCGTTATAATCATTTTAGTAATCTGCGGCATAATAACCGCAAGACATAAACAATCCTCTTCTGAAAATTCTGCAAACACATCTACAATTACCAATGAGCCACCTAAATCATCGGACAGTTCAGGTACTTTCGATAAATCAAACAACTCCGATAAATCCAGTTCATCAAATGATTCAAGCAGTTCTAATCAGTCAATTTCATCAGATTCCAACAGATTACCGCCATACAACTCATCCAATCAGGGAAACGGAATTGGCGGCGGTGCAATCATGGGCAATTGCAGCATAGGCAGCCGTAAACTTCCTATATACTGTGTTGACCTTAGTAAAAAGACTAATCTCGATACCTCCAAAAAATATGTTTCCATATCATTTGATGCCGCATGGGGCGATGAAGATACTATAAAAATTCTTGACATTCTTGATAAATATAATATCAAAACCACATTTTTCATGACCGGAGGCTGGGTTGACAGCTACCCTGATAAGGTTCTTGAAATCTATAACCGTGGTCACGACCTCGGCAATCACAGCCAGAACCATAAAGAAATGAGTAAACTTTCTGTAAATGAGCAGAAAGATGAAATCATGTCTGTTGCCAATAAAATAAAAGAAATCACCGGATATACGAGCTTCTTGTTCCGCCCGCCATACGGTGATTATAATTCAACACTTATTGATACAGTCTATGGTTGTAACTTCTATCCTATAGAATGGGATGTAGATTCCCTTGACTGGAAGGACTATGGAACAGACAACATAATTAAGACCGTGACAACACATAAAGCTCTTAAGAACGGTTCCATAATTCTTATGCACAACGGTGCTAAATATACAGCCGAAGCTCTCGAATCTGTAATAACCGGGCTGCAGTCCCAAGGCTACGAAATCGTGCCTGTATCACAGCTTATTAATACTGAAAATTTTCATATGGATGGAACCGGACTGCAGATTCCTGACTAACCCCTTGTCAATATGAACTTCGGGTATTATAATTTGGTAGTCAAAATATTTTAAATTCAAAAGAGGTGTACAATGAACATTTTCAAGAAAATATACTGCAGAAGTTTTCAGACTGTATTCAAGATTGCACTGCCATTTCTTCCATACAGGAAGCCTAAAATTGTAAGCGCGTTGTCTGACATTCCATCTGTACTTAACAAAAAGAAGAAGTCATGTCCTGTAATTATTACTGATCCCGGAATTGCAAAGCTTGGCATTCTCTCTATGCTTACAGATGTATTTGACAATGCTGGCATTGAATACCATGTTTATGATAAAACTGTAGCTAACCCTACAACTGATACCGTGGAAGAAGCACTTGCCATATATAAAGATAACAAATGTGACTGCATAATCGGCTTTGGCGGCGGTTCAAGCATGGACTGTGCCAAAGCTGTTGGTGTAAGAATTGCAAGACCTAAGACACATCTGTCTAAGCTGGGCGGAATCCTTAAGGTTCACTCAAAGCTTCCTCTGCTGGTTGCAATTCCTACAACAGCAGGAACTGGAAGTGAAACTACTCTTGCAGCCGTAATTGTAGACGCCACAACCCGCCACAAATACGCAATCAACGACTTTCCGCTTATTCCAAGATATGCAGTCCTTGACCCGAAGGTAACCCTTACACTTCCTGCTTCAATTACCGCAACTACAGGAATGGATGCACTTACACATGCCGTTGAAGCCTACATCGGAAACTCAACAACTCCGGGTACAAGAAAAGACGCACTTATGGCTACTGAATTAATATTTAACAATCTTGACAGAGCATACACTAACGGTTCTGATACAACAGCAAGAAAGAATATGCTTAAAGCTGCTTATTATGCCGGATGTGCATTCACTAAATCATATGTAGGATATGTCCATGCAATTGCACATTCTCTAGGTGGCGAATATAATGTTCCTCATGGACTTGCAAATGCAGTAATTCTCCCAATGGTTCTTGAAAGCTATGGAGAATCCATCTATACGAAGCTGCATGACCTTGCAATTGCCGCCGGTGTTGCAGATAAGGATATGCCAGATGAGACTGCTGCCAAAGCATTTATACAGGCAGTCAGAGATATGAAAGCAAGATTTAACATTGGCGATACAATTCCTGAGATTAAAGAGGCGGATATTCCTAAGCTTGCAGGGTATGCCGACAAAGAGGCTAATCCTCTCTACCCTGTTCCGGTTCTTATGGACGCTAAGACACTCGAACAATTCTACTATAAACTTATGAAAGATAATACATGTGAAAATGAGGTATGATATGGAAGCTACACAAATCAATAAACTTGTACAATCGCAGCGACATTTCTTTCTTACAGGTACAACACTTGATGTAAATGTAAGAATTGATGCCTTAAAGAAACTATATTCGGCAATTAAGAAACATGAGAATGAAATATTTGATGCTCTCTATAAAGACCTTGGCAAAAGCCAGTTTGAAAGTTATATGTGTGAAGTCGGGCTTACTCTCAGCGAGATATCTTATATGATAAAACATATAAGGACATTCAGCAGGGAGAAAAATGTTCCAACACCCCTTGCACAGTTTCATTCCAGAAGCTTTAAGAAGCCGTCACCACGCGGAGTTGTCCTTATTATGAGTCCTTGGAATTATCCATTTCTTCTGACAATGGAACCCCTTGTTGATGCAATTGCCGCAGGAAACACAGCGATTCTTAAACCAAGTGCGTACTCACCTTATGTCAGCGATGTTATATGTCTCATAATAAAAGAAATATTTGACCCTGCTTATGTATCTGTTGTAACTGGCGGAAGAGCTGAAAATAACTGTCTGCTTAATGAACATTTTGATTACATATTTTTTACAGGAAGCCAGGCTGTCGGCAAGGAAGTTATGCGCAAAGCCGCTGAATACTTAACCCCGGTAACACTTGAGCTTGGCGGAAAAAGCCCATGTATAGTAACAGAATCTGCGGACTTAAAGCTTGCTGCCAGAAGAATTGTATTCGGCAAATTCTTGAATTGCGGGCAGACATGTGTTGCGCCTGATTACATATATGTTCAGGACAGTATCAAAGACCATCTTGTGAAAGAACTTATCAACGAAACAAAGCGCCAGTTTACAGATTCTCCACTTAACAACAATGATTATGGCAAAATTGTTAATGAAAAGCATTTTAACAGGATATCAGGTCTTATCGATAATAGCAAAGTCGTTCTTGGTGGTGCATCAGATGCAGATTCTCTGCGTATTGAACCTACGATAATGGATAATGTTACATTTGACGATGCTGTGATGCAGGAAGAAATATTCGGTCCACTTATGCCAATACTTACCTTTCACTCTGTCGAGGAGGCAGTAAACACTGTCAATGCACACATGCACCCGCTTGCTCTGTATATATTCACTAAGAATAAGAAAGAAACCCGTTATGTAACCTCAAGATGCAATTACGGTGGTGGCTGTATCAATGATACAATCATTCACCTTGCAACTTCCAAGATGGGCTTTGGCGGATTCGGTGAAAGCGGCATGGGCTCATATCACGGAAAAGCCGGATTTGATACATTTTCACACTATAAGAGCATTGTAGATAAAAAATGCTGGCTTGACCTGCCTATGCGCTACCAGCCATACACAAAAACAAATAACAGTTTAATTCATATGTTTTTAAAGTAATCACTTTGCATAAAAAACAGCGCTATATTGCATACAATGGCATACGGCGCTGTTTTTATGTTAATAATGTTATTAATAAAATAAGATTGAAAATGACTTCTCGAAAACTTCTCCGGCATCAAGATGATTACTGT
Organism: [Eubacterium] eligens ATCC 27750; assembly: GCF_000146185.1. Taxonomy (NCBI): domain Bacteria; kingdom Bacillati; phylum Bacillota; class Clostridia; order Lachnospirales; family Lachnospiraceae; genus Lachnospira; species Lachnospira eligens. Next base: position 438,659 of record NC_012778.1, on the reverse strand, counting down.
ATTCCCTGTCCTTAAGCTCCCCTGTAAAATCTATGGCATCTGTTCTTCCATACCACGGCTCTATACATACAAATGGAACATTTTTTGATTTGCATGACCACAGACCAAATACCGGCGTATCAAACTTAACTGTAACAAAAGGCTTTTCATTTTTAACAAGACTTACCGTTCCTGCCTGACTTCCCTCAATTATAAATGCATCTTTTTCAAAGCTGTCCTCTTGTATTGTATATTCATGATTAATTAATGGCAGCTCATACTCATCCCTCGCCATTAATTGATAATCTCCTATCAGATGATATGTAATTCTGTCTGCATCAAATCTTATCTTACAGCCAGCCATGCTTGCATCATTCTCTGGTGTTACAAAAGCCGGATGACCACCTATGCTGAAATGCATCATTTCATTATCTTTATTGATTACTCTGTATACTTCTTTAATCTCATTGTCAATAAGGTGATACTCCAGCTCCAATGCAAAATCAAAAGGATATTTTTCTTTAGTGTTTTCATCGGATTCAAGTCTCATAACCAGCATATCGTCATTATGCTTAACAAGTGTGAATTCCATATCTCTTGCAAATCCGTGCTGACCCATTTCATATACTTTTCCATTATAAATGCTTTGGTTATCCTTATATTTGCCAATAAGCGGGAAAAGAACAGGTGCAACTCTTTTCCATCCTTCGGGATTGGCGTTCCACATTCTGTGTGTATTGTCAGTTTTACACAATACATCTCTTATTTCACATCCCTTAGAATCCACCGTAACTTTTAAAATGTTGTTTTCTAATACATACTCTGCCATATTGGCCTCCTTTCCGGACATGTTTTCTTTATTGTACACCACAATCTGATATTTTCCAAATCAAAAAAGCTGACACACAAAGAAGTGCATCAGCCTTAAAAAATATGCGGATAACAGGAGTTGAACCTGCACGTCTGTTGACACTAGAACCTAAATCTAGCGCGTCTGCCAATTCCGCCATATCCGCGAACATGTGCTATATTATCATATTCATGAATATGCGTCAATATTGAAACTAAATTCTTTTCTAGTATTATATCTTAAAAAAGAAGAATAATAAAAACTAAATGGATGCAACAAAATATTTCAAATTGTTGCATCCCATATTAATCATTATTTATTAACTTCATATGTTATATCGACATCGACATCAAATTCTTTAGTCTAAATTTCAATTTAATTTAAAATTAATTATTAATATATTTATAAATTCACTTTCAAAAAACATTATCTCTGTCATCCTGTTTGATTCCCAGATATCTTTTAGTAATTTCATATGACGAATGATTATATATTTCCATTAACATTGCCGGAGGCGTTCCATATTTCCATGCATAATATCCAAAAGTTTTTCTTAAGGAATGACAACTTATTCCATTCTCCATATTAAGGGCTTCCGCTACATGTGTAATTATTCTGAATGCCTGTGAACGTGACAAATGCGTTCCCTTTGTTTTTCCAGTAAAAATATAATCATTACCTGAAACACTCTTTAAACTTCCCATGTACATTTCAAATGCTTCTATAAGATTATTATTAATTGCTATTCTTGTCTCCTTTCCTGTTTTCCCTTCGCATACAACAATATGTTTCACATAATGTTTCCTATCAAAGTCATACACATTCCCCCATTTTAACTGCAACATATCACTAATTCTTAATGCAGTATTTAGTCCCATACATATCAGCATGTAATTACGAAGATTAACCTCCTTATTTAAATAATAACTACGAAAAGCTGTCAGTTCATCCAAGCTTCTGATTGGTTGAGATGTTCCCATATTATTTACCTCCATGTAATTGTTGGGATGCAACAATTTGAAATATTTTGTTGCATGGTCATGGAAAGCAAGGAGGTTTTGAAATGTTAAAGCTCACAATCAAACCCGGTGAATTTATTAATATTGGTAATGATATCCGGGTAGTGTATTCGGGCGGAACAGATGGCAACATTCATCTTCTTATTGATGCCCCCAGAGAACTTAACATTGTAAGAAGTAAGGTTCTTTCTAGGAAAAAAGACAGCTCAGAAAATAATTATCCGCATTCTGCCCCGTCTTACTATGCAGAACCTAAGCTCTCGCAGGAGACAGTCTCCAAAATCCGCCATCTTATCAAAGAGGATAAGAATACTAAAAAAAATAATACTCAGGATTAGCATGGTAATTCTGTTTATTATAAACACTAATCAAATAGTTATGTCAAGTGCATTTCTATTTAATTAACTAATGGAACGGGAACGGATTTCCTTCCATAAAAATATTATTTATACACGGAGGTATATACTATGGTAGTACAACACAATATGGCAGCTATGAATGCTAACAGAATGCTCAGCGGAGTTTCATCTGCACAGTCAAAGTCAACAGAGAAGTTATCTTCAGGTTACAGAATTAACCGTGCAGCTGATGATGCTGCAGGACTTTCAATCTCAGAAAAGATGAGAAGCCAGATCAGAGGTCTTAATAAGGCATCTGATAATGCACAGGATGGTATTTCACTTATCCAGACAGCAGAAGGTGCTTTGAATGAATCACACTCAATCCTTCAGAGAATGAGAGAGCTTTCAGTACAGGCAGCTAACGGAACTGAGACAGATGACGATAGAGAGGCAGTACAGAACGAAATCGAGCAGCTTCAGAGCGAGCTTACAAGAATCTCTGATACAACAGAGTTCAATACAATGAAGTTACTTGATGGTTCACAGTCAGGAAGCAAGGTACAGGCTTCTGTAAGTAAGAGCGCAGATGCTATGCTTACAACTGAGCCTGCAACAACAGGTAAATCAGTATCAGCAGCACTTACAAATACTGCAGATGGTACAGAGTCAACATATGCTGTAACAGTTATGGATAAAGATGGCAATGCTTCTACAACAACTGTTAAATTTACAGCTGGAGCTGATGAAGAAGCGGATGCAAATGCAATTATTAAGGCATTGAAAGATACAGATTTAGCAGATAAGTTTGACATGACATATGCTACAGGAGATAAAACAATTACATTCACTTCTAAAGAAGAAGGTGTATCATCAAATGTTGTGTTAACACAGCTGGGTACAGCTAAGGCTGCTGCTGCAACTGTAACACCAGGTACAGATGCTTATTCTAAGTTAAGTAAAGATTATGCGGCATATGATGGATCTGGTAATATTGAAGATGCAATCTTTACTGTTAATGGACAGAAATTTGCGTATGTTACAGATGCAACTAAATTAGGTGATGATTATAAGGATGTTAACTATATTGAAACAGCAGCTGCTACAATAGACCCTGCAGAAGCGGCTAAGATGGCTAAATTAATCAACTCAAAGACTGGTATTAGTGCTGAAGCAGATAAAAATGGAAATATTAGCTTAAAGGCAGGTTCATCTAATACAGGCAAGGGTATTGAACTCCAGATTGGTGCTAACGAAGGTCAGACAATGAGCTTCACTCTTGACGACATGAGCGCTGATGCACTTGGCGTAGGTGTTGGTAAAGTAGATTTAAGTAAGCAGGAAACTGCTAAGACAGCTACAACAACTATCGATGCAGCTATTAAGAAGATATCTAAGGCAAGAGGTCAGATGGGTGCCGTTCAGAACAGACTTGAGCACACAATCAACAACCTTGACACAGCTTCTGAGAATATGCAGACAGCTGAATCTCGTATCCGTGATACAGATATGGCTGAAGAAATGGTTAACTACAGCAAGAACAACATCTTAGCTCAGGCTGGACAGTCTATGCTTGCTCAGGCTAACCAGTCTAACCAGGGTGTTCTTACACTCCTTCAGTAATTATTCTGAAATAATATTTTGTTAAATTAATACCCCTGTATCAACAATTCCATGCATGTTGATACAGGGGTTTATATTTTACCGGCATTATGAATTTTTTTCTGCCATTCTCATAACTTCCTTCCATGCTGGCGAGAACAGATAATAACCTATCATTGCAAACATTCCAAAACTGAAAGAAATTGGGAAGCACAACATTACCCATGTTCCATCAAAGTATCTGTTAATAATATAGGCACTTGGAATTCTGACCGCCCAAAGCATAAGAATATTGACAATTGTAGTATAACGCACCTTTCCGGTTCCGTTTACAATAGATATTATACAGTTAAAGATAGCAAAAAACCACTGTGAAAGCAGCATGACAACAACATGCCTGCTCGCATACATCAATACCATTTCATCTGATGAAAAGAAACGTATTATAGGTTTATGTATCATTATGAAAAACAATCCACAACTTAATGTAATAAGACCTGAACACAATGGAATTCTCCAGTGTCCTTCTTTAATTCTTGAGTATTTCTTAGCACCGTAATTCTGTCCTGAAAATGTAGTGGCCGCCGAAGACAATCCGGTAATTGCTATGTTAGAGCATCCTGTAATTCTTCCTGCTACTGCACCTCCTGCCATAAATATAGCACCCTGTGAGTTATTAAAGGTCTGTAATGCAACATGTCCTAATGAATAAAGCGAATTGTTAAGACCAACAGGTAAGCCAATAGCCAGAATATCCTTCATCATTGTTCCAGAGAATCTTCTCGGCAAAAATGTAAACTGTATCTCTGGAAACTTCTTTCTTATATAAACAATACTTACAATCCATGAAATAAACATGGCAATACTTGTAGAAAGTGCTGCCCCGGCTACATCCATTCCAAAACCTGCAACAAACAATAAATCAAATACTATATTAGAAACACATGACACAACCAGAAACCATAGCGAAGCCTTGCTGTCTCCAAGTCCTCTTAAAATTCCGGCGTTCATATTATACCCCAGATTACCAAGTGTGCCTAAGAATACAACCCTTGTATAGATTAATGCGGCATTCCACACATCCTGCGGCACTTTCATAAATTCCAGAATATACGGTGCTGCAAACCATCCAAGAATTCCAATCGGAATACCTATAATATATATAAATGTTATTGAAGTTCCACATACTGAAACAACCTTTCTCGATTCCCTGGCCCCGGTATATTGTGAAATAAGAATAGACACACCTGTTCCTATTCCTAAAAAGACACATAATAATACTTCAACAGGCTGCGAACTCGTTCCTACCGCAGCTAAAGATGTATCACCACAGTATTTACCTATTACAAGTGCATCAACCGTAGTATATAACTGCTGCAAAACATTTCCAATAATAATCGGTATCGCAAACAGTATAATATTTCTCATGATATGACCTGTGGTCATATCAATCTTGCCTTTTTGTGAATTTGCCATAATATACTCCTATCATAAAATAACCTGTCTGTATCTGTTAATTATAATAATACTGTAATTGAGTTATATATTCTAGTGATTTATGGCATGGAGTACAGAAAAATTGCACACACATGTTTATTTGTATTATTCAATTCCATTTAACGAAAATACTTTTCAATCACTACAGCCCTCTCAATCCAGCTATGTCTGCCCTTACAGCATTCATACCCGCTGTCAGCGATTTCCTGCAAATGTTTTGTATCAGCTAATGCACATTTAACCTTATCCGTAATTCGTGCCGCAATACACGCATCATATCCCGACTTTTCATAGTCTCTTAAATCCTCAAGTGAATAGAACAACACATTTTCACCATCTGCAAATGTGTTCTCATAAAACAGCGAAGTATCAGTAAGTGCAACACCTCCATTAAGCATAGTATTAAACACTCTGTCGTGTGCGCCCATCTTAAACCATGGCATTACATTAAGAGAAATCTTTGCCTGACTAATCATATCAAGACACACCTTGGAATCAACACCTCCATGCTCAATTATATTCTCATGGTGGTTACATTCGATATAATTATAACCTTCGCCATAAGTATGAATCTTAAGTCCTGAATCAGCCAGTGCCCTTATTGCAAGCTCCCTGTAGTGGAATCTTACAGCAAGGTCTGCATACATCATATTAGGCATGCAGTCGACAAGCTGTTCATCTGTAATATCAGGGAATTCCCTGCGTAACGCATTTTCCGCCGCCGCATCAATCGTCTCTGACGGATTGTCTATCAGATATGACAGCACACCCTCATAGAAATCTATATACTCATCATCCATGTTATCCAGATGTTTCCTTAGTATTCTTTTCGGAGTGTAATTACCTGTAAATATAATATCTATCGGTCTTTCCTTCATTGACAGGTAATTCTTATCAGGCATTATACATCTGTTATAATTAAGCTCTGTTCCGGCTGTAAGCATATATTCAGTATGTACTTCCGGGAAAAACCTGTTCATGTATGCAACATGCATTTCATCAATATCAAGCTGGATATACTTTTCAGGGTGCTTTCGGATATATTTGTTGTAATAAAGCGGGTGATCTACAACCACATTTACAACCTTAACACCTGCCCAGTCCCAGAAATTCCAGCCATCATCACGATACAGACCGGCTTCTCCTGCTATTCCTTCAAAGTTAAATGTAAACATATACCACTCGTCTGAGCTGTGAGCCTTGAAAAATTCCACCAGTGCAGAAGAACTGGCCTGCTGTAACATTAAATTATACCAGAAAACGGAGCAGCCCATCTTCTCCCATACAGCAGCCATCTGCTCTGTAAAGAATTCTAATGTTTCTACTCCGCCTTTAAATAAAATCAATCTTTTCATTATTCTTCTCTGTTAAGCCATAATTGCATCAAATATTCCATCTAATGCAGACACATCAAGTTCCTCAGCCTTTCCTGAATCAACAAGTCCAGCTACCTTTGCGTCCATTGGAAGCTTTGCAACAGTCTTGATATCATTAGCTGCTGCCACTTCATCAATCTTACTCTTTCCGTATATATAATGGATATTACCGCAGTCTGGACATTTGAAATAAGACATATTCTCTACAATTCCAATAACCGGAATATTCATAAGCTTAGCCATATTAATTGCCTTCTCCACAATCATTGAAACAAGATCCTGTGGTGAAGTTACAATAATAATTCCGTCTATCGGCATAGACTGGAAAACTGTAAGAGGAACATCTCCTGTTCCCGGAGGACAGTCAACAAACATACAGTCTGTCTCATCCCAGTCAACATCTTCCCAGAACTGCTTAACAACTCCCGCAATAACAGGTCCTCTCCATATAACCGGGTCAGTCTCCTTTTCCATAAGAAGATTAAGTGACATAACCTTAATGCCATTCTTTGAAGTTTCAGGATACATTACAGTTCCATCTTCATTACATGTTACCCTTTCTGTAAGTCCAAAAGACTTAGGAATAGATGGTCCTGTAATATCTGCATCAAGTATTGCCGATTTCTTTCCATCCTTATTGGCTTTAACTGCCAGCATTGATGTGACAAGTGATTTACCAACACCTCCCTTGCCACTGACAACAGCTATAACCTTCTTAACTTTGCCATTATTGGCATTTCTTAATATCTGTGGTCCTTTTCTTGATTCGCAGTCTGAACTGCAGCTTGAGCAACTTCCTGAACAATTCTCGCTCATAACTTCCTCCCATTATTCATTCATGTATTTTTGTTCAAATTCTTCGACTGGTATAGGCTTTGAGAAATAATATCCCTGGAATATATGACACCCCATCTCTGTCAGCATAATAAGCTGTTTGTCTGTCTCTACTCCTTCAGTAATTACTTCCATTCCAAGCTTTCCACCAAGAGAAATAATAGTCTCCAGAATATCCTGTCCTTTAACCTCATTCTCTGTAGCACGCAGGAATGCCATATCAATCTTAAGAACATCTGCACTTATATCTTTTAACATATTCAACGAAGAATATCCACTTCCAAAATCATCAATCTCTATCTTAAATCCATAATCCCTGAGAGACTTAATTACCTCCATATTCTTCTTAAGATCAGACATAAGTGCTGTCTCGGTAATCTCTAGCTTTAACATCTTAGGTTCAATATCATATTTCTTGACAATTGATGTAATAACCTCATATACATCTATAAGATAAAAATCCTTAGTAGATATATTTACAGAGATATAATGAACCGTATCACCCTTCTTCTTCCATTCACTTAATTTAGCTGCTGCACATTCCCACATATACATGTCAAGCTTATATATAAGACCTGTAGTCTCCAGAATATCAATGAAGAAGAATGGCGACAGCAACCCTCTCTCAGGATGCTGCCAGCGCACAAGCGCCTCTGCTCCATAAGCCTTACCATGAGTATTAACCTGTGGCTGAAGAAACATTTTAAATTCTTTCTTCTCAATTGCCCCTTCAAACTCACTGATAACTCTTCTTTCTTCAAGAGTTCTCTTTAACAGCTTATCATCATAGTATGCAATATTAGTTTCATAATTATTCTTAATAGTCTCGCTCGCAATAAATGCTTTATCACACATATTACTTACAGGCTCATCAACATCTTCAATATCATAAACACCAACTACAACCCTTATCTTAAATGATGCATTGTTGAATCTGTCCTGCATACTTACAATACTATTCTGCATTATTTCATTCTTAAAACTGTCCTTCGGCATACACACAGCAAATCTGTCATTCTGGATTCTTCCACATATATAGCCACTTTCAGATGAAGCCTTGATAAGCCCCGCCTGCATTTTAATAATCTCATCACCCTTTTCGATTCCAAAAAGCTCATTAACAAGCTTAAAATCTTTAATATTGCTGCACACCAGACAATATGTGTGATTCCTGTCGTTTCTCACTACATTGGCAGTTTCCTCATAGAACTGCTCCTTATTAAGAAGTCCCGTGAGATTATCATGTGTAGCTCTGAACTTTTCATATTCTAAAAGCTCAACAGCTTCCGTACGATCATTAAATATAAAATAATCACATATAAAATTATGCTTATCATCATATACACGATTATATGAAATATCGATGCTTCTCCTCTCATCTCCCACGCTGATTGTCTGCCTGAATTTCTTATTATCATGCTCTGTCTGAGTATGAAGCCAGCTTGCATAATTATGCTCCACTTCATTAATATTATCAGTAATAGAATACATTTCTTTAACAATACCATTACAATATATACATCTTCCAGCATTATCAAAGCATATAATTCCACTATTCATATCCCTGATTATAAGTGAAAATGTATTCTCAATAAGCTCATTAGGAACATACCTGTATGTAAGATAATATATGAGTATAGACATGATGCCAAATGCAGCCATTGACATGTCATATATTGAATCAGACCACGTAGTCATTATATCAAGCAAAGATGCAGCTAATAATAATATGAGAATAGCAAAATACCTGAATCTGTAGAATCTTGACATCCTCTCAACCATTACTATATAACTTAAAATAAGCAGCAACATAATGCCATAAGCAAATACATAATGTAACCGGCCCAGAACATTACCTTTTGCAAACTGGACAATTATCTGGTCATCCGATATATATGTTATATCAAATATCCATCTCGTCCATGTATTAATCAGAAATGCAACAGTCTCAAGCAGCGAATATGCAATCATAAAAACTTTTACACCCACAATGCCCTTAAACATGCCTGTATAATACTGGGTATAATACATAAGAAGTATAAGAAGCCAGTCAAAGCTCGCCATAATAAGTCCCTTACACAGAACTGTAATGGTGGTTCCTGGAACATATGTATACACTAAAAATATTATCCCACATATAAATGCACCAAGCTCATATAAAAACACAACTCTTGCCAGTGCACCCTCTTTTTTATATGCCTTTAAAGCACACGCCCCAATCATTAAAATTACCGCCGTAATAATAAGCCCATAAAACACTCTCATAAGCGATATCTCCTAAATCAATACTAAATTTCACGTCTTGTATAAATAGTATTATAGCGCAAACTTCTTATTATTGCAAATGTAGTACAGCCAGATTCTTTTAACCAGGTTCTTTTAACTCTGATAAACAAACAGACGATTCATTCCCTCCTGCCACGGATACTCAAATTCCAGATAAATAATTTCCTTTCCAAAACGTGCAAATCTTTCTTTCCAGTAATTTGTTGTAGCCTGTCTTAGTCTCATAATATGATTCTCTTCATAAATGTTATTTCCCATATTCTCATATCCGAAACTTTCCAGTTCTTCTTTTGAATAATACGGATTCATTTTAATAAACCAATATCCACCAGGCTTCAATACCCGTTCTAAATCTTCAACTACCTCCTTTGACACATCTTTGGGCATTACATCCAACACATTTGATAATATCACTCCATCAAATGAATTTTCTTCTAATTGCTTTACCGTATGGTCTGTACCTTCAAGAAAAGTTGCCGTTTTATAATCACTTAATCTTGCTGTTTCAGTTGCAAATTCAATGCCCGTTTTTGAAGCATCAATTCCTAAAACTTTGTGTGTAGGCTGATACTGCAAATATTGAAAAGAAATATCTCCTGTACCACAGCCAAAATCTAATACATTTGTTGTTTTTTGTGCAAACAGCTTTAACGCTTCGTCAAACATTGTTTCAACTTGTAAATCTAAAGTTCTTAAATCCACAGGTGTACATTCCTTAAATACCTGATTCCACATTTCTGTTTCTCGCTCATATGCCTTGTTCATAATACTGCCATCTCCTTTTATTCTCACACATGCTGCACAGTAGGACCGCCCTTATCAAATTCATTTAATCATGTTCTTTAATATATTGAACTGCCTTTTTGTCACTCTTTGATTTTTCGTGTTTTATTATGCCCATTGCTCTTTCTTTATCCATAGATTGTACCATTTTTGAATCCTCCTTTAGTAATGTGTCAAGAAAAATATCGAATTGCCAAACTCCTCTTGTGTTAATTGATTTTCTTTCCGAATGTTCAATATTTGATTTCCTATATTCATAATATTACGACCTCCTTTCAATAATATTATCCGAAAAATAATGTTCAAAATAAAGCAATCATCACATTACATTGCATATATAGTTACGCAAAGATTCTTTGACATGTGCTTTTCTCTATAAATTACAATTCATTTTACCCATTTTAACACAAAACTCAACCAAGTTAGAACTTCCATTTACAATCATTCTACTCTTCCATGACACCAAGCGACATAAAAGTGCCCAACCTGTCCAAAAACATTCCCAGTGTTTATGCAGGTTTTCAAAATCACAATAATTAATACATGGAAATCTGATCATATTCCAGATCTTCCTGCATCTAATTTTTTTCATACTCTTCATTTTTCTTTGCATTCTTACCTACTGTGTCGACATAATATCCTCTGCACCAGAAATGTCTATCACCATACTTATACTTCAAATTTGCATATCCATTTTTTGTGTGTTGCACCAGCTTCCACGATTTTGCTGACATCAGCAAAATCGTCCAAAACATCATGTCCACTATTTTTACATACAATCATTGCACGTTTTATTACTTTTTCAAAATTTCGCCACTGAACTTATCTGATATACTCTGTCCTTAGCCTTACTATTACTGATAGCTTCGAGCAGATTTTTCTTTAAAGTATTAGTAGTCTTATTACTGCTGTGTGAACTGCCATATGCAATTATCAGCTTGTATTCTCCTGCAGTATTGACAGCCTGTGTAATGTACTCAAAGTTTTCCTTGTCATATGTCAGCTGTGATGTAGTAGGCTTTCTGTCAAACACTTCTGAATACAGGTTCATAATCCTTACCTCATTTAATCCAAGTTCTTTCATATGATTAATCAGATGTAACTGTGTACTGTCAATCTTTGTAATGTTATCTCCATCAACTGTCGGATACAGACCTATAAGAATTGCTTTGTCACCTTTAAACCCGTCTATCGTTTTCTTAATCTCATATGTATGATTTCCCTGATAGACAACTTCTGTTATCAACTGTTCTTTCTTACTTTCCATAGAAAACCTCCTTAGTCTTACATTTGTAAAAGAATCCCCAGTAAGCGTCTGTACCTATGAATGCCCTTATATGCCACTCAGAACCATTTTCTTCACATATCAGGTCGTCAAACTCATAGTCTCCTTCAATCAGGTTATACTCCCTGAGACAATCCTTGTATGTATCACTGTCTATACCATCATCATCCGTCAGTATATAGAAGTTTCCACATGCACCATCTTCAAAACATTCTTCTACAAGTCCAATGTGATACTTTGCATTATCTATCACCTTCTGTGGAATGCCTGCACAAGCCTGTATAACCTCTTGGAGCTCTTTTTCACTCCTAAATGTATATTTCATGTCAGCCTCCTATTCCACAATGCTTACAGCGTCATTTACGGCGTTATAGTAATACAGATTGTCAGACAGTACATCTTCCTTCTCCAAGCTCTCTCTATTAGCTTCTTTAATCATTTGCTTAACATAGCCACAATTTACATATTCCTTATCCATTACCAAAAGCAGAAATTCATGTACAGAAGACGGAATCATGTAAACACCATCCATATTTTTCTCTATACAGAAATTCTTCAACACATCTGGATACAAGATACATGAAGCCCCAAAATGCTTTTTGAAATTAGTCAATACAAAAATAGTCTCAGGAGTGTTGCTGACATCTTCCTGAGACTGATTATCTATCTTTGATACAATATCCGTAAGCGACATGATACTCGGAGCATAGAGTTTCTGAGTATTCTTAGTCGCAAATGTATACAAATCATTTTCCGTAACTCCCAAATGCTCTATCAATGCATTTGTAACATCTGATGAAGCCGTAGCATTGAAATCAATATCAATGATTAGCTTATATGTAATGGCTAAATCCGTACCTTTCAATAGCCTGTAAGGTATAGTCTTTAGTCTGCTCTTATTAGAATCAGCATTCACCAATGTATAGACAATCCTGTCTTTTAGCTTCTCCAAATTGATTTCACAATCAAACTTAGGAAACAGGCTTCTATTAATCACAGCTACAATCTCGTCAACTGATTCACTAGTCCAGTAACATATCTTTGCAACATTCATGTCTTTTCTCCTGACCTGAATTCCTTTCAGTTTTGTGTCATTGTTCTTCATAACTTCAACCCTTTTCACCTCATATTCTTCTCCAAGTTTTTTCTGCACTTCATTAATCACATCATTCATTTTGTCATCCATAGTAACCTCCTATAAATAAAATAAGAGCAAGCACCAAGGTTGTTTATAGCCTTAGTACTTGCTCTGTTTCTTTGTATCAAAGTTATTATATATAGTTTAAAGTTGGTGATTTACAGGTGATTTATAAGATGTAATCTATAAACTTGAATTTTCAAATTAGTCTTTGCAAATAACCTTTGAATCTTCACCATCAATTACAATTCCCTGACGGTTGTTAATTGGGCATAGATTCAAATCCGAAAACTCAGTCATTATTTTCTCGGTAACTTTCTTAAATGGTGCTGTAAGATAATGCGGAAGAACATAGAAATCAATCAAATCAATCCCTGCATCATCTTCTTGTGAGTAGTCCTCCGGCTTTTCATCCATTTGCTCGATATATTGGATGCTTGGAGCGCATATAATTGCGCCTGCCGACTCGCCGATCATCAATTTTCCATTTGCCAATTCCTTTTTCAGCAGTCCATCAGTTCCCGTTTTACGGAGCTGGTCCATAAGAAAGAAAGAATTTCCGCCGGTAAAATATATCACATCTGCTTCTTCAAAAACAGACTGTATCGTTGAATAAGCCTCCGTTGAAATATCAATTTCAGTTACGATTGCTCCCAACTTTTTGAATAATTTTCGAGCCGAGCCGACATAACCGGTGTAGCCTTCACGCAGTGAAGCTGTTGGAATAAATGCGACTTTCTTATTTTCAATTTCTTCCTTTATCAGACTTCCTACACTTGAAAAGTGCGAACATAAAAATAGTTTCATCAATATTCTCCTTTATAAATCCCGATTTTCTTTATTCTACAAACTTGAATTTTTCTTGTTACTTATTTTTTTGATTGTGGCGCTTCTTATTCCACAGTGAACCTACCAACATACCGATTGCAGCGATTATTGCTCCGGCTACAATCATTCCCAAGTCAGGGGCATTCAGTTTGTTAAAAGCAATGTTGTTTGCCATTTTGAATGTGCCATATTCAGCAAGCATATACATTACGCCAAAGAAAAGAGTGAATGCCCATTTTCCTTTTCCCCAAAAGTTATTTTTACCAATAACAATAGATACAATAAATGTGGATATAGGAAGAATAAACCAAAGAAACATCAAACTGTAACCCATAGCGTCGCTTCCACTTGTAAAAAACCAGAACACTATCATTGCAAACGCCCAAATCAAGAGATAGGAGAGAATCGTAATAATCTTGTTTCTGTTGGCATTGCTTTTCACAACATTCGTACTTTCTTCAAGATAATCATAATAGCTTTTCATTTTTTGTTCTCCTTTCAATAGATAGTCAAGAGAAACATCGTAGCATTCGCTCATTTTAATGACGCTGATAATATCTGGATAGGATTTTTCATTTTCCCAATTTGAGATGGTCTGACGACTCACACCCAACAATTCGGCAACCTGTTCTTGCGTCAGCTTTTTTTCAATTCGGGCTGCCTTGATTTTGCATCCAATATCATGCTCCATGCCACTATACCTCCTTGCACTTTTATTGTAGGAAAAACACTCACTATTGTCTACAAAATAGCTTTGACATCACTTATTATGCGTGTCAAAATCCTTTTACATCTGCCAAATTCCGAATCTATGCCTTTCTCTTAAGTGATTTAAAAAATAATCCACTCACAATCAACATCAGCACAGCCTGAACATCTGAAGCAATCAACTGTCCTATTGCAGCTACAGGAATAGGTTGCAATGGCCATGGTTCAACAAATGAAGCAAGGCAAGCCCTAAAAACCCAAACCACTGTAAGAAAGAAATAAAAGTAGATTACTTCCCGATTCATTGCCAATGCTCTTTTGCCTAGCATGATAAGCAGCACACTTAATCCAAACAGCAATAATGAAAAGCAGTAATTGGTGTAATCAATCCCTACTATAAGATTCTCATACTGCATTGGAAGATAGTCATACCATTGAAACATCCATGGAACAAAGAAATGCCATAGTCCAACCAAAGCGCTAATTACAACTGTAATAAAATATAAGATGCGTATTCCTTTTTTCAAAACAATCCTCCTACATACTTCGATTTGTATTATTGGTTATTATATTTGGCGGCTTGTTCTTTCCAGTATGCCATAATATTTTCAACCATTGTAATACACTCATTTTTAGCAGTAGTTTCATTATATTCTTGCATATTGCTGAAAATATGTCCGCATGGTTCTAAATCATCATCTTCAAAACCACCACAAACGCCAACAAGCCATTTACCAAGCAACGACGCTTTGAATTTGAAAATGTAATAATGCATTTCATTAAAATCAAATTCACCTGCACATTCAATTTTGAAAGGCTTTTTTCCTAATTCATGAGGGTCAGATAACCATTCAATCATTGCTGTTTGTGCTGCGTATAGCTGTTCCTTATTCATTTCCATATACCTCCAAAAATTCCGATTTGTTTTACCCATTTTAACATAAAACTCACCCAAGTTAAAACTACAATTATCAATCATTCTACTCCCCCTGACACCAAGTGCCACAAAAGTGCCCAACTTGCTCACAAACATTCCCAGTGTTTATGCGGGTTTTCAAAATCACAATAATTAATACATGGAAATAATAAAGAATGAATTTCTTCTCAAGACGCCCGTTCCCCTCCTAGTCACCAGGCACGAAAAGAAAAAAGGGAATGGTTTTTCAACCATTCCCATCTTAATGAGCCCACCGGGGTTCGAACCCGGGACACCTAGATTAAAAGTCTAGTGCTCTACCAACTGAGCTATGAGCCCTCAATGTATACAATTATGAGTAACAATCTATATCAAACATCCAGCCTCGGATTATAACTACCGAGCTGGGCTAGCTGGATTCGAACCAGCGTAATGCAGGGATCAAAACCCTGTGCCTTACCGCTTGGCGATAGCCCAAGAAATAAAAAAAGGGTGGGTACAGGGATTCGAACCCTGGACCTTCAGAGCCACAATCTGACGCGCTGACCAGCTGTGCTATACCCACCATAATGCAAAAGTCATAAGCTACTGGCCATGACTCATAAAAAAAAGTGTGCCCGGGGGGATTCGAACCCTCGACCCACGGCTTAGAAGGCCGTTGCTCTATCCAGCTGAGCTACGAACACACAAAGCGGGTGATGGGAATCGAACCCACGTATCTAGCTTGGAAGGCTAGTGTTCTACCATTGAACTACACCCGCATAATTATTAAGTTGTAAAGTCGGGGTGACAGGATTCGAACCTGCGACCTCTTGATCCCAAATCAAGCGCTCTAGCCAAGCTGAGCCACACCCCGTTTTTGTTTCTTGCGTTTGCTCTGTTCCGCAACGCAAGAATGATTATATTATAAGGTGTACTATCTGTCAACACTTTTTTTGAAATTTTTTCAATTTTTTTCAAAATTCTTTCTACAAGTCTGTAAACCCGCATATTTACTGGATTTATACATACTTTAAATTAAAAGACATTTCACCATTATCATCAATTTCAAGCATAATATATGTACATCTTTTATCTGCCTGACGAGGATATGATATGCTTCCAGGATTAATGAATGTAAGTTCATCTTCTATCTGTATCAATGGTCTGTGAGTATGTCCAAACATAACTATATCTATTCCTCTTGCTATACACTCTTCCCTGAGAGTCTGCAAATCAAGAGAAACATAATAATAATGGCCGTGTGTCAAAAGTACTTTTTTCCCTGCAAGTTCTATCTCACGTTCTCTTGGAAGAGGTGAAAAGAAATCATTATTACCCGGTACCATTATTGTTTCACCCCCGGCAAGCTCCTGTATTATATCTTCTTCCCCTTCGATATCACCAAGATGAATAAGTAAATCGAATGGCTGCTCATTATATATTGCCTCTGCCAGATTACCGTGTCTTCTATGTGAATCGCTAACAATCATTATCCTCTGCATAAAACCTCCAGAATGAGCCAATTAGAGGCACTCATCCAGTTCTTTCTTTATAAGTTCAAGTGCCTTACCTCTGTGGCTTATCTTATTCTTCTCTTCAGGATCAAGCTGTGCTGATGTTTTACCATATTCGGGCAGATAAACTATAGGGTCATAGCCAAAACCATTGTCTCCGACGATTTCCTTGCTTATAAGTCCCTCCATTGTGCCTCTCTTAACAATTTCCTTTCCATCAGGAAAACACACTGCTATAGCACATACAAACCTGCCGCTTCTGTCCTGCCCTTCAACACCCTCAAGTCGTTTAATAAGAGAAGCATTTTTAATATCATATGATGTATCATGTCCCATATATCTGGCAGAATACACGCCAGGCTCTTTATTAAGATAATCAATCTCCAGTCCTGAATCATCTGCCATTGTAAGCTGTCCTGTAAGTTTGCATACAGCTCTTGCCTTAATCAGCGCATTTTCTTCAAATGTAGTACCATTTTCCTCCACATCAAGGTCAATTCCAGCATCCTTAAGAGAGATAACATTATACCCTTTAAGAATCTCTTTAACTTCCTTAACCTTGTCCTTATTATTAGACGCTAAAATAATAGTAGTCATAATTATCTTTCCTGTCCCTTCTCTTTCTTAGGCGGCTTTGGTCCCTGGAATGAGTAAAAATATGTCTTTAACATTCCATTATATATCTTTCTATTCTTATCCGGCTTTCTGCCAAAATATTTGACAGCATCCTCATATGAAGTAATCATATAGGCTGACCATGAATCTAATTTTGCAAACTGTCGTCCAAATGCAGAATATATTCCTGGAAGTGTCTCCTTGTCCTCAAGTCTTTCACCATAAGGCGGATTAGTTATAATAAAACCGTATTTCTTATGATGGCTTAGGTCTGCCACGCTTCTTTCCTGAAAATGTATTAACTTCTCTACTCCGGCATTCTCCGCATTACTTCTTGCTTTCCTTATAACATCTGCGTCAATATCAAATCCCTGGATATCCGTTTCAATATCAAGATTAATCATATCCTCGGCTTCATCAACAGCATCATACCACAATTGCTTGTCAATTATGTTAGTCCACTTCTGTGCAGTAAACTTACGATTCATTCCCGGTGCAATATTAGCTGCTATCATAGCTGCTTCAATTGGAAATGTGCCACTTCCGCAGAATGGATCAACAAGAATTCTGTCGCCTCTCCACGGCGTAAGCATAATAAGCGCCGCTGCAAGTGTCTCAGATATAGGAGCTTTTCCAGCTGCCGGTCTATATCCTCTCTTATGAAGTGAATCACCTGATGTGTCAAGTGCAATAGTCACAATATCCTTCATAATAGTTACTCTTATAGGATAAGAATCACCATCTTCCTCAAACCATCCAATTCTATAATGTTCTTTAAGTCTCTCTACAATTGCTTTCTTAACAATTGACTGGATATCAGAACTGCTGAACAGTTTACTGTTAACAGAATTAGCTTTTGTTACCCAGAACTTGCCATTCTTAGGTATATAATTCTCCCACTCAAGAGCTTTAGTATTGTCAAACAGCTCTGTAAATGTCTCAGCCTTAAATTGACCCACTTTAATCAAAATACGCTCTGTAGTCCTTAAATTTATATTAGCACGGCATATGGCCTCAGAATCACCTACAAAAGTGACCTTTCCATCCTCTACCGATGATATATCATATCCAAGATCATATATCTCCCTTTTTAATACTGATTCCAGACCAAAATGGCAGGGAGCAATTAATTCATATGTATTCATATATCCTCCAAATGTACATTTATATATATATTAATGCCTACGCAAATGAGTGTCAATCCGTTAATTGATTACACACATTCCTTTATATGCCTCAAATCCTCCTACAACTGTCTTGCATATATATCCAAGCCCAGACATCTTTTCGCATATAACAAGACTCATAGCACCTTTATCGCAATAAAATATGTATATTTTTTCCTTATTACCAAATATTTTTCTAAATTCACAAGAAATCTTTCCGCGTTTATATATATTATTTATATCATCAATCAACCTATTATATTCATAATGTATTGCTCCTTTTATCCTCGAATGTAAAAATTTTTCTTTCAATCTTATATCAATTATTGTTACATATGGATCATTTACATAATAATCTATTTTTCTTGAACTTATCATTTCACATGACATAGTTTACCCACACAATATAGAATTTAATATATTATACTTTAATTAGTATTTTTTATTACCATTTTGTTATGTAAGGCCGCATATGCGACCTATATTCTGACTAATAGCAGTCAGACTCATCAGAACCTGATGTCTTATTCTTGGAATTCTTAGATGACTGATTCTTGCTGTTTGTTGAATCAGTTTCATTATAAGAATTTCTTGAGTTTGTTGAATTGCTGGAATTAGTAGAATTCTTTGAATTTGTTGAGTTTTTAGATGTGTTCTTTGACATAATATCAACCTCCATAAATATTTTTACATTAATGTAGTATTGCTATTTTGTCTTATTTTATTCATAGATGAAAATGCTTTCAAATATTGTTTCAATTATTTTCGTAAAAATAAAAAAACCTTGCATAGTTGCAAGGTTAATAAATGTACGTGACAAGATTCGAACTCGCGACCTTCTGGTCCGTAGCCAGACGCTCTATCCAGCTGAGCTACACGTACTTCCTAAACACTTTCGTGTTTAGTGCCGGCAACGGGAATCGAACCCGTATGGGAGTATAAGTCCCGCAGGATTTTAAGTCCTGTGCGTCTGCCAGTTCCGCCACACCGGCTTGGTGTATTATTAATTATCGCCATCATAATGATAGCAGCGACCCGGATGGGGTTCGAACCCACGACCTCCGCCGTGACAGGGCGGCGCTCTAACCAGCTGAGCCACCAGGCCATAACGAGTAGAACAAGTGGACCTTCGGGGACTCGAACCCAGGACCGACCGGTTATGAGCCGGTTGCTCTAACCAACTGAGCTAAAGGTCCAAAAAGCCGACTGTCGGAGTCGAACCAACAACCTGCTGATTACAAATCAGCTGCTCTGCCATTGAGCCAAGTCGGCAATTTGAATTCCCTTTTATGTTCTACTCTATGACTCCAAGGGGATTTGAACCCCTGATACCACCGTGAAAGGGTGGTGTCTTAACCGCTTGACCATGGAGCCGTATAAAAAAATATAAGAATGAATTGGAACAATTATCCTATTGTCCTATATCCATTCTTATAACTCCCCGAGTAGGGCTCGAACCTACAACAACTCGGTTAACAGCCGAGTGCTCTACCATTGAGCTATCGAGGATTATAAAATTGAAAGATTGCTCTTTCAAAACTGCACATTAAAATTCTTTCATCCGATTACTCTTAAGAATAACTCTCTTTGTTCTATCCAAACCGTCTTAACCTTTTCTCTTGGTTAAGCCCTCGACCTATTAGTACAGATCAGCTCCATATGTCACCACACTTCCACCTTCTGCCTATCTACCTCGTCGTCTTCAAGGGGTCTTACTAACTTATGTTATGGGATATCTCATCTTGAGGGGGGCTTCACGCTTAGATGCCTTCAGCGTTTATCCCGTCCCGACTTGGCTACCCGGCTATGCATTTGGCAATGCAACCGGTGCACCAGAGGTCAGTCCATCCCGGTCCTCTCGTACTAAGGACAGCTCCTCTCAGATATCCTACGCCCACGCCGGATAGGGACCGAACTGTCTCACGACGTTCTGAACCCAGCTCGCGTACCGCTTTAATGGGCGAACAGCCCAACCCTTGGGACCTACTACAGCCCCAGGATGCGATGAGCCGACATCGAGGTGCCAAACCACTCCGTCGATGTGAACTCTTGGGAGTGATAAGCCTGTTATCCCCAGGGTAGCTTTTATCCGTTGAGCGATGGCAATCCCACTTTCATACCACCGGATCACTAAGTCCTACTTTCGTACCTGCTCCACCCGTCGGTGTCGCAGTCAAGCTCCCTTCTGCCTTTGCGCTCTTCGAATGGTTTCCAACCATTCTGAGGGAACCTTTGAGCGCCTCCGATACTCTTTCGGAGGCGACCGCCCCAGTCAAACTCCCCACCAGACATTGTCCCCCAGCCGGGTCACGGCTGCAGGTTAGAAGCCCAGTACTGCAGGGGTGGTATCCCAACATCGACTCTGATGCATCTGGCGACACATCTTCTCAGTCTCCCACCTATCCTGTACATGCAATACCGAACCCCAGTATCAAGCTAGAGT
>NC_012778.1:320000-412500 GCF_000146185.1 [Eubacterium] eligens ATCC 27750 | reverse complement strand
TCTCATGGTGTCTGTTATGCTGATAATAAAAGCTTCCCCCTATATATCAAATTCATAATTATAAATTACTGCGCATTGTTATTCTGATTCTGTGCTGGCTGCTGCGGTGCCTGACCGAATGTCTGTCCCTGTACTGGCTGCTGCGGTGCCTGTCCAAAT
Organism: [Eubacterium] eligens ATCC 27750; assembly: GCF_000146185.1. NCBI lineage: Bacteria > Bacillati > Bacillota > Clostridia > Lachnospirales > Lachnospiraceae > Lachnospira > Lachnospira eligens. Next base: position 412,341 of record NC_012778.1, on the reverse strand, counting down.
GCCTGTCCCTGCACTGGCTGCTGAATAAATCCCTGAGGTGCTGCCTGCGCACGTGCTTTAGCTGTTCCTGTCACCCCTTCAAACGGGTTAAGCTTTGCGCCAGACTTATCACCAAATACATATGGCTTGATTACAAGCTCATTAATCCAGTATGAACCTATCATTACAAGTATCATCAGAAGTTCTAAAACAAAACCAGCCGCAACGGAAGATTTTAAGAATAAATTTGCATTTGCTGATGTACCACTATACTGCACAAGTGCATTTATTAATGACTTAACATCTTTAATATCACTATTTCCAACTATCAACGCAAGAAAAAGTGATATTAAATCAACTACTGATACAACTATTGCTGCCATCGTTATTTTCTCTGATCCATTCCATACATATAATATTATTGCAGCTAATGCCAGAATAAGGCAAAGAACACCAAAGAAGTTATATGTAACAAGGTTCTTTGTTATAGTGTACAGAGCTGCCGTACTTTCATTCTGAAGAAAATATGTTGTTGGCTGAAGCTTATAAAACGGTATAAATGTAAAAATAAATGCAAGTAATGCCGCTCCAGCACCAACAAAATTAATGTTTTTTACTGAAAAGTTTTTCATACCTCTCTCCTTATTTTATAAAATTTTTATTAATTATATTATCATTTTGATAACTCGTCAACCTTTTAAAAATATGCCCGCAATCTCCATATCTTCTGGCGTGGTTATTTTAATATTACAGTAACCACAATTAACCAGTTTTATTTTTGAGTTGCCATATCTTTCCACAACCATCGCATCATCTGTAACCCCATCAAAGCAATTCTGTTCATAGAGCCTGCTGTATGCTTCTTTAATTACATCTGCTGAAAAGACCTGTGGCGTCTGAATCTGCCATAATGTTTTTCTGTCCGGTGTATTTATTGCATACTCGTCAGCATCTGCAACTTTTATTGTGTCTTTAACCGGTGCTGCCGCAACACACGCATCAGTCTGGACGACCGTTTCCCAGCACGCATTTATTATATTCTGATTTATACATGGTCTTGCCCCATCATGTATATATACATACCCTTTTTCACTAATCTGCTGTAAACCTGCCCACACTGAATCAAAACGTTCTTTGCCGCCCTCAATGATTTTTGTTAATTTAGCAAATTGAGAACCTGCAATTTCATTTCTGACATATTCTATATATTCCTTTGCTGTAACAAGAATAATCTCATCCACATGTTCACTTTCTTCAAATGCTTTCAGCGAATAATATATAACAGGCTTTCCATTAAGCTGCATATACTGCTTTGGAATTTCACTATGCATTCTTTTTCCACTTCCACCCGCAAGAACTATAGCCGTATTCATTATATGCGTTCTCCTAATTTAAGGTTCGGCACAGCATTTAAATCATAGCCATGACGTACCCCCTTAATATATTCATAATATGCTGCTGCCCCTATCATAGCTGCGTTGTCTGTACATAGTATAGGTGATGGCGAATAGAAGCCAATGTTATTCTTTGCACACGCTTCCTGTATTGCTGCACGAAGCGCAGAATTAGATGCAACTCCTCCAGCTATTGCAAGCTTATCCATTCCACATTCTTTTGCCAGCCTTACTGCCCGTGAAACAAGAGCATCTACTACCGCCTTCTGGAATGACGCTGCTACATCAGCCCTGTTTATCTCTTTGCCCTGCATATTGGCAGAATTAATATAATTAAGCACTGCTGACTTTATTCCACTAAACGAAAAATCATAAGGAGCATCATCAACATGTGCCCTCGGAAATTCTATTGCATCCGGATTGCCTTCCTTTGCAAGCTTATCTATCTTAGGTCCTCCCGGATATCCCAATCCTATTGCCCTTGCAACCTTGTCAAATGCTTCTCCTGCCGCATCATCTCTTGTTCTTCCAACTATTTCATACTCGCCATAGTCATTGACCTTAACAAGGTGTGTATGTCCTCCCGAAACAACAAGTGCAACAAAAGGAGGTTCGAGTTCTTTATTCTCAACATAGTTGGCACTAATATGGCCTTCTATGTGATGCACTCCTACTAATGGTTTATTCTTTGCAAATGCTATTGCTTTAGCCTCCGCAACTCCGACAAGAAGCGCACCTACAAGTCCAGGACCATATGTAACGCCTATTGCATCTATATCATCAAGTGTTACTCCTGCATCTTCAAGTGCTTTCCTTATTACAGGGTTAATATTTTCTATATGTTTTCTTGACGCAATTTCAGGAACTACACCACCATACTCTGTATGTATGGCTATCTGGGTATTAATCACATTTGACAATACCTCTCTTCCATTCTTCACTACTGCTGCCGCTGTCTCATCACATGAACTTTCTATTGCAAGGATAAGAACATCATCTTTTTCGCTCATTTTATATCTCCTATTGTTCTGAATCACTGCTTATTTCAGTAAGCTCCCAGAAAAGAATCTTCCAGTGTCCATCATCATCTTTTCTTAAGGTGAATTTTGTTGGTGAATCTATAAGCTTGTCACCCTGTCTCAGATAATACACTAATGCGATTGATGCATACTGTCTGTCTTTGAATGTTGAATATTTAGTCTTGGCAGCACTCTGTATAGCATATGAACTTATACGTGTTTTGGTTGAATTATAATTGCCTATATCTTCCTTAAGTTTCTCATAGAAATCCGCATCTGTCTGCGTATTCTTTAATTCATCATCAAACATCAGACGTGCCTGCTTTCCTAATGCTTCAATCTGCTCATCAGTAAGTGATGTATCATAATATGCCTTCGTTATTCTTGCATACAGATTAACTACATCCTTAGGTGATTCCGGATAATTAGCCATAATATCTTTTGAAATAAGCACAGAAACCTCACTTGTATCTGCTGCAATATCAGTAGCATCTTTACCTGTATCCTTATTAGCAAGGTAATAGTAATACACCAGTCCCAACGCAACCAATACTGCTATTACAATTATCGTCCTTCCGTATTTTTTCATAATCTAACCCTCATCGTCAAACTTCAACTCAACTGTTCTTCCATCATTAGCTGCTATTGTAGCAGGGAATATCTTTCTTGCCTTATCAACATAATCCTGAGGTCTTACAAGTGAAGGACTATAATGTGTCAGCCACATTTCCCTGACATCCGCATTCTTTGCAAGCTGTGCCGCTTCTGTAAAGGTCATATGCTTATATTCCTTTGCCTTAGCTTCCTTACCATCCTCTCCATACATACCCTCACATATGAAAAGATCTGATTCCTTAGCATTATCTGATATAATCTGAACAGGCCTGCTATCTGTACAATATGTTACTTTAAGCCCTTTTCTTGCCGCCCCCATAACCATATCCGGCGTATATTCTTTATCATCTATTGTAACCGCTGTTCCATGCTGCAGTTTATTCCACATGCTGCACGGAATACCAAGTTCTTTCGCCTTCTCTACATCAAACTTGCCTATTCTTGGAATACTAATCGAATACCCATAACATATAACAGCATGATTAACCCTGAATGCATCTATCTCATATCCGCATATTGACAAATGCTCCTGCTGATTCGTAAGTTCTATAAACTTAAGTTCAAATGGCAGCTCTGGTGCGATTACCCTGAGCGAAGAAACTACCCTGCCAAGCCCCTTGGGTCCTACAAGAGTTAAGGGCTTCTTTCTGTCAGAATTACCTATTGTGAGCAAAAGCCCCGGCAAACCACTTATATGATCAGCATGATAATGTGTGAAACAGATAACATCTATAGGATTAAAACTCCATCCTTTCTGCTTAACAGCTATCTGTGTTCCCTCTCCGCAATCTATCATCAGGCTGCTTCCGTTGTAACGTGTCATAAGCGATGTCAGCCATCTTCCCGGCAGGGGAAGCATGCCACTGGTTCCCAGTAAACATACATCAAGCATTAATCGCACCTCCTTCTGTTATTATACATCAATATATATTATGCAGTCTATTATTTCACCCAATATTTTTAGACATTATTACTGCGTCCTCAACTGGTTTTTCATAAAATCTTTTTCTTATTCCTATATTCTTATACCCCATTTTTTCATAAAGGGCTATTGCTGGCAGATTGCTCTGCCTGACTTCAAGGAAATATGATGTAACATTCTTGTCATTACCATACTTTTCCATTGATTGCATAAGCATCTGTGCTATGCCGCACCGCCTGTAATCCGGTGATACTGCCATGTTGGTTATATTGCCTTCTCCAAGCACAGTCCACATACCACAATATCCTGCTATTACTCCGTCTGCCTCGCATACCAGATACACATTGTCCTGATTCCTGCACGCATCTGCAAATGATTTCTGCGACCATGGAAGCGAGAATATTACCTGTTCTATCAGTTCCACTGCAAATGTATCATCTTCCGTCATCGGTCTTATCACATATTTAAGACTCATGCTGTGCCTTCTCTCTTTCTGCCTGTGAAGGGCGCAGATAATCAGGCTTTAACTCATCAGCATCTGTATACTCACCATTATCTGCCATCTGCTTTGCTAAAAGCGCTACTGAACCAGCTCTCTGTGTCTTGATATGAGCCGGTGCAAGAACACATTTGTCACCAAGCTGCTCTTTAAGGACATCACCTGCGACATCTACACCATCACCTACTAATACAACCTGTCTATCAAGTCCAGCAAGTTCTTCTGCAAGCTCATCATATGACTCAAGATTAACATCTCTTACTGTAATAAGCCTGTCGCCGTCAAATGTATATATTCCACTGTACAGGTGCTTTCTTCTTGCATCCATTACAGGGCATATGTATCTGCTGTCTCCATATAAATTATATGCCATAGCCGCAAGTGTCGGTACTGCCACCATCTTTTTGTCAAGCGCAAGTGCAATTCCCTTGCCTGTAGCCGCACCAATTCTTAGGCCCGTGAACGAACCCGGTCCCTTTGATACTGCTATAACATCAACATCATCAGGCTTTAACTGAACCATTGAAAATATATCATCTATCATTGGAAGAAGTGTCTGTGAATGTGTCATCTTATGATTAATTGTGTATTCAACAACAAGTGTATCATCTTCAAGAATCGCAACTGATGCTGTAACTGCTGAACTTTCTATCGCTAATATTCTCATACTGCCTCCTGCCCGATAGTTATTTTCCTGTAATCAAAGCCTTTTTCAAGGTCTTTTTCTATAACTATCTCTATCGCATTATCTGGAATTATCTCCTGTATAAGTGTGCTCCATTCAATAAGGCACACCCCGTCTGAATAGAAATATTCCTCATATCCAAGCTCATCCATCTCTTCAACATCGCCAATTCTGTATACATCAAAATGATACAATGGCAGTCTGCCTTCATGGTATTCCTGAATAATTGTAAATGTAGGGCTGTTGACAGGCTCTTCTATTCCAAGACCTTTCGCAAAGCCCTGCGTAAATACTGTTTTTCCGACACCTAAATCTCCATTTAGACAGTATATCTGCCCCGGAAGAGCCTTCTTACCCATCTCATATCCTGCTTCAAATGTTTCTTTAGCGTTAAATGTTTCTTTAACCATATTATTCCTATCTGCTTACTTAAGCTACAGCCTTAGCAAGCTTATCCATATTAACCTTAACCTGAAAAGACTTTAATTTCTTCTGACACATTTTAACAAAAGGAACTGCTGCCTCACCCATACTGTTAACTGTAAGCACATTGGCTCTGACAGATGAAAGATACAGAATAAGATTGCTTCCTGTGAATCTTATCTTGTATATCTGCTCCCATGCAAGTTCTTCTGACATATCACCCTGACTTACAATTATCTTGTCTTCCCCGGCACTATAATGCATAGGCTCTTTAAATGCTGCAACTGTTTTCATCTGCTTTTTAGTTCCAAGCCTCATATTAACAATTGGATAAAAGAAGAAAAACACTCCAAAAAGTCCCATCATGACTATATATTTAGGAGACATTTTGAATATTACGCCAAGCACGCACATGACTATTGCAAATGCTGCAAAAACATATCCGAATACTCCCCCAACATTGTGAAAAATGTGATACATCTTGAAATCATTAAGTGCTTTCTCTGTAATTACGCTGTCAAATTCTATTCTATCTTCCATACAGTACTCCTATTAATGCATGAACTTGGCAAGACCTGAAAGGTTAAGGCCTTCCTTCTTAGGCTTTCTGTCCTGTCTGTTTCCTTTGCCGTTGTTTCTGTTATTCTTATTATTGGAATTATCCTTAGTGTACTTTCTGTTAGCTGCCTCTTTTTCATCAAGTATCATTGAAAGTGAAATTCTTGCCTTAGGGATATCAACATCTATAACTCTTACATCTACGATATCTCCTACACTTACAACATCAAGAGGGTGCTCAACTCTCTTTGTGCTGCTCATCTGGGAAATGTGTACAAGTCCGTCCTGATGCACTCCGATATCAACAAATGCTCCGAAATCAATAACATTTCTGACTGTTCCCTTAAGTATCATGCCCGGTGTTAAATCCTTCATATCAAGAACATCTTTTCTTAATATAGGCTTAGGCATCTCATCTCTTGGGTCTCTTCCCGGCTTCTCAAGTTCTTTAACTATATCTTCAAGTGTCATTGTTCCTATTCCAAGTTCATCCGCCATCTTGGCAAAATCTTCAACTTTGCTCTTAAGTCCTATAAGTTCTCCTGATGTTATTGAATTAATATCATAACCTAAAAGTGCAAGAAGCTTTGTTGCTGCCTCATAACTTTCAGGATGTACGCTTGTTGCGTCTAACGGATTATCGCCGCCTGATATTCTCATGAATCCTGCACACTGTTCAAATGCCTTAGGTCCAAGCTTTGCAACCTTTAAAAGCTGCTTTCTGTTCGTGAATCTTCCGTTAGTCTCTCTATATTCAACTATATTCTTAGCTACTGCCTTAGATATACCTGAAATATACTCAAGAAGTGAGGCCGATGCAGTATTTAAGTCTACTCCAACCTTATTAACGCTGTCCTCAACAACTCCTGTAAGTGTATTCTCTAACTTCTTCTGGTTCATATCATGCTGATACTGACCTACTCCGATTGATTTAGGGTCAATCTTGACAAGCTCTGCCAATGGATCCTGAACTCGTCTTGCTATTGAAACTGCACTTCTCTGTGCCACATCAAAGTCAGGGAATTCCTCTGTTGCAAGTTTACTTGCTGAATATACAGAAGCCCCTGCCTCGTTAGTGATTACATAATCAACAGGAAGATTCATCTCATGTATCATATCTGAAATAATCTTCTCTGATTCTCTTGAAGCTGTTCCGTTACCACACGAAATAAGATTAACGTGGTACTTATCTATAAGCTTCTTAACCTCAGCCTTAGATTCAGCCACCTTATTGTGTGGTTCTGTAGGGTATATAACTTTAGTTGCAAGCACCTTGCCTGTAGGATCTACAACTGCAAGCTTACAGCCTGTTCTGAAAGCCGGATCCCAGCCAAGAACAACCTTGCCGGCAATAGGTGGCTGAAGAAGAAGCTGTTCAAGATTCTTTCCAAAGACTTTGATTGCCCCATCCTCTGCTGTCTCTGTAAGGCTGCTTCTTATCTCTCTTTCAATAGCTGGTGCGATAAGTCTTCCATATGCATCTGCAATACAGTTCTTAAGGTACTCTTCTGTAAATGCATTGTCTTTAAGAATATTCTTTTCGAGATATCTTAATATTCTCTCTTCCGGTGCTTCTACCTTAACAGTAAGAAACTTCTCATCCTCTCCTCTGTTAATTGCAAGAATTCTGTGTCCCGGAATTGTTGAAAGTGCCTCGCTATAATCATAATAATTCTCGTATACAGACTCAGCCTTTTCATCTTTGGCTGTTACAACAAGCTTTCCTTCTTTCATTGTGATGTCTCTGATATATGTTCTGTAATCTGCAACATCTGATATCTGCTCTGCAATTATATCTAATGCACCTGCTATTGCATCCTGTGCTGTAGCAACTTCCTTACCCTCTTCATCACTGATAAATTCTGCTGCCTTGACTTCTACATCTTCTGTAGCTTCCTGTGCATATATGAACTGTGCAAGTGGTTCAAGACCTTTCTCTTTCGCAATTGTTGCTCTTGTTCTTCTCTTCTGCTTATATGGTCTGTAAAGATCTTCTACAAGAACCATTGTTTCTGCTGCTGTAATAGCAGCCTTAAGTTCTTCTGTAAGCTTTCCCTGTTCTTCAATGCTTGCGAGAACCTGAGTCTTTCTGTCTTCAAGATTTCTTAAATACTTTAATCTCTCATCAAGATTACGGAGCTGTTCATCATTTAACGCTCCTGTAACTTCCTTTCTGTATCTTGCAATAAAAGGGATTGTACACCCCTCATCTATAAGTTTAACAGCAGCTTCTACCTGTGTTACTTTAATTTCCAGCTCTTCCGCTATCTTCTTTGCGATATCCATTAATCTTCCTCCGTTTTCATACGCATATTACATTTAATTATATCAATTTCATCAAAGTTTATCAACAGTTGCATAAACGCAAGAATCCCCGCACTCCATGTGCGGGGAATGAAATTTACTTCATATTCTTTTTCATCTTATCAAGTTCATCATCTACACTTGATGTATAACTGCCGCCTGTCTGCTCTGACTTATCTTTCTTGGACTTTTCTGACTTATTGTTAGCAAACAATACCTTTGCAACCAATCCGGTGCCGCCAAATATAAGAACAAGTATAAGAACCCATTCATACATTGTAATAGTTACAAGCCAGATTCTTGTTGACGCAACAATTGCCGCAATTATAAGTATCACTGATAGTACGGTAAATACTTTAGATACAAATGAGCCGCCTGAAGCAAACATCCATACAACTCCAATTATTAATGGTACCATAATAAGACCTGATGAGAACCTGCCACCCCATAATGAGAAGAACCCATATGAAGATGATACCATAACTTTCTGTGACAATATGTACAGTCCTACTACAAGCATTATTACGCCGCCGACAAACTGTAACAACTCATTCTTAGCTTCCTTCATATCCCATATCCCCCTATTCACTTATTATTCTTCTGGAACAAACACTCCATAGATAGTCTTAATAGCATCCTCAAAGTATCTGTTTCTTACGCCAATGATGATGTTAAGCTCTGAAGATCCCTGATCTATCATTTTAACATTAATCTTGGCTTTTGCAAGTGCTGAGAAGATATTACCAGCAATACCTGTACTGTTCTTCATTCCACGTCCGACTACCGCAATAAGTGCAAGGTTAGCTTCAAGCTCAACAGAATCCGGATTAACTGCCTTATGAATCTGCGCAAGGACCTTCTGTTCCTTCTCTACGAATTCATCCTGATGAACAAATACTGTCATAGTATCAATTCCTGAAGGCATATGTTCGATTGAGATTCCGTTATCCTCGAATACTGAAAGAACCTTTCTACAGAATCCTATTTCTGAATTCATCATATCCTTATCAATGCTGATTGCAACGAATCCCTTCTTACCTGCAATACCAGTAATTGTGTATTCCGGCATATTACATGTTGTCTCAACAATCATTGTTCCCTTATCTTCCGGAGCATTAGTATTCTTAATATTGATAGGAATTCCACCCTTTCTTACAGGGAAGATAGCTGATTCATGAAGCACTGATGCACCCATGTATGAAAGCTCTCTTAATTCCTTATATGTAATAACGTTGATTGGCTTTGCATTATTTACAATTCTTGGATCTGCTGCAAGGAAGCCTGATACATCTGTCCAGTTCTCATACATATCAGCCTTAAGTGCTCTTGCAACGATTGATCCTGTTACATCAGAACCGCCTCTTGAAAATGTCTTAACCTTTCCGTTAGGCATTGCTCCATAAAATCCAGGTACAACTGCTCTTACAATATTAGCAAACTTTGCTTCACACACTTCATTAGTCTTTTCTGAATCAAACTCTCCATCCTTATCGAAGCAGATAACTGTAGCAGCGTCTATGAACTCATATCCAAGATAGTTAGCCATGATAATACCATTAAGATATTCACCTCTTGAAGCTGCATAATCTTTTCCTGCAAGTGCCTCAAAATTCTTCTTGATTGTCTCGAACTGTTCCTTTAATGAAAGCTTAAGTCCAAGCCCCTTTATTATTTCGTTATATCTTTCCTCAATTGCCTTAAGGCTCTTCTCAATATTCTTACCAGCTTCTGCCTCTGCATAACATTTGTAAAGCATATCAGTAACCTTAGTATCCTCTGGAAATCTCTTTCCAGGTGCTGAAGGAACTACATACTTTCTGTCCTCATCAGCACGGATAATATTACCAACCTTCTTAAACTGCTCTGCGCTTGCAAGTGAACTTCCACCAAATTTAACTACTTTAACCATTACTCTTACTCCCTTATATTATTACTGTAATTTAGTATCATCTATTCTGATTCTGCTTATAACAGAAACCTTATCCTTAGCATCTTCAAATGCTCTCTCTGTCATAGGCTCTGTAACAAATCCGAACTCTCCGTTAATTCCATCAACCTTAACAACCTGTCCTTCACCAAATGCTGCCTTGGCTGCCTGGACATCATCGCCCTTAATTCTTACAAAGAATCTTCTTGTCTCGTCAAATGTATCACCAAGCTCCTGCTTTACTGAACTCCAGATTGTCATAACATTTTTACCCTTATGCTTAACACAGTCAACTACATCTGATACTACAGCACTTGCTGTTGGAAGCTTTCCTGCTCCTGCTCCGAAGAACATTACATCTCCTAATACATTGCCGTGTACATAGATTCCGTTAAGAACGTCATTAACATTATATAATGGATGTGTGCTGTCAATCATGAATGGTGCTGTTATTGCATATACCTTGCCATCCTTGCTGTAGCTTGTTGCAAGAAGTTTGATAACGCATCCAAGTTCTTTAGCATATGCAAAATCTTCATTAGAAATCTTTGTTATTCCCTCTGTATACACTTCCTCGAATTTCACTGTATTTCCAAATGCAAGTGATGTAAGAATTGCTATTTTTCTGCATGCATCGTAACCTTCAACATCAGCCTCCGGATTTCTTTCTGCATATCCGAGTGCCTGTGCCTCTTTAAGAACCTCCTGATATGAGATTCCTTCTCTGCTCATCTTAGTAAGAATATAGTTAGTTGTTCCATTAAGAATACCTGTAATCTTAGTAATCTCATCTGCTGTAAGAGACTGGTTAAGCGGTCTGATAATTGGAATTCCACCGCCTACTGATGCCTCAAACATGAAATTAAGTTTTCTTTCTTTAGCCATCTCAAGAAGCTCCGGACCGTGTGCAGCAACAAGTGCCTTATTAGATGTACACACACTCTTTCCTGCTTCAAGTGCCTTCTTAACAAATGTAAATGCCGGCTCTACACCACCCATAACCTCAACAACAACCTCTATCTCAGGGTCATTAATTATAAGATCTATATCATGAACGATTTTATCCTGAATTGGATCTCCAGGAAAATCTCTTAAATCAAGTACACTCTTAACCTCAATAGTATCTCCTGCTCTCTTTGCAATTGAAGCACCATTGGTATTTAATACCTCAACCACTCCTGATCCTACTGTTCCATAACCTAACACTGCAATCTTTGCCATATCTGCCTCCGTTTTCTTTAATTGCTTATATATCAGATAGATGCATCACTGCTTAATATCTTAAGATATCTTACCCCTTTAAGTCTTTCTATCTGCTCTATCATTTCTGAAGAATCTCCTGTAGTTGGAAGAATATCCACGCTGAGCGTCAGCGAAGCAATTCCATTAACAGGAATTGTCTGATGAATAGTAAGAATATTCGCCTTGAATTCTGCAACCTTCTTCAATACCAGGGAAAGCAGCCCTGGTTCATCGTCCATAGACAATACAAATGTAATGGTTTTACCCTTTACATTCTCTCTAAACGGAAAAATATCATCCTTATACTTGTAATAAGAACTTCTGCTTATTCCAACTTTCTCTGTAGCATCTGCAACAGATATATTTTCAGTCTCAATAATTCTGTTCGTCTCCGCTACCTTAAGCAGAACCTCAGGCAGAGCCTTTTGCTTAACGACATAATACTTAATATTATCTGCCATACTGCGTCTGTACCTTTCTATTGTCCGTTTTACAAAGACAATTGTTCTTCAATGTCTTTCTCTGATAAACAACTGTCTACCGCACAAAGAATATTACCATATATGTATACACATTGCAAGCATATAATTATATTCTCCTTGCGAGTAGCGCAGATGCCATAACTTCGTTATGGCATTGTCGCGGTGCTTCTCGAATATACTTAACAAAAGGACAGGCCATGCAAGCATGCCTGTCCTTTCATTAAGTATATTCTCCGCGCTACTCGCGCAAAAAGAAACCCTCACACAACGGGAGAGGAATGTGAGGGTTTCGCTTCTTGTGAAGCTTTATAAAAACAATGCCGCAAATACATTGTTCTTACCATATTAAGTTGTATCTATATTATGTAATTTATTGTCTGCTTATAATTAATCCATGAAGATTGCTACCCAGTAAAGGTATCCTTCTGAGTCTGCTGCAACACCTACACCAACTCTGCTGTACTTAGTACTTGTCATACATGCATAATGTGTTGCTGAATTGTGCCAGCCATTTACTATCTCTACAGGGCTTGTCTGATATCTGCCCATGACCTCACCGAAATATCCGGCCTGTCCAAAATCTGAACATATTGAAGAAGCATTTCTTCCATCTGGTCTTTTATGCTTGCCATTCTCTATAACAAAGTAATCATTAACTGCATTCTCTGATGCTCTTACCTGAGCCATATCTGTAAGAATTGCATCATATGTAACTGCAGACACACCTGCTGCTGCACGTTCTGCATTGATTCCTGATATAACCTGTGCAACTCTTTCATCTGATGGAGTCTGTACAACAGGTACTGGTGCTTTTGTCGCAGCCTCCGTATGTTCTGTTACCTGAACTGCCTCTGTGGCAGTCTCTGTCTGTGGCTGAGTCTCTGCAATTGTACTGCTCTGTTCTGTTACTGCCTCTGTGGCTTCTTCTGTTGTAACTTCAGTTGTTGCCTCTATAGCAGCTGTCTCTGTATCAGTTTCTGTTTCTTTCTGGGCAATTGTTTCCTTAACTACTGAATCTGTTGCATCATTAGCTGCCGCAACTATTGTTTTGGCACCATCATTATCTGAATTAGGTGTTCCTGCTACTTTAGCCGCGAAACCAACACCGATACCAAATACAAGTACTGCTGTTGCTATCGTTACATTTTTAATCCACTTTTTAGAATTATTCCTTTTCATATCCATATCCCCCGTTCAACAAAAAAGGCACCCGATAACCGGATGCCTGAAAAATACTAATCATTTGCGTTGATTGTAATGCAACCGGCTGTCATTCTGATAAAATCAGTTAAGACCCTTGGCTTTGCGTCATAGCCTTTCGACTACTTTGCCAACATATTAACTTGTCTCTTTATATGAATATAATACCACCAATCTAAAATATGTAAATAGTACCATCGAACTATTTTTTATTTTTCATTCAAAAAAGGGGGAGGAAATTTATTACCAATTTCCTTCCCCATCCTAATATTACTTTCTTTCTCTATCAAATACACTTGCAAGATATCTCATGCATTCCAGTTCATGTTGGCCTAACTGACCTTTCTGCATTCGCCATTTCCAGTTATTGCCCATGCTTGATGGAAGATTCATTCTTGCCCAGTTTCCAAGCTTTAGAATGTCCTGAACAGCAAATACTGTAAGAACAGCAACGCTTGAATACGCAGCCCTGAATACCTGGTCAACCATTCTTCCCTTATCTCTTGTATCAAGATAGTCATAAGCATATCCTAATTCCCAGTCGCCCCTGTCTTCAAAGAAACCAAGCAAGGTTTCGTTATCATGAGTTCCACCATAGCACACAAGATTTTGTTTATAATTATATGGAAGATGCGGATTCTTTCTATCTCCTCCAAATGCAAATTCAAGGACCTTCATTCCCGGATATCCATTTTCTTTAAGAATCTTTGCCACTTCAGGAACTTCAACACCTAAGTCTTCAGCAATAATCTTCTTATCACCGATAGATTCATTAATAACATCAAGCAGTTTCTGTCCCGGTCCCTGTCTGTACTCACCCTGTCTTGCATCAGGCATATCTGATGGAATTGTATAGTACTTCACAATTCCTATAAAATGGTCAATTCTTATGACATCATACAGCTTTGCTGAGGCTGCCATTCTCTTTCTCCACCAGCTGAATCCATTTGCTTCCATTTTATCATAATCATAAAGAGGATTGCCCCATTTTTGTCCTGCATCAGAAAATGCATCTGGCGGTACACCTGCAACCTTTATCGGTGTTAAATTCTCATCCAGCTGGAATTCTCCCTGATTAGCCCATACATCTACGCTGTCATATCCCATATAAATAGGTATATCACCTATAATCTCTATACCATTACTATTAGCATATTGTTTAAGCGCATTCCACTGTCTGTAGAATTCAAACTGTATGAATTTCCAGTATCCTATATCATCCGAAAGCTGTTCTTCATATTGGCTCATCGCCTCTGGCTTTCTGAACTTTATATCAGTTTCCCATTCACCCCATGAGACATTGTTAAAGTGAGACTTTAATGCCATAAACAGAGCATAATCCTCAAGCCAGTCTGCATTATCTTTAACAAAATTATCAAACTGCTTATAAAGAGGAAGTCCCTTGGCAAGCGTCTTCTTGCTTTCTGCACATGCATCCCTAAATCTGTCGTAAGCAATTCTTAATATATCAAATCTGTTATTATATATCTTCTCATAACTGACATATCTTTCGTCGCCAATATTTCCATCTCTGTAGGTTCCGAATCTTCCATTAACAGCGTCATCTTCAGAAACATTTACAGGCACAATTCCATCGCCCCAGTCTCTTGAAATAACCTCTGACTTTAACAAGAACCCCTCCTCAATAAGCATATCAAGATCAACAAAGTACGGATTGCCTGCAAATGCAGAATATGACTGATATGGGCTGTCACCATAAGTAGTTGGTCCTAACGGAAGTACCTGCCAGTACTTATGATTACACTCTTTAACAAATGTAACAAAATCATATGCATCCTTGCCAAATGTTCCTATGCCATATGGTGATGGCAATGAACTTACTGGCATAAGTATACCTGCATTTCTTTTAAATTTCGTTTCAGCCATTTGCAGCACCTCCATTATCATTACTCATTTCTTCCGTAAATTTCTTAACGCTCTCTGCTTCTGACTGTGTAAGTAATTTCTCTACATCAAGAAGAATAACTAATTCCCCATTAACATTGGCGACCCTGTCAAGATATGCTGTATCATCCGTTCTAGCCAGAGCCGGCATAGGAACAATACCATTTGCATCAATATCTCCAATCTCAAGTACATCATCAACTTCAAGTGCCAGCTTAACCACGCCAGGAATATTAACAATAATTGTACTGTCTTCGCCAATACTTCCAACAGCATCATCCGTGCCAAACTTTTTTCTTAAGCTGAAAGCAGGGATAACCTCCCCTCTCAAATTAACAATTCCACTGATATACTCCATTGCATTAGGAACTCTCACAATATTAATCTCCCGTTCTATCGACTGGACAAGATTAATATCTACTCCAAACTGTTGATTGCCTAATCTGAAAATCACCGGTTTAATATAATCCGCCATACTGATGTACCACCTTTCACTATCATTCAGTTTACTACCTTAATATCTGTTACTCTTCAGTTTTTCCCGTACTAATCCATGTTAAATATGCATTTATGAACGGATCAATGTTTCCATCCAGAACACTTCCTGCATTAGCAACTTCCTTATTAGTTCTGTTATCCTTAACCATTGTATATGGCTGAAGAACGTAACTTCTTATCTGGCTTCCAAAATTAATATCCTTGACATCTCCTCTGATTCCAGATAGATTCTCTGCATTCTCAGCCTCCTTTAAAAGATAGAGCTTAGCCTTTAACATCTGCATAGCTTTATCTTTATTCTGGTGCTGAGATCTTTCATTCTGACACTGTACAACAATTCCTGTTGGAAGATGTGTAATTCTGATTGCAGATGATGTCTTGTTAATATGCTGTCCACCAGCTCCACTTGAACGATATGTATCAATTCTTAAATCATCATCATTAATCTCAATATCTATATCCTGATTAATATCAGGCATTACGTCACATGATACGAAAGAAGTCTGTCTCTTACCTGCCGCATTGAATGGAGATATTCTTACAAGTCTGTGAACACCATGTTCAGATTTCAGATGTCCATATGCATTCTCTCCTCTTATCTCTATAGTAACCGACTTAATTCCTGCTTCTTCACCTTCAAGATAATCAAGTGTTTCTGTTGTATATCCGTGACTTTCCGCCCATCTTGTATACATTCTGAAAAGCATCTGACACCAGTCACAGCTTTCTGTTCCACCTGCTCCTGCATGAAGTGTAAGAATGGCATCACATGCATCATGTTCTCCAGAAAGCAATGTTTCAATTCTTAAACTTTCCATCTTATCTTCGAGATTCGTTATCTCTTCTTCTATCTCTGGAATAAGCGACTGGTCATTGGATTCTTCTGCCATCTCAATAAGTGTCTTAACATCATCAAGACCTGTTTCAAGCTCATTATATCTTTCAAATGCATCTTTTAACCCTTTAAGTTCTTTCATAGCATTTTGTGATTTATCCGGATTATCCCAAAAACCTGGCGCTTCCATATCTGCTTCCAGTTCTTCAATTCTTTTTTGCTTATTGTCAAGATCCAGTGATTTCTTAATCTGTGCCATAGGCTTATCATATCCTGAAATTCTGTATCTGAACTGGTCTAATTCTACCATATATCCTCCAAAACAACAGACGCGGACGCTGATATTCCAGACATTCCGCGTCCCAAAAGTCATATTATAAACTTATGCCTGTCTTCCACAACAGTTCTTATACTTCTTACCGCTTCCACAAGGGCATGGATCGTTAGGATATATCTTCTTCTCTGTTCTTCTTGCAGGACCCTTTACAGAAGGTCCTTCATCCTTATTAGTTCCAGTCACCTTGGCTACCTGTTCTCGTTCTATCTTCTGTTCAACCTGAATATGCATAAGAAGTCTTATTGTATCTTCCGCTATACCTGCTGTCATTTCATCAAACATGTCATAGCCCATCATCTTATACTGTACAACCGGATCTCTCTGACCAAGAGCCTGAAGTCCTATACCCTGTTTCAACTGATCCATATCATCGATATGATCCATCCACTTTCTGTCAATTACCTTAAGCAGGATTACTCTCTCAATTTCTCTGATCTGTTCTGACTCTGGGAATAACGCTTCCTTATCCTCATATAGTTTGACAGCCTTCTCTTTTAAATCATGTATTAATTCATTCTTATTCCTGATGTTTTCTCTATATACAACCTTTTCAATCGGAATTGTAGGAAGCAGAAGCTCATTAATTTCGTTATAATCCCATTCATTGGCATCTTTATCTTCACCAACACAACGGTTTACAACATTCTCTACATAATCTGTTATCATCTTCATAATAGAATTACGCATGCTTTCTCCATCAAGAACTCTTCTTCTTTCAGCATACATAATCTCTCTCTGCTCATTCATAACCTGATCATACTCAAGAAGATGGCTTCTGATACCAAAGTTATTAGTCTCAATCTTCTTCTGAGCTGTCTCTATAGCCTTGCTTAACATCTTATGCTCAATCTGCTCATCCTCAGATACCCCAAGACTGTTGAAAATATTCATAAGTCTTTCCTGTGCAAACAGCCTCATAAGATCATCTTCAAGAGAAATGTAGAATCTTGATTCACCAGGATCTCCCTGTCGTCCAGAACGTCCACGTAACTGGTTATCAATACGACGGCTTTCATGTCTTTCTGTACCAATAATCTTAAGACCACCTGCAGCAACAGCCTCATCATCAAGCTTAATATCAGTTCCTCGACCAGCCATGTTAGTAGCAATAGTAACTGCACCATGACGTCCTGCCTCTGATACTATCTGCGCCTCAAGCTCATGGAACTTGGCATTAAGTACATTATGTGGAATCCCCTTCTTTCTTAACATCTCGCTAAGCATTTCAGAAGTCTCAATCGTTATTGTACCTACAAGAACAGGCTGTCCCTTTTCATGAGATTCAATTACGGACTGCACAACTGCATTGAACTTACCTTTCTTAGTCTTAAATACAGCATCATTATTATCAACTCTTATAACAGGCTTGTTAGTTGGAACTTCAACAACGTCCATGTTATAAATTTCACGAAATTCCTTTTCTTCTGTAAGGGCTGTACCTGTCATACCAGCCTTCTTCTCAAACTTATTAAAGAAGTTCTGGAATGTAATAGTTGCCAGAGTCTTGCTCTCTCTCTTAACCTTAACATGCTCTTTAGCTTCAATAGCCTGATGAAGGCCATCTGAATAACGACGTCCTGGCATAATACGGCCTGTAAATTCATCTACTATAAGTACCTCATCATCTTTAACAACATAATCCTTATCCCTGAACATAAGATTATGAGCGCGAAGTGCAAGTGTAACATTATGCTGAATTTCAAGATTCTCAGGATCTGCATAATTATCTATATGGAAGAACTGCTCAACCTTGTGAATACCCTGTTCAGTAAGGTTAACTACCTTATCCTTCTCATTAACGATGAAGTCTCCATCTTCTTCAACTTCCTCGTTCATGATTGCCTGCATCTTAGTTCTCTCACCCTTATATTCGCCTCGCTGTAATTGCCTTGCAAGTATATCACAGAGTTCATATAATTTAGTAGATTTTCCGCTCTGTCCTGAGATAATAAGAGGTGTACGTGCCTCATCAATAAGAACAGAATCGACCTCATCTATAATACAGTACTTAAGATTTCGTAATACAAGTTCATTCTTATATATAGCCATATTATCACGAAGATAATCAAATCCAAGCTCGTTATTCGTTACATATGTAATATCACACGCATATGCAGCCTGTCTTTCTTCTCTTGTTGAGTCATGTAATACGACGCCAACCTTAAGACCCAAAAACTCATGTATCATACCCATCTGCTCAGCATCTCGCTTAGCAAGGTAGTCATTAACAGTAACTACGATTACGCCCTCTTCTGTAAGTGCATTAAGATATGCAGGAAGTGTACACACAAGTGTCTTACCTTCACCAGTTTTCATCTCTGCAATTCTTCCCTGATGAAGAATAATACCTCCAATAAGCTGAACATGATAATGTTCCATGCCAAGAACTCTCTTACCAGCCTCTCTTACTGTCGCAAATGCTTCTGGAAGAATATCATCAAGAGTCTCTCCCTTTGCTAATCTGTCCTTGAATTCTTTAGTCTTTGCTTTAAGCTCTTCATCGCTTAACTTGCCATAAGATTCTTTATAACTTTCAATCTTATCTGCAATTGGATATATTCTTTTTAATTCATGTTCACTATGTGTTCCAAATAATTTCTGAGCTAATCCCATTACTTTATACTTCTCCTTATAAAAGCCTATTTGTGTTGTAATTGTATCACTATTTAGACATTCTATCAAGTAAAGTTAAACCATTAAAATTTTATTAATTAAAAACAATTCCATGGCAAAAATACCGCCTGCTGGTATTAAATCAACAGACGGTATCTTCAGAAAGTGGTAATATGAAAAAAATACTAAACTAATTAATCTAATTCTGGTTCAATCAAACCATATGTGTTGCCTTTTCTCTTATACACAACATTAACTTCCTCTGTCTCTGAATTAAAGAATACATAGAAATTATGTCCAAGAAGCTCCATCTGAACGCATGCTTCTTCAGGATCCATTGGCTTGATTCCAAATCTCTTGGTTCTGATAATCTTAACCTCATCATCATCATAATCTTTCTCTACGAATTCCTGTGCAAATGCTGCTGCATTCTGCTGCTTGTCAACAATCTTATTCTTATACTTCTTTAACTGACGCTCGATAACCTCTTCTACAAGATCAATTGAAACATACATATCGCTGCTTACCTGCTCGCTTCTTATGATGTTACCCTTAACCGGAATAGTTACCTCAATCTTCTGTCTTTCTTTTTCCACACTTAAAGTCACATTAACTTCTGTCTCTGGTGCAAAGAATCGGTCAAGCTTTCCAAGCTTCTCCTCTACTGCTGACTTTAATCCCTCTGTTATATCAATATTTCTTCCTGTAATTATAAATCTCATGATGTCCAACTCCTTTACGTGTTTTATAATCGTGGGCAGAGGTAAGAATCTGATCGTAATTCCTTTCCAACCTTCTCTTTATAAAATCTATCAGACATTCTTCCTTCTTAAATCACCGCATGTGTCGAAAGAATATATACACATGCAGCTAACACGACCTAAGATACATTTCTGTATGCTTATTTTATGTAAGTATTATATCATATATTTGTAAATTAACAAGTATGTCCTTTAATTATTTTATGCATATATGTCAAGTATCATATTAAAGTTTTTTGATTTTTTGCAATATTTAACAAAACATTTATTCTTTTTTACCTGCAGTTAAACATGATTAACTTTTTGTGGATTTCTGTGGATAATGTGGATAACTTAGTTGATAAGTGTTTTTTTAGATAAAATTGGCATTTTTTATTGTGGATAACTTTTTTTAATATTCAAAATTAATGTCAAGCAATTATTGAAATAAATACAATCTGAATTTCTTTTTGGTAAGTATGCACAAGGCAGTTTTTGTCAATATATGTTTTTAATTTTTATATGGAAATATCCAGTGTTTTCCTGTATTATAATAACGATATTATTAAAATCAAATCGTTTTAAGAGAGGCATATTATCATGAAAAAAACTATAGTTATAACAGGAGCATCCCGAGGAATCGGAAGAGCCATTGCAATAGAACTCGCTGGAAAAGATACTAATATTGTTATTAACTGTGTGAATAATGTGGATAAACTAAATGAAGTAAAATCCATTATTGAGGAAAAAGGAAGTGAATGTGAAACATTTGCAGGCGATATGGGAAATTACAGTGATGTACAGAAAATGTTTGACATGTGCCTTCAGCGTTTCGGCCAGGTTGATGTGCTTATCAACAATGCCGGAATATCTGTTGTCGGGCTTTTTCAGGATATGAGCGAAGATGAGTGGCACAGGATATGTAACACTAATATAGATTCTGTCTTTAACTGCTGCCATTTTGCCGTTAAAGATATGATGAAAAGGCACTGTGGTAAGATTATTAATATATCTTCTGTGTGGGGATTATATGGTGCAAGCTGTGAGGTTGCATATTCAGCAACCAAGGGGGCAGTCAATTCATTTACAAGGGCACTTGCAAAAGAACTTGCTCCTAGTGGTATTCAAGTCAACGCTGTTGCCTGCGGAGCTATTGACACAGAGATGAACGGTCATCTCTCAGATGATGACAAGGCAGAACTTGCCGAAGAGATTCCTGCAGGCCGGTTTGGAGCCCCGCAGGAAGTCGCTGAACTTGTTAAATCTCTTTCCGGAATTAACAACTACCTTACTGGTCAGATAATAACTCTTGATGGCGGCTGGATTTAATCAGCCTGTATAACTTTTATCAATATTAATCACGGCGTGGCACTCGCTCTGCTTCTCCGTGATTTTTTTCTGAATCTGTTTCTTTATCTCGTCATCTGAAAGATGATAATTATAAGGAACAAGCACATCAAATATAAGATTCGTTATATATGGACCTTTAACAGTCCTGAAATCATGTATATCCAGTTCCTCACCTACTGACTTTACAACCGCAATAGTCATCTTTCGCAAATGATTTATCACCTCATCATCTGTAACTACCGGATCCATATGTATGCTTATAAAGCATTTCATGCGCTTTTCAACTCTTCTTTCGGCCATATCTATATAATCATGTGCCTCCATCATGTCCATATTAGCCGGAACCTCTGCATGAAGCGATGCATATACTCTGCCCGGACCGTAATTATGCACAATCAGGTCGTGAACTCCTATTATATGCTTATCCTGAAGAACAATATTCTCAAGTTCCTGTACAAATTCTTTCGTTGGTGGCTGACCAAGAAGTGGCTGCAATGTATCTTTTGCCGCACCAAAACCAGCTAATATTACAAATACTGCAACAACAACTCCTGCTATTCCATCTATATTAATATCCGAAAACAGGGTAAGAAGCACTCCTATAAGGACTACTGATGTTGCAACGCAGTCTGACAGGCTGTCTGTAGCCGTTGCCTTCATTGCAGCAGAATCCACCTTATTGCCAAGATATTTGTTGAATTTAGCCATCCACATTTTCATAAGGATTGATAACACAAGTATAATAATAGATGGTACGGATACCTCAAGCGGCGTAGGATGAAGTATTTTTCTGAATGATGTTGTCATCAGTTCAAAGCCCATAATTATAATTGCTCCTGATACTATGAAGCCTGATATATATTCGATTCTTCCATGACCATACGGATGTTCATAATCAGCCGGCTTTCCAGCAAGCTTAAAGCCTATAAGTGTAACAATTGAAGATCCTGCATCCGATAAATTATTGACCGCATCCGCCATTATTGAAACTGATGCCGTAAGCACTCCTGCAAGTATCTTTGCTAAAAACAGTATAAGATTACAGATTATTCCCACAATCCCGGCAAACACACCGTATCTTGTACGGACTTCGGGGTTCTTCGTCTTATCATAATCTTTTACGAACCTCTTAAGTAATAAATCTATCATTTCCTTCTCCTTCATGCTCTCTGGCATATTTACATTAAGTATATACTATATTGGACTTAATTTAAAGATTCATATTTTTTGATTTACAGTATATACCAAAAAGGATTATAATAAAAATAATTATTGTGTTTAATCATTACAACTATCTTGGAGGACAACAATGTTAGACTTTGAAAAAGTAATACCAGAGGAGGTAGGAATATCTTCCACAGGACTTATCAGCTTTGCCAGAAAGCTTGAATGTAACAACCTTCCGATGCACAGCATAATTGTTATGCGACATGGTAAGATATGTATGGAAAGCTACTATGCACCATACACGAAAGACACTCTTCACAGAATGTTTTCTGTCACTAAATCATTTGTTTCACTTGCCATAGGGCTACTTGCTGATGAAGGCAGAATATCACTTGATGACCATATTGCAGATTATTTCCCTGAAAAGCAGCCCGAAACAGGTGTGCACCCATATATGCAGATGCTCACAATAAGGCAGATGCTCACAATGAGAACATGTCATGATGTGAATGCATACAAAATCGGAGGTTCCCCTGACTGGGTAGGTTCTTTCTTCACTGTTACACCCGACCATGTTCCTGGAACTAATTTCTCTTATGATACAGCTTCAACACATACATTGGGTGCACTTGTTGAAAAGCTCACGGGTATGGAACTGCTTGATTATCTGAGAACGAAATTCTTAGATGAATTAGGGTTTTCTAAAGAAGCATTTATATTAAAATCTCCTGATGGCAAAGTAAGCATGGGCGGTTCAGGAATGTGTGCAACACCACAGGATATTCTTAAGGTTATGTATATTGTATCTCAGAATGGTAAACTTGATGGAAAGCAGTTGCTGCCTTCCGGATATCTTAAGGAGGCAACTGTTAAGCATAGTGACCCTTATGGAAAATCAGGTTCATGGGAAGAAATGCAGGGCTATGGCTACCAGATATGGATGACAACTCACAATGGTTATGCATTTTTTGGCATGGGCGGACAGCTTGCCGTATATTACCCAGATAAAGATGTTATTCTTGTTACCACTGCTGATGCACAGGGTCGTCAGGGTGGAGTACAGCTGATATATGATACATTTTACGAAGAAGTATACAGCCATATTGATACATGTACTGATAATAGTGATTATGAAGAATTCCAGAAGTTCGAGAATTCACGCCAGCTTCTTGTGCAGCCGGGCGAATATAGTTCAGACCTTGTAAGCAAAATCAACGGACAAAACTACGAATTTGGCACTAATCCATGTGGTGTAACAGACATAAAGCTTACATTTAACGGAGATGAAGGAACATTTTTCTATACTAATGCAACAGGAAATCACGAGCTGCATTTCGGACTCGGAAAGAATGTTTTCCAGAACTTCCCTGATTATAATTTCAAATGTGGTGCAAGCGCAGCTTTCAGAGCAGACAATAATCTTCTTATCAAAGTGCAGATTATTGATAGTTCCGTCGGCAATATGTATATATCATTAAGCTATATTGATGATTATGTTACAGTTATGATGAGAAAGCTTGAAGAGAGTTATTTTAATGAATACGATGGTGTGTTCAGTGGAAAGCTTAAAAACTAAAAATTCCCGGCAGACCATTGTGTATTCACACTTCCGGTCTGCCGGGAATCATTAATTATAACCAATTATCAAATTGTTAATTAGAACATAAGTCTTAATACCCATGTAAGGAAATTAACTGCAACATATGAGATTGCCATTATAAGAGGTATCTTCTTCTCATCCTTGCATAATGCACGGATTGCTATGTATACAAATGCATATCCTGCTACATTAGAAAATACTGTTACGCATGAAGATATTCTGTCAATGAATCCTACTGATGTAAGACCTGTTACCCAGCTGAGTAACTCTGCTGGTATACCAAGTACTGCTGTAATGGCATATACTGCAAGGCCCTGCATATATGTAACATTAGCCTTGTTAAATGCCTTTGCAAGAAGCATAACTACAAGTGCAATTACAGCTGCCGCTACTGCTACCAGAAGAATCTCAAGAAGCATGTTCTTGAATATTGAGCCTGCTGGATATGGCTTGGTATTAGTATATGAGCTGTAGTAAGATGAAAGTAAGCTGTCAAGCTCTTTACTTCCTGTTGTAACCTTTGCCTTACTGTTAGCAATTAACATATCAAATAATCTTGTAAGCATGTTAATAATTGCCTGACCACCAATAAGTATTGCAATCATAATAACATTAGCTTTAGCAACAAATGCTGATACCGTTTCTACCGGTGATGTAAACAATCCCTTCAATACATTAACATAATCAAGGGCTGCATTAGCTCCCGCCTTCTTAACAGCGTCCATCTGCTGTGAAGCCTGCTGCTGATTAAATCCCTGCTGTGCCTGCTGATATGTCTGCTGACCTGCTCCCTGTTGGAATGTCTGCTGTGCTGCTCCGGCTGGCTGCTGTGCTGCCTGCTGGTTAAATTCCTGCTGTGGCTGTGCCGCTCCGGCTGGCTGCTGTGCCTGCTGACATGTACAGACTTCTCCATCCTGTAACTGTCTTCCACAATACTTACAAAAACTCATTTTTTTCCCTCCTTAAAGTAAAAGTTATAATATTGTATGGCTGTTGTCTCAACCTTTTTTATAATACCATATATATTTATTGTAAACAATGGTCATATATGCACATTTCAATATAGTAAACTGTTATAAATTGAACTTTAATGCTTTAACATACCACATTTATCAAGTATGAACTCCATTCTCTTTTCATATGAATGAAACTTCTCTGCTTTTTCATGTCCGTTTCTTGCAATCTGTGCACGCTCATCCTCATGATTAAGATAATACTCTGTCTTTCTTAACAAGTCATCATGGCTTTCGTAATACACATAGTCTTTTCCATTCTCGAAAAAATCCATATATTCAAGCTGGAAGCTGGTCATAAGAAATCCACCTGCACCGACAATATCCCACGCCCGAAGCGGAATTCCCGTACGGATATTACGCATTACAGGATTAATATTAATCCTGCTGCAATTAAACACCTTCGGCATATCTGTCATATAATTAACTGCACCCTTAAGATTAACCCCTATAAGCTCTTTATCCGGATCATCCGTATAGAGGTCTGTCGGAAAATGCTTTGCAAGCTTGTTAAGTATCTGCACCCTCTCTATATTAGCAAGTTTGAAACCTAAAAATGTTGATGAAAACACAAGTGCAATATCTGAAAATGCTCTTTCATCCTGCTTAAAATCTATAAGCTCACATAACTTTTCAAGTATATCAACTGTAAGCACCTTATCGAATATGCTGTCACCATAGATTTCCATCTGTGCTGCCATTGCCGCATCAAAATACCCTCTTAAATATTCCGGCAGCCTATCTTTTATTTCATCATAAGAATTCCTGTGATACATTCCTCCAACAAATGATACTTCACTGTGCCATTTGTTCCGTTCATCAGCAGTAAGTGAACCTGTTATCTTACCAACACGGGAACAGTTTACAGCAAGTGGAAGATACCACACATGTTCTGCTCCAAGATTTTTTAGTTCCTCACAATAAAATCTGTCAAATATAAATATATAGTTACATTTATTAAATAATGACTGATGATACAGTGATATAAGCGGACTATCTACCGTCCATGCGATATATTTTTTTCCAAGCTCTTCACATAAATCCGATACATGTGGAAAATAATTAAGTGAAAAAATACAATCGTATGCAGAAAAGACCTGCCTAAGCTCCTCATAATCGCGGAGCTTAAAGCCGGTCTCATCATCCTTGTCTATTACTGTTTCTGTGTAATCATGTACTTCATGTCCGAAATATTCAATCGCAGACTTTACATCATCCTGATTGAACACCTTCCATCTGTATAAAAGTATTCTCATTGTGCACATGCCTTTTCAAGTACTTCAAAATAGTTCTCAAATGTTTTACAACAGCATTCATAATTATCAATTATTATTCCATCAACACGCAGGCCGATTAGTGCGAAAGACATTGCCATTCTATGGTCATTATATGTGTCAACTACACCTGGCTTAACATTGGCTGGAGATATCTCTATACGGTCTCTTCCCTCTTTGACATCAACACCAAGATTGTTAAGCTCGTTGACCATAGCCTCAATTCTGTCTGACTCCTGTAATCGTATATGTTCAATATTCTTGATAACTGTAGTAGTCTTTGCAAATGGAGCAATAGCTGCAAGTGTCATTGACTGGTCTGAGAAATCATTCATATCAACATCCACACCGCAATATTCTCCATCCTTAGGTCCGCTGACGCATATACCCTCGCGTTCCTCTGTCACAGCACAACCCATCTGCTTAAGCACATCTATGAACTTAAGGTCACCCTGCATTGAATTTGAATGTACACCTTTGACAATAGCTGTTCCGCCTATAAGAGCTGCTGCTGCATAAAAATAGCAGGCTGCTGAAACATCCGGTTCAATATAATATGTCTGTGGATAGTAACCCGAACCCGCAGGGACTACATATTCTGCCCCTTTATGGTCTACCACACATCCAAACTGTTCCATCATCTTAGCTGTTATACGCACATATGATCCTTCTGTTTTATTACTTGTAATATGAACATGTATTCCTTCTTCAAGCATCGGAGATGTCATCATAAGCGCGCTTAAGAATTGTGTGCTTTCACTTATACTTATTGAAACATGATTCTGTGGCTTCTTCCCACCATACGCTGCACCTTTTACATTAACCGGAAGATGTCCGTCTTTCTCTAGAAACTCAATCTCTGCTCCCATACTCTGTAATGCTTCAAAAAGCGGAAGCATAGGTCTTTTCTTCATCTGTTCAGAAGCTTCAATTGTGTACTCACCATCTGATAACGCAAGCATGGCTGTAAGGAATCTTGCCGCTGTTCCGGCACTTCCTACATTGATTGTTGCTCTCTTCTTTGGAATATCTCTTCCATGTCCATGAATGATAACATATCGTTCAACTTCGTTTACTTCGATAATATATCCAAGTGCGATAAGACTTAAAAGAAAATGTCTCGAATCGTCACTGAACAAAACTCCTTTAAGGGTACATTCACCCTGTGATAAAGCTGCCATAAGCAGCGCTCTGTTAGTAATACTCTTTGAACCAGGCACTTCAACTGTACAGTGAATCGGGTGGTCCAGCTTCTTAACCTTGTACTGTGACATAATTTTACTACTCCATTAAACGTAATTATCTCTCGTCCATATCAACATATGGTCTGTGATGTCCAACATATTTGTATGCAGGACGGATAATCTTTCCTGCATTAACAAGTTCCTCAAGTCTGTGTGCACACCAGCCTGAAATTCTAGAAGTTGCAAACATTGGTGTAAACATTTCTTCTGGAATACCAAGCATTGTGTATACAAATCCACTATAGAAATCGACATTGGCACAGACTGGCTTAAACATCTTTCTCTTGTTCATGATAAGCTGTCCTGCCTCGCTTTCAACAAGCTCATATAATGCAAATTCTTTCTGCATTCCCTTCTCTTCTGAAAGCTGTTTCGCAAATTTCTTAAGAATAACTGCTCTAGGATCTGAGTTAGTATATACCGCATGACCCATACCATAGATAAGTCCTGCATGGTCAAATGCTTCTTTGTCAAGGATCTTGTTAAGATATGTACATATCTCATCTTTATTGTCCCAATCGCTGCAATGTGCCTTAATATCTGTAAACATTTCCTGAACCTTTAAGTTAGCACCACCATGCTTAGGTCCTTTAAGGGATGCGATTGATGAAGCAATTGCTGAATATGTATCTGTTCCTGATGAAGTAACAACATGAGTTGTAAATGTTGAGTTATTACCACCACCATGCTCTGCATGAAGAACAAGACAAATATCAAGTACCTTTGCTTCAAGTTCTGTAAAGTCTCCGTCATCTCTTAACATATAGAGGATATTCTCGGCTGTTGAATAACCCTTCTTAGGATTCTTTATCATAAGTGTTCCATCAAGCTTAAAATGTCTGTATGACTGATAAGCATATACTGAAAGAAGAGGCATCTTGGCTATAAGCTGAAGACTCTGTCTTAATACATTAGGAATTGAAATATCATCCGGTTTCTCATCATATGAATAAAGACTTAAGATACTCTTCATAAGCGAATTCATAAGATTAGTACTTGTAGCTTTCATAATAACATCTCTGATGAATGCCCCTGAAAGTTCCTGAAGGTCTGTTAAGATTCTTATAAATCTGTCTAACTGATCCTTGTCTGGAAGTACTCCGAATAACAGAAGATATGTCGCTTCTTCAAATCTGAATCTATCAAGGCTGCTTCTCTTGATAAGCTCCTCAACATTATATCCCTGAAAATATAATTCTCCATCTACAGGTATCTTTCTTCCGTGAACACTCTGGTTACCTAATACATCTGATATCTCTGTGAGACCTGTAAGTACGCCGTTACCATTGCTGTCACGAAGACCTCTCTTTACATCATACTCTGTATACAGATTCTGATCGATTATACCTGAGGCTGTACATTCTTTTACAAGTTCCTCAAAATCGCTCTTATCTACTGTTGAAAGTTCCATCATTTCCTGATTGTTCATGGCTTTCCTCCTCCTGATTATTTCCCGCATAGCTAAACGCAGATGAAGATATTATATCTGCTACTAATAGTGTTTGTCAATTTACTGCTGGCTGTTTTCTGTCTCATTTCTCATCCCGATTACAGCATCAGCAAGCTGCCTCAGATCATCTGCACTTCCCTGGGTAAACCCTTTCTTGCCTACAACCAGACAATTATCATCCCCAACAAACAGATATATATTATCAGGATCCTGATTCCATTTCACAATATCATTCCAACTGAATGTATCACTGTCGTTTTCTTCATCTGTAATAATAATATTCTCTGCATCTATCTCATATGAGAATTTAATTCCTACCATCTTTCCATATATATTATAAAATTTCTTTTTATTGCTCTTATCCATTCCAACCATTCCAATGTATAAGAATACCACTGCAACAAGCCCGAACAGTACTATCATAAATGTGTCCGCCTGCTCATTACCTGTCATCTTAAGAACAAGCTCTCTTATCATCATCATTCCGAATATAAGTCCAAACATATTATAAATCAGCTTAAAAGTCTTATATCTACTGTTATCAAAATTACTGGCACGCATGGCACCTTCCATACATTCCTTTGTGAATGCTGTTTCATTCTTAATTGTCATCAATTCCTCCCTGTATAACACTACATTATGAACGCCTCTTTAGCAGGCTTTATCTAAAGAATAATTTTAAGCCCGGCGGGGAGGTGTGTCAATGTTATATTGCGAGGGCGGTGGGCTTGTGCGGCTGGATGCCGAGTGGCTGGCTGACAGTCGTGTGCCTGACTTGGTGCCGGCTCTGGTTTTGTAGCATATATTGGATGAATCTGCTATAATGCTGTTATACATTTCCTATAAGGATATCTATGTTTCAAAATTTATAGGCATATTATTATTGATGAAGAGTTGTATGGTATGATTTTTTTGTCGTGATACCTATAGGTAGTCGTATATTCTGACAGCTTATAGGTACTCCCTGCACTTTTTTCTATCTCACCAAACATTATCCTTGCCAGAAAGCTGAAAACCACCTATAAACAACACAGTTTTATGTCATCTATAGGTATTTACAGTGAAATCTGCGCTTTATGAGCAGGAATCATACTATTTCTGCCTATAAACAAAAGAAATAATATCTTCTTATAGGTTTTTCTCAATATTCTCTGACAATACTGCGCAAGTATTTCACAGATAAATGTCTGTGAAATCAGAAAACAGAAAAATGTATGGATAGCCTAGCGAAAAGAAAGGAGTCTTCTTATGAAACTTGCTTGTATTACCGGAGCATCTTCCGGCATTGGAAAAGAATTTGCATATCTGCTTTCAGACCTTGAATATGACCTGATTCTGGTCGGAAGAAACACAGACGCGCTTCACGAAATTGCTAACAATGTTGCTGTCAGATGCAAATGTATCACATGTGACTTGTCTGATGAGAAATCGTGCGTAAAGCTTGGAAGGAAGCTTCGTCAGTATCCACTTGATATTATGATTAATAATGCCGGGTTCGGAGAACTTGGTGAATTCACAGAAACTAAGCTTAAGAATGACATTAACATGATTAATGTCAATATTAAAGCTGTGCATATACTTACAAAGGCCGTACTTCCAGGCTTTATACAGCGTGACAGGGGCTACATCATGAATGTTGCATCAAGTGCCGGACTGCTTCCGGGTGGACCTTATATGTCTACCTATTATGCAACCAAAGCATATGTGACAAGCCTTACCACTGCAATCCACGGGGAACTGCGCGACTTAAAGAGTAACGTTCACATAAGCATGCTCTGTCCAGGTCCTGTTGATACCAACTTCAACAATGTTGCCAATGTAAAGTTCGCATTATCCGGAATTCCTGCTGATTACTGCGCCTATTATGCACTTTGTAAAATGTTTACAGGCAAACTTACCATTATTCCGACATTTACAATGAAAGCCGGAGTTTTTGGCAGCAGATTCCTGCCAAGACAGGTGCTTGCCTTTATGACAGGTCACCAGCAGAAAAAGAAGACAGACAATATCTGATATGATACTGCCTGTCACTGATTTAGAATTTTTTTGAAAATATAATATTCTTTCTTTCAACAAGCATTGCCTTGTTGAAGAACACATCAACTGCAGCCTTGTAATCAGCCATTCTCTGGGATTTCTTGATTGCCTTGATTTCTTTTTTGCAGTCATCAAACACATATTCCATATAACACCACATTTCTTTCATTCTGTGTATGGCATGTGTATCTCCCGGCATTATGGCTGTGCGGGCTGCGTATACAAGGTCGTGAAGCTCTTTCATCAGCTTCTTGTCTGCATTAAGGTCCCGCACCATCGCCTGAGGATTATCATCTGTTAATACATTAATCAGTCCGGGGTCCGCGATAAGCCCTCTTCCAAGCATAAATGTATCAACCTCCGGAAACATCTCCTTCATTTCAAGGAAATTCTTCCTTGTAAATATATCTCCGTTAAGCACTAATTTATTCCTGCTGTTATCAACAGCATAACGGAAAGCGTCAAGATGCAGCTCATTTCTGTAATAATCTGTACGCACTCTCGGATGAACAATAAGTTCCTCAAGAGGATAAGAATTATACACCTCCATTATCTGTGGAAAACTGTCATCATCTTCAACACCGATTCGTGTCTTGACCGAAACCTTAATATTCTCTCTTATAAATGCATCCTCAAACACCTCATCAAGAAAACGGTCGAGCTTTTCTGTGTCGCGAAGCATTCCTGAGCCTTTATCCTTTGAAACAACTGTGCCTGACGGACAGCCGGCATTAAGATTAATCTCGCTGTAGCCGTATTTTTCATAAAGCATTTTTGCTGTCCAT
The DNA here is from genome assembly GCF_000146185.1 of [Eubacterium] eligens ATCC 27750. Classification (NCBI taxonomy): domain Bacteria; kingdom Bacillati; phylum Bacillota; class Clostridia; order Lachnospirales; family Lachnospiraceae; genus Lachnospira; species Lachnospira eligens. The sequence continues at coordinate 380,244 of NC_012778.1, read as the reverse complement.
ATAAAATCCTTAGCTTCATTAGTCATGACCTGTACAACCGTATATGTATCCTTATTATGCCCGCGGTCTATGTCCCTTATCTCTCTTGCAAGAAAATTCTCTGACTTATTAGGTGAGATAAACGGTGTAAAATATTTTGTAATTCTGCCTTTTCCAAATGTTTTCTCGTAGGCGTTACGGTATGTAAAATCTGTAAGCCCCTCCATTGGGGCCATATATATAGTATTGCTCATATACTGTATCTTTCTGTTATTCTAATGTAAATGTGCCGTTGCTGTTAGTCACAATGGCTGTCTCGAAAAATTCTTTTACTGCCTTTATCATGTATTCTGTGTCCATAATTCCTGCTGTCTCGTAAGGTGAGTGCATTGCAAGCTGCGCAAGCCCGATATCTACTGTGTTCATTGACACATGGCAGTTAGCTATATTTCCAAGTGTTGAACCACCCGGAATATCTGAACGGTTAGCAAATTCCTGTGTCGGAACTCCCGCTCTTGTACATATTTCTTTAAATATTGCCGCAGAAACCGCATCTGTTGTGTATTTCTGGTTGGCATTGTATTTGATGACTATACCTTTGTTCATATGAGGTCTGTTAGTCGGATCAGCTTTCTCCTGATAATTAGGATGAACCGCATGCGCATTGTCCGCTGAAAGCATGAAAGAACCTGCACACGCCCTTATATAATCCTCATTATCCTTGCCGGCACACGCAGCTATACGCATAAGCACATCTGATAAAAATGTTGAATCTGCTCCCTGCTTGGTGCTGCTGCCAACCTCTTCATTGTCAAATACCGCACATACCGCAACGCTTTCCTGGTTGCTCTCATCACTGTCTATAAGCGCGTTCATGCATGAATATGCACACATCACATCATCAAGTCTTGGTGCTGATATAAATTCATTATCCGCACCCCATATAGTTCCTGCCTGTCTGTTATACAGAAACAGATCACTGCTTATCACTGACTCTTTATCTGTCTGTGCAGCGTCTGCTATTATGCTGTCAAAAAGCCCTTTGGATTCTGCCTCTCCTATAAGCGGTATCATATCCTTCTGTGCATTATAATTAAGCCCTGTGTTGGCTTCCCTGTTCATGTGAATTGCAAGATTTGGTATTATGCATAAATCCCTGTCTACATTTACAAGGACAGGCTTTAATACTGCACCTTCTCTTACTATTGCCCTTCCAGCAACCGAAAGAGGCCGGTCAAACCACGGTGCCATAAGCATGCCGCCGTATTTTTCCACATTTAACGAAACGTAATTCTTGTCCGGTGTCAGCTCAGGATTCTCTTTTACCTTAAATGACGGTGAATCACTGTGTGCGGCTGCAATCTGGTAATTAGCAAAACCCTCTGTGGCAGGCATCCTGAATGCTATTATGGAAGAATCGTTTCTTGTAGCGTAGTATTTGCCGCCAGATATAAGATGCCATCTGTCCCTTTCGTTAAGGCGCACAAATCCGGCATCGTCCAGCAAATCCATAAAATTCGCCGTTACATGAAATGCTGTAGGACTTTTTTCTATGAACGACATCATATCTTTTGATACATTTATAAATGTGTTCTCTTCCATAACTGCTCCCTTCTATCTGCGTCTGTTATATCTTCTTTTTCTTTTATTATTCTGTACCATCATGACTACTGTTATAATTATTACAATAACTATTACCACCAATATTACTGCAAATACTGCTGTACTTTCTTTCATTCCTTTTTTGACAGCCGTGCCTGATGCTTTATTGTCTGTTGCCTGTGTATTATCGTCTGTTACTACATTTGCAGCATATTCCCTGTAAACTGTCTGATTGCACAGGCTGCATGTTCCTGCCTCTATTCCGTCTTTCTTGTCTGTGCTGGCTGCTTCCTTTACCACGCTGTAACTGTCGACCTTATGCTCATGTATTGTGTAAGTGTCTGAATATGTGTAGCCACATGTACTGCAGGTGTGTGTTGTGTATCCAAAGTCTGATGCTGTTGCTTCTGTCACTACATCTGTGTATGAAGGATTGCTGCACATTTCCGGAAGCAGTGTCACTGAATAATCATATGTCTCATTTCTCTTAAAATCTGATGTGAAGCCTGAATATGCATATGTCCAGTTCATGACCTCACCCATATTTGCCTGACAGTATGCACGGCGGTCTGTATTGTCTTCGAAAAATGTTATCATTCCCTTAACTTTGTTGTTAAGCACTTCGCCCTGATATGTCTTTGACAGTTCCAATGGATATACCATATACATGCCGACAAGTCCGCCATCATGCACATATCCGTGGTCTGAATCATATCCATCTATTGTTATAGAACAATTCCTTATATTAAGGAAACCTGCTGCATACGCGCCTCCCATGAACTGCTCGTCCCTGACCGCTGCGTCTGTATCTACACATACAAGTGTCACATCTGTAGTAATATTATCAAGATTGCCGCTTCCAAATCCAGCGATTCCGCCTGTTCCCCACATTTTAGCTGAATCTGTGAGTGACACATATGTATCCTTAATTATACAGTCTGATATGTCGCTGTCGTCTGCAAGCCCTGCTATTGGTGCCGCAAAACATGGTTCCGTTGTAGTAATCTCAATTCTTGCTCCATATATATCCAGTCCTGTTACTTTCGCACCTGTAAGCACCCCAAAGAAGCCTGCGCCGTATGTTTTGTACTCTTTTCTGTTGCCGTCATAGGTCTTCATTGTCTTCTTGCTTACTGTCTTTACTGACAGGTTAAGTATGCTGTGTCCGTTACCGTCAAATGTTCCCGAAAAATCCCATGGCGTCCACTCAACTCCTGTCATATCTATATCTGTCATCAGTTTATAATTTCCTGACGCACTCTTAGCTGCTTCCACAAGTTCTGACGCTGTTCGGATTTCTGTGTATTCTGATGTTGTCTGGCTTACGGTACTTCCTGATGTTTGTGTATCTGCCTTCGTCATATTAGTCGGAAGTGCTGTCACTGCAAGTATTACTGCTGCTATCGCCGCTGCCTTTTTTATAATTGATTTATTAAACATTTTTATGCCTCTTTCTTCTGATATATTTGCATCTTTCGCTGTCTGATTATAACGCAAAGTAATATTTCGGTCTAGTTTTGTTTTTGTAAATTGTGAGAGACGGACTCCGCGTTAATTATGTATATTTCCCTCCCCAGACACGCTCCCGCTCGGTGGAAAACGTAACGGTACTAAACTCGCCTTGTCGTGCGCCGCTTTACGCGGCTTCTCAGGCTCGTTAAGTGCCGACGTTTTCCAACGGTCTGTGTCGGGGAATATACATAATTAACACGGCTGGCTTTCTCAGCACTGCACGGTGTCGTAAACCTGCCGGCATCACATCTCCTCCCAAATAAGCCTGTGACATCTGGGAGGGGGCGAAGTAAGCGGCGGGCGGGTGGATAGTGTTGGTTTCATACCGTTGAAAAACGCCTGCACTTAATGAGCTGGGAGCCGCATTTTATGCGGCAAACCAACGAATTTAGTACAGCTGCGTTTTTCACCGAGCGGGAGCGTGTCTGAAAATGACACTATCCACCTGCCCGCCGCGTCCGTCCGCCACCACCTCCCAGACGTCAATCTTAAAACTCAAACTTCAATATCTCGCAATTCTTTATCTTAAAAGCCGAAAACTCCTCATTTCCCATATCCTCAAAATATGACTTTACCATTCGTGCAATTCCATTATGTGCAACTAAAAGATATGTTTTATCAGGCTGCGCCTTTATATCGTCAATCAGATTATAAATGCGCTGTGCAAGATGAAGCATTGTCTCTCCTCCATCAAAGCTGCATATAAAGTTACATTTGGCTTTAGCAAATTCTTCTCCATCTCTTGGAGTTGATTCGTATTTACCGAAATTCTGTTCCTTAAGTCTTATCTCTTCGCGCGCTGGTATTCCTGTAATCTCAGATACATGAAGTGCTGTAGCTTTCGCTCTTATAAGTGGCGAATACAGGATTTCATCTATATGTATTCCCTCTGACAGAATTCTTTTCCCCAATTCTACAGCCTGTTCATGCCCCAACTCTGTGAGCGGCGAATCCGTCGCCCCACATATCTTATTCTCAACATTCCAGACAGTCTGACCATGCCTTGTAAAATACACTATTCCCATCGTGTTTCTCCTCTCTTGCCTTTTTAGACTTCATCATGCCCTCTCCCCGCTTCAACGTCCAATCCGCCACGCTTCAGCTTCCCTTTTGGACTTCATCAAACCTTCCCTACACGCTAAAATCCACTCCCCCTCCAGATGAGCTTGCGACATCTGGAGGCGCTGGCGAAGTGAGCGGCGGTCGGGTGGATAGTGTTAGTTTCAGACCGTTGAAAAACGCCTGCACTTAATGAGCTGGGAGCCGCATTTTATGCGGCAAACCAGTGAATTTAGTACAGCTGCGTTTTTCACCGAGCGAGAGCGTGTCTGAAAATGACACTATCCACCCGCCTGCCGCGTCCGTCTGCCACAACCTCCCGTATGTCACAACTCAATCCCTACCAGATCCTCTTTCTCCAGCATCGCCAGTATATTCTTATCCACATCCTTAAGTCCAACTATCCTTGTTGCCTGATTGGATATGGCTTTTTCGAGATAGTTTCTTACATCTCTTGCGTTAGCATAGCCTTCTGGCTTATCGGCTACCCGGTCTGTAAAGAATCTTCTTGCTTCCTCAAGCGCATCACGGGAAAGCATGTATTCCTGTTTCTTGCAGTTGTTTATAAGTATCTCAACCTCTTCCTCGGCTGTATAATCCTCGAAGTTAATGAATTTATTAAATCTTGAACGCAGTCCCGGATTGGAATCTAAGAATTCCTCCATCAGTTCTGTATAACCTGCCACTATTACAACTAAATCATCTCTGTGGTCTTCCATTCCTTTTAATAATGTGTCTACAGCTTCCTGTCCGAAATCGCCCTGACCTTTTCCATTAGTAAGTGTATATGCTTCGTCTATGAACAGGACTCCTCCAAGTGCTGATTCTATTACCTCTGCAGTCTTCGTCACTGTCTGACCTATGTAACCACACACAAGTCCTGAACGGTCTACTTCCACAAGATGTCCTTTTGAGATTGCCCCTATTGCCTTATATATTCTGGCAAGCAGTCTTGCAACTGTCGTCTTTCCTGTTCCTGGATTTCCCATGAATACAAGGTGTTTGTTGACGCTTGTCTGCTTCATTCCCATCTGCTCACGCATTTTCTGAACTTTAAGAAGATTAATAAGTGCATTGACATCTTCTTTAACTGCAGTAAGTCCCGTCAGTGAATTAAGTTCTGCAATTAGTTCATCAGCGTCCGGCTTTTCGTCATCTTCTGTCTCTGCCTGTATTGTCACACTCTTGTAATCAGGACGCAGCAGACCGTATGATTTAAGATTCTCGTCCAGCATCACACAGTATGATGATAAAACATTTATCTCGACCTCGGTGCTTTCAGTATTCGCAGCCAGATATTCCTGTCCGAGCTTCCTGTAGCTTTCTGCCAGCGTCCGCGCCTCTTTGTTGTCGTATCTGTCGTTCTTAATCTTGTGGCCTGCATTGGCAAGTATAAAATACTTAAATGTCTCTGGCATTTTTGTAATATAGCCTGCTCCAAGCATGTTGCGGTTCTTAATATCAGCCGCCATTAAGGCACTGACCTCAAACCCCAGCTTCTTCTTTATAAATGCTTTTTCCTGCTCGCCGTACCTTTCATCTATCATTGATATATATATTAGAAAATGCAGAAACTCCTTCTTAAGATTGTCGCGGAGCCTTGTATTTCCTACCAGCTTCACAATGCCATTCTGCTCTATATAATCACACATTTCGTAGCACATATTAATTGAATCCATATTTATCTCCCCATTATTTTTATAGAGTCATTTAAAAGCTATGTCCTCCGCCGGAACTTCCACCTCCGTCAGACGAACCCCCTCCAGAACCCGAATAATCGCCAGAGCCACCACTGTAATCAGATGACTCCCTCCTTACCGTAGTATGTTCCTTTATCAGTTCCTTGCTGACCTTTACACTAACAAATGAATTGTTTGCTATTCCAACCATTTCTCCACATCTATCTGCTGATTTTCTGCTTGCTCTTGATATTTTAAGAACTGTAAAATTAGCAGTTACTCCGAGCAGCATAGCCAGTAACACATTATTAATAATCTGCATTGGTCTTTTGACTTTACCACCTGCAAGGCAATTTTCTGCCTGTGTAAATGCATTTATTGCGCATTTGCCATAATCTCCTGCTGTAGCACTTTTATAGACATTATCTGTTATTGAATTAGCTTCTGCATTCCGGATTATTTTACGCGTACTACCTGTACAGTACATATATATTTCTCTGTTATACATGTCTATTGTAAACATTATTACTGGTGCAGTCTTTGAACTGCCAAAATGTTCTGCACAATAATTCTGACAGATATCAGCTGTGTTCCTTCCATATTCTGTTGAATCTGTTGTATAAAATATAACATTTGTATCCTTGGATATGCTTTCCATAACATCATACAACTGCGGCTTATCAGTATCTTTTATCAGATAAGCACTATCATCATATATTATTGTATAACTGGTGTCAGTTTTACCACTTTCACTGGCGCTTACCTGCTGTGTGCCAGATATGCCGCATATAATAAAGGAACAGAAAATTATAATTACTGTCAGAAATTTTTTAAGATATCTCAATGTTTTCCTGTCCTCCTTTGTATTCTTTAAACTGCGGCAATGGTCTTGTACAGCTGTAATTATAATCTCTTATAATTCCAATCACCACAATTACTTCTGATGCCAATGCCATGGCTGTCGCGACATAATACCATATATCATGCACAGGATTAATAACTGCGACTGCCATAATGATTATGTTAATTATAACTGAAAGCACAAAAACCGGTGATGGCACTGTATTATTCTTCTTAAGTGCCTCATATTTATGATAGTTCTTAATAATCATAATCACCTGCATTACAAATGTTACTGCACATATTACAGCTTTAACCCATTTGCTGCTTTCCCTGTATTCGGAATTAATTGTTATGACAAAACTTATAATAAAGTACATGAGCATAAATGCTCCAACTGTAATTGCAACTAATTTTGATATGTCCGATTTTTTCAATTTATAAGTTCTTTTTATTTCCCTGTCATACATTTTTCTTATGTTGGCATCGTAAAATAAACCTGCTATAAGATTAAATACTGCTGCTATTCCTATCATTGTCTTTGCTGTAAACATGACACTCTGAAAGCACATAAGAATTATAAATAAAATGGCTGATATGATTGCTGACACACCAAAAAACTTCTTTAAATCTACCGGCAGATCACAATTCATTTTCCCTGTATGTCCATTAATAACAGCATATGCTACCCTGTTTCTGTTCTGATAAGACATAAACCATACCGGTTTTAAAATGTCCTCTTTACAGGATATCTTAATCTGTGGCTCCTGTTCTGTCTTATTTATGTACATGTTGCTTCCGACTTTGCATTTAATCTGATTATTTATGTATTCTTTCGAATTGACATATGCATAATTCTCATATTCTGAAGCTGGCACATCCGACATATCTGCGTAAAATCCGCACAGATAACCTGGTCTGAAATCCACTACTGCCTTTGAATCAGTTGCATCATTTACCGCCTCGCTTAAATCATCCCGGAATAATCCCGAGGCATCATGTGTAATACCTTTTACATAACCATGAACTGGCGCGTGTATTTTCCAGTATTTTTTTGTTGTATATATTTTCTTCTTTTTCTTTTTGGTTGTCTCTGTACTGCCATATGCATCATAAACACCGGCAACCTCCGCATCATAACTATGATATGGCAGATATATTCCTCTGAATTCATTGATTCCGTCCGCTGTCTTATATTCATCAGGTACATACATATTCTTTTTTGCAAAATTCTTGAATTTTGTCTTACATACACGCTTTTCAACTTTAAAAGGGACTATTGATTTCGGCGCATCTATTGTTTCCGTTCTCTGCTGTAAAATTGCAGATGCACCACAATAGCTGCAAAATCCCGCTATTGTATTATCTGCCGTATATATTCTTCCGCCACAGGACGGACATACATATTCATTTATTTCATATAGAGAACTTTCAGCATCTTTGTCCTTTTTTATTGCCTGTACATCATATTTATTACCGCATCGTGAACACCGCAATTTACCTGTTTTTATATCGTATTTTAACTCGGCTCCACAACCTGGACATCCATACATTTCTTCCCCTCCTGTTTTATGTAAGATTTTCCATATGTTATATCAATTTCGTAAACACATACAGCACCACTAGAAATATTATATTGTAAACTGTAAATACGGCAAAATATTTTCCCTTTTTCTCTGGCACTTCATTGGCATACAGCTTGTACGATATGAGGCTCGCCATTGACGCTATAAGCGTACCAAGACCTCCGATGTTCACCCCTATTGCGAGGTTCTTTATATTGTCTGTAAATTCTGATAATAACAGTGCCGCCGGAACATTGCTTATGCACTGGCTTGTTATTATTCCGGCTTCCAGCTCCCGGCCATTCACGATTCCTGCAAGAAAATGTGCCACAGGTTCAACCCTTCCCATATTGCCTGTGAATATGAAGAATCCGATAAATGTTAATAGCAGTGCATAATCTGCCTTCGCAAGCACATTTTTCTCCAGCAGTAATACCGTTATGAGAACGGCTGCTGCAAGTATATACCATGTCAGCACTCTTGCGACAACTAAAAGTGCAAGAATAAATAATACACTGTAGGCCATGACTCGTGGCACTGATGTATTATGTGCAGCTTCGCTGTCTGTATCTTCTATACATATTATTTCGTTCTTATTCTTTATAAGAAGAATTGATATAACCAGAAGCAGGGCTGAAACTATTGTGTATGGCAGCAGCCACATTATGAATTCTCCGATTCCTGTTCCAGCCAGCCCATACAGATACAGATTCTGCGGATTACCAATCGGTGTCAGCATACTTCCAAGATTCGCAGCTATCGTCTGCAATACAACTACTGGTATCATAAGCTCCTGCCTGCCACACTGCTTAAGCATCATTATTGCAAATGGGACAAATGTTATAAGCGACACATCATTTGTTATAATCATGCTGCTAAAGAAATTCAGTCCTACAAGAACTGCAATAAGCTGCCACATTTTTCGTGTTCTTGTAAGAAGGGCATGTCCGATTTTTTCAAAAATGCCGTTCTGCATATAGCCTTTCGTTATTATCATCAAACTCCACAATATTCCAAGTGAACGCCAGTCTATGTAACCGGCATATGCTTTGTCTGGTTTTATAAAAAACATTGAAACGATTGCAAGCACCCAGCTTATTGTAAGTACTGCATCTTTCTTTAAATAATTATAGATTCTCTCCATGACATTTTCTCTCTTAATATAGTAATTGCTTTATATTTTACAATATATTTTTTATCCTTTACAGTATTAGTTGTCAAATAAATTCTGTAAGTTTATAATAGAAAAAGTTTTGCATAGGAGAATCTGTTAGATATGAAAAAATTATTAGACAAATGGATTAGTATTAGTCTCATTAAAAGAATTATTGGAGGACTGGCACTTGGTATTATTCTTGGCCTGCTCGTTCCAAAGGCTTCCGGCATTGCTCTTTTCGGAAGCGTTTTCGTTGGCGCACTTAAGGCTATCGCACCGCTTCTTGTTTTCGTGCTTGTCATAAGTTCTTTATGTCATTCAGGAAAAAGTCATGGCGGCGTTATTAAAACCGTAATTATTCTGTACATGTTCAGTACTATTCTTGCCTCTGTAATCGCAGTATTTACAAGCAAATTATTTCCGGTTACACTCACTCTGACAGAGGGCTTTGAAGAAATGTCATCACCGGGAAGTATTGGTGATGTATTTAACTCCCTGCTCATGAATATTGTTGAGAATCCTATTACTTCTCTTACTAAAGCTAACTATGTAGGTATTCTTGCATGGGCTGTTGTTATCGGTATTGCATGTAGACATGCCAAGGAATCTACTAAAGATATGCTTGTAGATATCTCTAATGGTCTTTCCAAGGTTGTTACCTGGATTATTAATTTTGCTCCATTTGGTATTATGGGACTTGTATTTGATACTGTGTCAAACAATGGTATGTCAGTATTTAAGGAATATGGAAAGCTTCTTATGCTTCTCGTTGGTACTATGCTTTTTATCTATTTCGTTACCAACCCGATTCTTGTTTTCTGGTGTACACACAAGAATCCCTATCCACTTGTATTCAGATGTTTAAAAAAGAGCGCACTCACTGCATTTTTCACAAGAAGCTCCGCTGCCAATATTCCTATTAATATGAAGGAATGTGAGGATATGGGACTCGACAGGGATACTTACTCTGTAACTATTCCGCTCGGTGCAACTATTAACATGGATGGTGCTGCAATAACTATCACTGTTATGACACTTGCCGCAGCCAATACTTTAGGTATTACTGTTGATATTCCAAGCGCAATTCTTTTAAGTATTCTTGCAGCGCTTTCTGCCTGTGGTGCTTCTGGTGTTGCCGGTGGTTCACTCCTGCTTATACCTATGGCATGCTCATTATTTGGTATTCCTAATGATGTTGCAATGCAGGTTGTCGGAATTGGCTTCATCATCGGTGTTATTCAGGATTCTGTTGAAACTGCACTTAACTCATCATCTGACCTTTTACTTTCTGCTTCTGCTGAATTCAGACAGTGGAGAAAAGAAGGCAGGGAGATTACATATTAACATCCGGCAACAAGGAGGCTTAACTATGAACATAATTGACTCACACATTCATATATGCCGCTGCATCAATGGATTTGGAAACAGCGGAGAAATGCAGGCTATAGGCGGAGGTTACGCAAGCTACGCTGATGGAACTATATTCCAGATGATACCAGAGTGTCTCGGTGAATATGATGTAACTCCGGAAGCGGTTCTTAAGGTTATGGATGAAGCTGGTGTTTCCAAGGCTGTTATGCTTCAGGGCAATTTCTTAGGACCGCAGAATCTCTACACTTATGAGGCTGCAAAGAAATATCCTGACCGTCTTGCTGCAGCAGCCACTTATGACCCATTCTGCAGAAATGTTGATTCTATACGGAAGCATTTGTTTGAAGACCTCGGAATTAAGATTGTAAAATTCGAAGTAAGTACCGGAAGCGGTCTTATGAGTTACCATCCTACTATTCCCCTTGATGGTGATGTTATTGAGGAAATGCTGTCATATGCTGAAATGCATAATAATACTGTTGTGTTCGATATTGGACGCTACCCTGCCGAGTGCTGGCAGCCGGAAGCCCTCGCCCGCGCAATTAAGAGACACCCTGACACGCAGTTTGTTGTGTGCCATCTACTTGCCCCAAGAGGTCTTGTTCAGGAAAATGTCTGGCTTAAAGGAATGGAGGCACTCACGCTTGACAATGTTGTATTCGACCTTGCAAGCCTTCCTTCTAATCAGGGTAAAGACGCCACATACCCTTATCCTGACGCAATCCATTATATTAAACGCGCCATCGAACTTGTCGGAAGCGACCGACTTATGTGGGGAAGTGACCTGCCTATGAATCTGTGCAAGGACAGCTACAGACACCTTATTGATTACATTGTCTTAAGCAATGAAATATCAACACCCGACAAGGAAAATATCATGGCTGCTACTGCAGCTAAAGTATATTTCAAATAATCCACATTTTTAATATATCCCTCAAAAGCACTATTTACCTGCTTTTGAGGGATTTTTATATTCTCCTGTTGACATATTATGCATATCATGTTATATATACTACGACAGATGTACTACGGCTGTCGTAGTATCGCCTGTCGTAGTAATTATCATTTATTTAATATTTATTATCAGGTGAATCATCACCTTCAATTAATTCGAAGGGAGGAGTATGCATGGCTGGCATCAGCAGCGACATTATACGAGGCTACAACGATACAATTATCCTGTATCTTCTGCTTGATAAGCCGTCTTATGGTTACGAGATTTCTAAGCAGATTAAAGCCATGACCAATGAGAAATATATTGTTAAAGAAACTACTCTTTACTCTGCATTTACACGAATGGAAAAGAACGGATATATTACTTCTTTCCCTGGAGTAGGCGAGAATGGTGGAAAAAAGCGCACCTATTATCAGATTACTGACGAAGGACGGCTGTATTATCAGTCAAAATGTGAAGAGTGGGCTCTTACTAAAGAAGTTATCGAAAAATTTATTGTGAAGGAGAATTAATGTATGGATACTATTAAAAGTTATCTTGAAACTATGTTTGCCAATCTCCCCGCAACAGCAGAAGTTTTAAAGGCTAAAGATGAACTGTGGGGCATGATGGAGGACAAATATAATGAACTTATCAGTGAAGGTAAAAGCGAGAATGAGGCTGTAGGTACTGTTATCTCAGAATTCGGCAATCTTGACGAACTCGCAGAAACTCTCGGACTTAACAGACAGTCTTCTGCTCCTGTTGATAACAGACGCACTTTAACACAGGAGGAAGCCAGAAGCTTTGTAAGTGCCGGCAGCCGACATGCATTTCTGACTGCATTAGGAGTTTTCTTATGTATTTTCTCAGTAGTTCCAGTGGCAGCCTGCAGTGCAATTCATAATAATTTTATTGAGACAATGGGCACAGTTGCTCTGTTTATTATAGCAGCCTGCGGTGTTGGCATATTTATAATAACCAATTCTTTAATGAGTAAATACAACTATATTAAGAAACATGAATGTATCATCGATTATGCCACTGTCGGATATGTGCAGGATAAGAAGGATCAGCTTCGTAACATTTCTATTGTGTGCCGCACCCTGGGAATTATAATGTGTATCATTAGCTTTGTCCCTGCCGCTGTTTTTGATGCAATCCCAGTACAGGGACTTGACGATATCGGCGGTGCAGCAATGATCTGTATAGTAAGTGTCGGCGTATTCCTTATTGTTTTCGGTTCAATGGTTGAGACTTCATGTAAGACTTTACTTGCTCTTAATGGTGACAATGTAGCAGGCAGCTATGTTAAGAAGGAGAATAAAGAAGTCAGATATATTAACAATACTGCAACAACTATTATGTCTGTTTTCTGGCCTACAGTTACATGTATATATCTGTCAGTCAGTTTCATCACATTTGCATGGGCTTTAACATGGGTTATATGGCCTGTTGCGGCTGTAATACATGCTATATTTAAGAGTATACTTAAAGACGATTCCAGGGAGGTGTAATTATGAAGAAACGAATTTATCTGTCAATTATATATTTTATTACACTTATATGCATAATTATTGGCGTTCTTGGTAATGTATTTAACATTTCTCCTTTTACACGCATGACTATGGCATCCAGTGGCAAATATATTGAAAATTCTTCTATTTATGATAATGTGTCAGACATATCTGTTGATATGAATCTTGGCAGTGTTGAGATTAAGAAAGGCAGCAAGCTTGAAGTTATCTATACAGGTGCTGAAAAGTTTAAACCTGCTGTATCTGTTTCTGGAACTTCATTAAATATTGAACAGCATGTAAAAGTACATCTTATGACTAATATCAAAAACTCAGACTGCACACTTACAATTACTATTCCTGACAATATCTGTCTTAATTCTATTCAGGCTGACCTTAATATGGGTGATATGGATGTTAACAATATACATGCTTCTTCTGCTGATTTCTCTGTTGATATGGGTTCTCTTAAGATCGTTGATTCTGCCGTTAAGAATTTAACTGCTGATAACAATATGGGCGATATTAAGCTTACCAATTGCGGCAGTGATGCTCTTAACCTTTCCGTTGATATGGGCTCACTGAAAATAAGCGGTATGGATATTGATAAATACCGTGCTAATCTCTCTGTAGACTTAGGCGACATTAAGGTTAATGATTCTACTTATTCTCACAGCTATACTAATAATGCCGGCAGCGGTAAAAGTATAAACGCTGATGTTAATATGGGTGATATTAAGATTAACAGGTAATAAAGAACCGGAGCGGAAGTGAATCCCACAAAGGATTCTCTCCGCCCCGGTTCTCTGGCTTGTTTATAGTTTTATTAGATTTTAGCGTATCAATTATCTTACATTCTTAATCTTACGTCTGCATGTTACTGCAGCACCTGCTGTTAAAGCAAGTAAAGCTGCTGCAAGATAAGCCATCATGTTATTTGCATCACCCGTTGGAACATCTTCTACAGATGAGTCATCTGTATTATCCGGTTCTTCTGAATCAGAAGGTGTACCTGCATCAACCTTTACTAATGCATTGATTGCTGCTGTAAGATGCTCTGTTGCCTCATCAACATCTGCCTGATATTCTGCAACTGCAAGTGCATCGACTGCTTCCTCATACTCAAGCTTCATAGCTGCCCAAGACTCGGCTGTGTAATCAGCTTCGTTAAGTGCATCTGCTGCTGCAATAGCTGCTGAAAGCTTTGATGTATCACTTACAGGTGCTTTAATCTTAACGATATTAGCATCAGTAGCTTCAAAATCAATTGTAGTATCAGTATATCCTAATGCATATACAGTAAGTGACCAGTAACCTGTTCCATCATATCCTGCTGGTAACTGGCAGCGTGCTGAATCAGTAAGTCCAAGCTGGATTCCCATTGATTTGTGCATCCAGTTATCTGCTGCGAATTTAGTACCATATGTAGCAACAGCATTTGTTCTTGTTGCATCATTTCCATAATATGTCCACTTAACAGCCTGCATCATAGCACCTAATGCGCCATAACCATCACCATTAATATCAACTCTTAAGAATTCACCGTATGAACCTGTAGCATCTTTTACTGTAGATGTAATGTTAGCAGCCACACTTATATCCTGCTCTGCAAATGATTTTCCACTTCCCGTCTGTCTTGCAGAGAATGAATATGTTCCATCTGCATTCTTAACTGCTGTCTTAAGTCCGTTAGTATCTGCATTAACTGCTGCTGTATACTCATATGAGCTAAGCTTGTTCTCACCAAATCCACCGTATAACTTTTCGCCATTCTTGACAACTCTGTAATGCTGCTCAAAATCAGCAAGATCAGATGTCTTAACCTTAACCGGAACATACTTAATACCAGTTACTTCATAAGAAGAAACTTTAGATGTTGAACCATCTGCATTAGTAATTGTGCCTCTGTTGTATGAAAGCTGTGTACCATCTGTAAGTATCATCTGCTTTCCATCACTGCTCCAGCCGGCAAGCTCATATTTGTTACCATCTTCTGTATCAATTGTTGCCATGCACTGGTAGCTTCCTCTGTGAAGACCATGGTTAGTTGTAGCTCTTGTTACTGTATCAAAAGCACCCTTATCATATTCACCATGTGTATCCTTCTCATTAGATGATGTTACATCCCCTGCGTTATATACGCCCTCGTTAGCCCAGTATTCCTGCCATGTAAGACCAGCATATACATATGAATACTCATCATCTGCTGCATGTGTATCTGACACAAGTGCTGGAAGTGCTGTTACAGCAAGAACAGTAGCAGCTGCAACCGCAGCAATCTTAGTAAAAATGTTCTTTCTCATAATTCCTCCTTGTTTTGCGAAGCAAAATCCGAACCCATTGGTGAGGAGAGGAATTTTGCCTCCTTATAATTTTTCTATTACAAATCCGCCTACTTCTTAGCCGATTTATAAGCATAGTAAAATGCCTTCTTGATGGCATTGCTTGATTTGGTTGCACCAGATACTGCATCAACACCTGATGTACTCTGGTTTGCAAGAAGCTGTGCAGGAATCTTTGCATTTGCCATATTAAAATACTGTACATCCTGCGCACCCGCTTCTGATTCAGCAGTAACCGATGTAATCGTATCTCCTGATATGACTATTGTAACCGTTACATTGTAGTTATAAGTCTCACACACAGCGGAACCTGTATAAGTTCCATCTGCTTTAAATTTTGTATTAGCCGGTGCGTCACTGCCTGAACCGCCGCTCAGCTCTCCACTATTGTCAGAACCATTATCCGGCTGAGCTGACTGATTACCACTGTCAGAACTATTACCTGATGAATTACCAGAAACATTATCCGAACCGGAATTATTGCTATTTCCCGACACTTCATTTCCTACACCACCAGCCTGTGAGTCTGACTGTCCATCCGATGAAACTGATTCTTCCAGACTCTCTTGTGTTGTTCCTTCGGCATCTGTCTTAGCCGTACTGCTCTCAATCTCTTTGACCATTGCTGCAACTGTCTCTTCGTTAAAGAAATCGTTCCATTCCTCATTGTCTTCCGATGCCGACACTGTCTGTCTTCCTGCAAAGCACGACACCGTCATCATTGCACATATAACCAATGCCAGTCCATACAGAACCGTCTCTGGTTTCTTACCGTATGTCTTTCCGGCTCTTGCTGCCTTTACTGATACAGCCTTTGCTATTCTCATAGCTGCATATCCTAAGAAGACTATGCTGTAGATAACAACATTTGCAATATAAGTACCAAGTCCAAGTCTTGCATATGGAATATTGATAAGCATTATATGTACATACATAAGACCGTAGAATACGTATGCTGTGCGCTGTAACTGTTTCCACTTCTTAGCCTTCATCTTCTTTCTTACAGCCTGAAATGAAGTTACTGTAAGCACAATCATTATTATGATAAGCACAAGGCTTATTATTGCTGCTGTAAGCTGTGTTGCTGATAATGCCTCCGGCTTAATAAAAAGCATTTTAAAATATGTCATTCCATATGTGAAATTATGACACAGGACGAGTATTGCCGCTGTAATTGACAATTCGCCTCTTATCTTCATAAGCGGTGCAATCAGCTTGTTGCCCTTAGGTAATGCGCCAGTGTACATTACCACAACAAACATTGCCGTTCCAAGAGAGCCTTTTGCAAATATTCCTAATATATTGTTCTTTACAAACAAAGGCATTGACAGAAACTCAAGCAGGAATACTGCAATAGAGATTACCGCTGCCCCTATATAGTAGATACCCGCGTGTTTTTTTAGTGAACCTTTAAGAAAATATATGAATAAAGATACGATTATAAGTGATATTATTAATAACATGTCTGCTCCTTCTAGTCTTTATATTCAAGGTTAGTTTTCATAAACAAAAGTAATTTCATCTATCTTCGATTAGTTTTTACTAACTGTTCTATAGAATATATTTTAGGCCCTGCATTTGTCAATACAGACTGTTAATAATAATTCTCATCAAGGCTGTCTGGTAATTATTTCCGTGTTCATATTGGTTGAAAAACTGTCAGCTATTCCCTCTGACATATATACTTTGCTTCCATCATAAAGTATCATCTCAAAATCAAGTGAGCCACTTCTATACAGCTCTTTCGCACCATCAAGCCCCATTACAAAAAGCGCAGTTGATAATGCATCTGCTGTTGTTCCGTCAGAGCATACAATTGTAACCGAGGTCAGGTCGCTCTCTGATGGATAACCTGTCTGTGGGTCTATAATATGATGGTATACCTGTCCGTCCTGCTCAAAATATCTCTCATATCCACCTGATGTTATAACTGCCTTATCAGCAGTGCTTAATACACCAAGATAACTGCTTTCACTGTCAGGATTCTGTATGGCAATCCTCCAGTCTGAGCCATCAGTCTTAGTTCCAAGCACCTGCACATTGCCTCCAAGATTAATGATTGCGTGCTCTATGCCGCAGTCCTTCATAATCTGAATCACCCTTGAAGAAGTATAACCTTTGGCAATTCCTCCAAGGTCAATGCTTGCACCATCTGACAATGTCACCTGCTGCCCGTTAACCTCCACATTTGTATAAGAAACATGCTTAAGTACATCCGCAATCTCGCTGCTTTCAGGCACTCTGTAATTCTTGGTGGTAAATCCCCACAGCTCCATAACCTGGTATATCGTAATATCGAAAGCACCTTTAGTTTCTTTAGATACCTGCATTGCCCTGTTCATTATAAATGCGGTTTCTTCCAATACTTCACCGCTTCCATTTTCATTTATCTTAGTAACATCACTGTCCTCATTTCCTACCGAAAACATTGCATCAAGCCGGTTAATCTCCTGAACTGCTTTACTTACTGCTTCCTCTGAATTGCTGCCATATGCAGTAAGCGACATATATGTATCCATTGCAAATATTTCCTGTGTACTCTGGACTGTATCGTCCTTCTCTGGCTTACTGCCACCACATGCCGTCAAAACAGCCGCTGCAAGAATTGCTGTAATTCCTGCCAATATATATTTTCTGATATTATATTTCATGCTTTTAAGTTTTATCCTCCATCTTATACTGGTTAGTTCTATAAAACTTTATAGCATAATAATTAAAATGTCAATCACATACGGTCACACATTCACCACGCAAAAACACCCGCAATATAATTGCGGGTGCTCCTGTAAAGAAAATTCTTATGAAATTAGATATCTTTTCTTCTTCTCATGTATACTGCTGCCATTCCAAGCAATGCACAAAGGCTTGCTGTAGTTAATGCGGCATACATTCCTGCATGGCTCATATCGCCTGTATTAACTGTTGTATCTGCTCCTGTTGAAGTTCCTGTTGAATCATCTGGTGTCTCGGCAGGATTCTCGTTATCTGATGGATTTTCTTCAACATATTCTGGGTTCTGGTTGTTCTCACCTTCCCATGTAATATCTAAATTATGAAGCATTGTTGTATTCTGCCATCCACCAGTTCCTGTTGTTCCTGTATGCTGTATTGCAACACCACCAAAGCTGTTAGCTGCGATATCTGCTGTAAGGTCAACTACATGAGGATATCCCTTAGCTGCCTGATCTGCGAGCTGTTCTGTTGGTGTCTCAACATGAGCAGTGAGCTTATTACCTTCAGTCTTTAAACTAATTGTACATCCTGTTACATAGCAGCTTGCAATTACTTCATCAGAGATTTCTGTTACTGCTCCATTGTCATATTTTACAAGTACAAATGTTACAGCATTAGATGACGCTTTAGTTCTTATTATTCTTAATCCGTATCCTGTAAGTGTTGATGTATCGAACTTAAGAAGTACATCCATATACTGTCCTGCACTACCAAATCCCTGACCTGCTGTCTTAGCCGGGTCAACTACAAGCTTAAGTGACATATCACCATATGTTCCTTCTACTGGTGTATACATAAGTCTTGAACCCTGTGTTCCCTGATATAATCCTGCTCCTACACAGCCATTACCTGTTACTCCGTATACCCATGGCTCTTCTGTATCTGCTCCCTGCCATTTTCCAAAGCTTTCTGTATCTGCCGGACGGTTATAATCTACTGTCCAGAAGCCAGCTTTGATTTCTGACTGCTTTATATTAGGGAAGTTAGAGAAATCTGTAGAAAGGTTCTTGCTTCTTACATCTTTCACTCCGATTGCCTTGTCATATACTGTATTTACTGGTGTTCCATAATCACTTCTGATGTTCTTAGATTCTACCTTAGCCATGATGTAATATCCAACATCACCTGCTGTTAACTTATATGTATATTCTGGTGAATCGTTTCTCGTTACTGCTACAAGTACCTTATTACTTCCCTCTGCATCTGTACATCTGTACCATGAGATTGCAGACATGTCTTCTCTGCTTCCTAAATCAAGTGAGTAATCTACTTTAAGACTACCCTGTCCATCATTAGTAATAACTGGTGTCTTGATATACTCTGGTGCATCAAGTTTGCTTGGCTTTACAGTAATTCCAACTGCTGCTTCAAGACCTGACTCTGTAGATGCATTTATAATAACCTTCTTAGCTGCATCATCATTATTAGTACCTTCTACTTTGCATGTTCCGTCACCATTATCTGTTAACTTCACATATGCCTTATCTTCGTCTGATACGCTGTATGTTATCTTCTGTGTTGTATCATTAGTTCCATAGAAATAGTTAACTGTTCCTCCAACTGAAGCTGTTTCTTTTCCAGATTCAATCTCTGAAACATCTGATTTTATTGTAAGCTGTGTTGCAATTGCTTCCTGCCCTGCTGCAGCTATTACATCTTTAACTCCTAATGGATCCCAGTCGTCACTGCCCTTTAAAAGATTATATGTATTGTAATATGTTTTACCACCTGATACTACCTTGTAGGCATTAAGCACTGATTTTCCTGTCATATCAACGGTTTCTTTAGCACCTTCTCCGCCTATTGTGATATTCTTTCCATTATGTATGATGTTACTCTGGTAACATTTTAATGAATCAGATGGGAATTTTGTCCATCCCATTGTTATAGGCACACTTAAATTACTGTTATATACACAGTCTACTGCAGTTATTGTACCGCCTTCCTTAGTAAAGAACTGTGTTGGTTCTGCTTCTACATTTAATATCTTACAATTAAATGTACAGCCTAAGAATGTTGAACCAGTATTATAAGATGAATATAATGGTCTGTTTCCATAGAAATCAAAATCACATCCTACATATACAGCATTTCCATTAAGAGCATCATCGGTACTTTCAAAATGACAGTTATTGTAAAGATTTCTTAAAGCACCACTGATTGGAACAAGGTTAAGTCTGCTTATAAAGTTACAATTATCTGCAAACATTTTGTCACCAGACATATCAGCAAGCTGTGCCTGAGTGATTGTATCTGTTCTCTTTGCCTGATTAAGTTCACTCATAAGTGGATAATCAAGGTCAACACTACAATAATTACCTATTGTTATATTCTTAACTGTGAGTGCGCCACTGCAGTTGAATCTGAACATGGTATAGTTACCGTTAGAGGCATGTGACTGTCCTCTGTTTCCAGCTAATACAACATTATCAGGATTTCCTGTAAGACCTTTGATAGTAAGATAATCTGAATTAACAACCATTCCATAAGGTACTGAATATCCTTCTGTCTTTTGTACTGTATCTGTTGCTGCCGGATCATCTATCCAGTATACATATGGTGCAACATATACTGTCATTGGATTATCTGCTGTTCCATTTTTTAATGCGTCTGCTGACAATGCCTTAGTAATGTCGTTATATACATATGGGTACTGGGCAGCAAGCTCGTCTGATAACGAACCATCAAGATATATGGCTGTCTCCGACAACTGGATTGTCTCACCCTGATACTTAATGTAAGTTCCACCGAATTCAACCGGATCAGAACTGTCGATTGGTGTGTAACCTTCTAATGTTTTGTTAATGTCTTTTACTGCTGAATATCTCATAGCTGTTACTCCTGTTTCCTGTGCAAATGCATAATATCCCTGTAATGGAACTAAGTTACCTGCAACAAGAACGCCGGTCATAACACTGACGGCAACAGAAGCAATAATTTTGTTTCTTCGTATCATATTATTCCTCCTTATATTAAATTGTTTCTGCTTCTTAAGATGCTTCCATTATATTCACATTGTATTTTTATATATACAAAAAAACAGCACGAAATCTTCTAAAATCAAAAAAATATGTAAAAAATCAGTAACATTTTCTCTATAAACAACCTATAATCAGTATATGATTTTGCTTCGTAAGATATTATTTATATACCTAGGAGACGGCAATGTACCATTTTATTAATGACAATTTCCTCACGGATATTGCTACTGTGCCACCATCTTATAAGATGAAACATTTTCATGAACATAACAAATGGGAGTTGATGTTTATATATTCTGGTTCCTGCACCCTTTATGTAGGTGATGAAATATATATGTTAAATCCGGGCGGACTTGCTCTTATTTCACCAGATACAGCCCATATGACTACTTACCTTGCAGGAAGTGACCATACAAGATATGTGCTATATTTTAATAATGATGAATTAAAGTGGATTGCTGATGATTCTTCTCTGGATATAGAAAGCATTTTTCATGAACATCCTGTTATCCATATACCAGAAAGACGACTTGATTATATATCATCAATTATCCAGAAGATTTCTTATGAACACAATGGTGTAGATAGTCTGTCTTTATCTTTCATACATTCTTATTTTCATGAACTTATACTTTTTATTCTGCGTTGTCAGATGTACGAAGATAATGTTATTACGAAAATGGATACAGGTAATGAACTTATCCAGAAGGTTATTGAATATATTATCGAGAATTATCATAATGACATAACTATGGCTGCTACCGCCGAACTTTTTAATATGAGTGAATCGAGCCTTTCCAAGAAATTTAAGGCTTTTACAGGCTTCAGGTTCAGAGAGTATCTTATTAATGTAAGAACGCACGCAGCAGCAGACCTTTTAGTCAACACCAGCCTCTCTATTACTGAGATTGCTGACAAATGCGGTTTCGCCGACAGTAATACTATGGGCGGAACATTTAAAAAAATCATGGGCGAAGCGCCCGGAAGCTACAGAAAGAGCCACTAATTATTTTTTTATTTTAGAATGGAGGTTATTATGGCAGATTTTATTTTACTTGATGAAGATTTCTCTGATTTTCCTATTGGTGAATTTCCTTATGATAAGAATCATTCGGCAATGGGTGAGTATCATTTTATCCATTATCCTGGATATTATGGTAAATGGTATGACCCGGTATGCAACCACGTTTATAACGGTCAGGGGGCTTCCTGGATTATTTCTGAATATAATGGAAAACATTTTATGGAGCAGATGCGTATCCGCAATGACAAGCCACACCGCACATTTCCTATGCTCACAAGCGGTGACAGATTCTGGCGCGATTATACTATAACTGCAAGTGTGCGTATGTTTACTACCAAATGGGGCAATGCCGGCATTGGTTTTTGTTGTCAGAACTCTGCTAATCTTCTTGTCCTTGTTTTTGAAGAGCATGAGTTAAGACTTGAGTATCGTCATAAGGAGGATGTTACTGTACTCGATTCTGTACCTTTTGATTACAACTGTGATGATACTTATGTACTTAAGGCTGAGATTAAAGGCAGCCATGTTATATGCAGTGTTGATGATAAGGTTTATTTTGACCTTGACACTGAATATGCAAGGCAGGGTGGCAAGGTTGCCATTACTGCAACTATCCCAACACAGTTTGGTTTTGTAAATGTTACTACTTCTGAAAGTACTGCTGCTTCTATTGATGCTGCAAGAAATGCTTATAAAGCTGAATGCGAAGATGCACAGGCACATTATCCTAAGATGAAGCTTCTTAAGAAAATTGACCTTAAAGGCTGCGGCACCGGAAGACAACTTCGTTTCGGTCATCTTCTTGGCAATGGCGAGTATCAGATGGTTATGGCTCAGTGCCAGAAAAGAGTAAACCGTGATGCTTATGGAACAATCAGCTGTCTCACCGCATTTGACCTTGATGGCAATATATTATGGCAGCATGGTGAACCTACTGATAATCACGACATTGGAACTATATCAGCAGATATGCCTATGCAGATATATGATATTGACGGTGATGGCTTTGATGAGGTTATTACAGCCAAGAATTTTGAAGTGCTGATTCTTGATGGCAAAACAGGTGAAGTGAAGAAACGTGCCAAAACACCTTTCTCTACACCAGAAGAGGACGGAACTATTATCGGTGTTCCTGATAAAATCTACGCATTTGACAGAATTAATCCTGATGGTATGCGTATATGTAATTTCCGTGGACTTGAAAAGCCACGCGATATTCTCATTAAGGACCGTTATTGCAGAGTATATGCACTTAACGATGACCTTGAGGTTATGTGGCATTTCCAAAGTGATAAGAATACCGGACATTTTCCTTTTGCAATTGATATTAACGGGGATGGACATGATGAACTTTTAGTTGGTTATAACATGCTTGACTGCCACGGTAATAAAATGTGGACTATGCCTGTTAATGAAGACCATATTGATGAGATTGTTCCAGGCAGATTTGAGTCAGGACCACACAAAGGTACTAAATTCTTTGCCTGTGTTGCAGGAAAGGAAGGCTTCCTGATATCTGATTTTAACGGAAAGCTTCTTAAGAAGGACGGCATAGGTCATGCACAGCGTGTAAGTCTTGCTAATTATCTTCCTAACCGCCCAGGCTATGAAATGGTTGTTGTTAATTTCTGGGGACACCAGGGAATTATATATTTCTATGACAGCGAGGGTAATCAGTTATGGGAAATGGAGAATGAGCTTAATGGTAATCTCTTAACTCCTGTAAACTGGACTGGTGACGGTCAGGACTTCATCCTTCTTAATGCTGATGTAGAGCGCGGTGGAATGATTGATGGCAATGGTATCCAGGTTGTTAAATTCCCTGATGATGGTCATCCTACCATGTGTGCTGAAGCTGTAAACCTCTACGGCGATGCGCGTGATGAGATTGTCACATGGGATTATGATTCAATGTACATATATACACAGGATGATGCACCTAAGGATGATGTATATGCACCTTTCAAGTATCCTGATTATAATGCTTCTAATTACCGCGGTGAATACTCTTACCGTGAGAAGTGGTGGTAAAATTAAGACTATAAATGACTAACAGGGTTGCAGAGTATATAACACTCTGCAACCCTGCTGTATAATAAGTCCATCAGCATTTAATGAGTTTTTTCTCCAGACAGTAATGATACACTCCGTCTTCTTCAACGGATTTACATATGACATCTGCTCTTGCTTTGACTTCATCAATGGCATTCCCCATGGCCACTCCTGTACCAACAGCTTCTAACATTTCAATATCATTTCTACCATCACCAAAAGCAATCGCCTCATCTTTCGATAATCCATAATAATTAAGCACTGCATTTACAGCATTTCCCTTACCACAATTTAATGGAATTATATCTGCTGCTTTATCCCACCATGCAGTTATCTGGGTATTTTCAGTTCCTTGCAGTATCTGGGCGTATTCTTCTTTTCTGCACGCACACATAATCTGATAAATATCTTCTTTACATAACTCATCGAAATTATCTGCAATTGTCAATGTTTCATTTCCAAATTTAAAGTACTCTTCCAGATGCTCATCTGTGCCATTAGTAACAATAAAATGCTCATTGCTGATTGCAGCTGCTCTGTTCATTTTATTAAGATTTTGAATTATTTGATGTTTATCATTATTATTCAGGGGATTTCTGAAAATAATCTTTTCTCCAGCCATTACATATGAACCATTAAATGTAAGCAGCACATCAAATGTAATATCTTTGAATTCAGGGATTGAAAGATAGCCTCTGCCAGTTGCCATACAAAGCAATATTCCATTCTGGTGAAGAGAATTTAACGCTTTAACTGTTTTATCTGTCGGTTCTTTACATCCCATTTTCAACAATGTTCCATCTATATCGAAAAATGCTATTTTAATCATATATGGCTCTCCAATACTGTTTGATATAATACATTATTAAAACGTTCTCTTATCAAATCTCATATTACTCGCTTTACCTTTTGAAAAATCATTATATTATAATAATACCACAGTTCACAAACTAAAAAAACACCCCGGAACCGGAATTCCGAGGTGTAATATACTTTTCTGAAACGCCATAAGACGCTTTGGATTGTAAATATTATCTCTTTGAGAACTGTGGAGCACGACGTGCAGCCTTGAGACCGTACTTCTTTCTTTCCTTCATTCTTGGATCTCTTGTTAAGAAACCAGCCTTCTTAAGTGATGGACGGTACTCGTCTGAATCAACCTGAAGAAGTGCTCTAGAGATACCATGTCTGATAGCACCAGCCTGACCTGTGTATCCGCCACCGTGTACGTTAACGATTACATCGAACTTGTCAGCTGTCTCTGTGAGAGCTAATGGCTGCTTTACAACAACCTTAAGTGTCTCAAGACCGAAATACTCATCAAGTGATCTCTTATTTATTGTGATATTACCTGTACCTGGTACTAAATATACTCTAGCAATACTGCTTTTTCTTCTACCTGTTCCGTAGAACTTTCCGTTTGCTTTCTTAGCCACTGTTAATTCCTCCTTATATGTGTCCTTATATTAAAACTTTAATACTTCTGGCTTCTGAGCTGCCTGCTCATGATCTGGACCAGCATAAACATGAAGCTTTGTGAACATCTGACGTCCTAAAGGTCCCTTTGGAAGCATTCCCTTAACAGCAAGCTCGATAACCTTCTCAGGCTTCTTTTCCATCATTTCCTTAAGTGTTGTTTCCTTTAAACCACCAACATAGTCTGAGTGGCTGTAATAAACCTTCTGGTCAAGCTTCTTTCCTGTAACCTTAACCTTATCAGCGTTAATTACGATAACGTTGTCACCACAGTCAAGGAATGGTGTGTAAGTTGGCTTATTCTTTCCTCTTAACACAGCAGCAACCTGTGATGCTAAACGACCTAATGTATAATCTGCAGCATCTACTACATACCATTTTCTCTCGATTGTAGATGCACTAGCCATATAAGTTTTCATTAGTTTTCCTCCTGAAATATTGCTATAATGCTTAATTATTAATGTATATAAATGTCTCTCCGGGGCATTGGTGAAACACTTAAAACCTTAATTATGGGCGCACTTATCACGCCACATTTCTGAATTATATAACACATAACCACGTGTGTCAATATACTTTTGCAAATGTTTTATCCAAAAAAGTTATCCACATCAGACAACCCTTGCGTCATCATTATCCACATATTCAATGCCAACAAGTGTAAGTCCCTGTGGAGGAGCAGTCTGCCCTGCAACAGTCCTGTCCTTTGCCTCTAACATCTGCTTCACATATTCAGGCTTGAATCTTCCTTTTCCTACCTGAATAAGCGTGCCTGTAATAATTCTTACCATGTTGTATAAGAATCCATTTCCTTTAATACGGATTATTATCTCACTGCCTTCCTGCAGAACCTCAAGTGAATATATAGTCCTGACAGTCGATTCTGCCTGAGTTCTCACACAGCAGAAGCTTTTGAAATCATGTTCACCAACAATATATGCGGCAGCTTCTTTCATCTTTTCAATATCAATACTTCCAGTAACATGCCATGTGAAATTGCGCTTCTGAGGCAACGGAACAACAGTATTAAGTATGCGGTATTCGTAAGTCTTTCTTGTGTTACAGTGCCTTGGGTGAAAATCTCCAGACACTTCCCATGAATCCTGAATAACAATTGAATCCGGCAGGAATCTGTTTAGTGCAAATGTGAATCTGTCTCCAGGTATTGTCGATTCCGTATCAAATACAGCTACATTTCCATATGCATGCACACCTGCGTCTGTACGGCTTGCTCCGGTCACATGCACATTTTCACCTGTAAGCTCGCGAATTGCCTTGTCAAGACACATTTCTATAGTTGGTGCTTCCGGCTGAATCTGCCAGCCGGAATATTCTGTTCCATCATAAGCTACGATAAGCTTTATTCTTCGCATGGCGTTCCTCCTTATTCAGCCAGAATCAGCCTATTATAAATGTCATATCTGTATACACACTGATTATATTAACTTAAGCGTAACCTTAACCACAATAATGCATGCAAGATACAATGCGATAATAAGATATGCATTAATATCTCTTCTGGAGTATTTCAGCGGCTTCATCTTGGTTCTTCCCTCAGAACCGTGATAACATCTCGCCTCCATAGCCATTGCAAGTTCATTTGCTCTTCTGAACGCTGATATGAATAAAGGTACAAGAATAGGTATCATAGCTTTTGCCTTCTTAATAATATTACCTGACTCAAAGTCTGCACCTCGCGCCATCTGTGCCTTCATTATCTTATCTGTTTCCTCAATAAGAATCGGGATAAACCTCAATGCAATAGACATCATCATTGCAATTTCATGAACCGGAACTTTAATATATTTAAGAAAACCAAGTCCCTTTTCAAGCCCGTCTGTAAGGTTATTAGGCGTTGTTGTAAGTGTCATAAGGGATGAACCCATAATAAGAAAAATAAGCCTTATAACCATGAATACAGCCGTATTAAGGCCTTCATGCGTTATCGTCAGCTTCCATATCTTAATAAGAGGCGTTCCTGGTGTCAGAAACAGATTAAATGCCGCACTGATTACAATTAATATTACAATTGCCTTAAGACCTTTAAGAATGAATTTAAGAGGTATCTTTGACAGTGCAATTACTATCGCCAAAAATGCTGCTACAACCAGATACAGCCATATATTACTTCCCAGAAACAGGGATATTACGAATATTAAGGTACCCATAAGCTTAACTCTCGGGTCCAGTCTGTGTATTACCGAATCTGCCTGATAATACTGTCCTATTGTTATATCTCGAATCATATTACTTCCTTTATCCCAGTGCTGACAAAATGCTTTCCTTCGCTTCATCTATTGTGATAGCATCTGTATTAACATCAAAGCCTGCCTGTTTTAAATCATTCATCAAATAAGTTACCTGTGGTGCTGCTAGTCCTATTGCCTCCAGCTCCTTATAATGCCTGAATACATTTCTTGGAGTGTCATCATATGTCAGCACACCATCATTCATTACCATAATTCTGCTCACATAGTTAGCAACATCATCCATGCTGTGTGACACAAGAATAATAGTCATTCCTGTCTCTTCCCTTAAATACTTAAGACAATTAAGAATATCATCTCTTCCCTTAGGGTCAAGGCCAGCCGTTGGTTCATCCAGAATAAGAACATCAGGTTTCATCGCAAGTACACCTGCAATCGCAACCCTTCTCTTCTGTCCACCTGACAAATCAAATGGCGACTGATAAAACATATTATCATCTATTCCAACCAGTCTTAACGACTCAAATGCTCTGATTTCAACCTCCTTCTGTGAAAGGCCAAGGTTCTTAGGACCAAAACATACATCTTTGAATATCTCAGTCTCAAAAAGCTGGTGTTCCGGATACTGAAAAACCAGTCCTACCCTGCTTCTTAATTCTTTCATATTGAAGCCCTGCTCATATATATCTCTGCCATTGTAATATATATGACCTTCAGTCGGTTTAACAAGTCCATTAAGATGCTGTATAAATGTGGATTTACCCGAACCTGTATGACCAATAAGCCCGATAAATTCACCATCTTCTATTGCACAGCTCACATTTTTCAAAGCCTGCCTCTCAAAGCCAGTGCCTTTTTCATAAATATAGCTGATATTATCTACTATTATTGACATTGAAACCCTCATTTCTAACTCTAATGAGTTCCTCTGTAAATTCTTCTGAAGTCAATATTCCATTCTTTAATGGAACTCCTTCCTTCTGAAGTTCATAGGCTAATTCTGTAACATGTGGCACATCAAGTCTCAATTCCTTTAATTTCTCTACCTGTGAGAATATTTCTCTTGGTGTTCCTGACATTACCAGCTTTCCATCATCCATTACATAAAGCTTGTCTATATCAATTACTTCTTCCATGTAATGAGTGATAAGTATAACCGTTACATTTTCCTGCCTGTTCAATTCATGGAGCACATTAAGTACATCCTTTCGTCCCAACGGATCAAGCATTGCCGTTGGTTCATCTAAGACAATACATTTTGGCTTCATTGCTACAATTCCAGCAATCGCTATCCTCTGCTTCTGTCCTCCAGATAGCTTGTTTGGCGACTGGTTTCTGAAAGCATACATTCCTACTGCTTTCAGGCTTTTTTCAACTCGTTCCCATATTTCTTCCGTTGGAACACCAATATTCTCTGGTCCGAATCCAACCTCTTCATCAACAAGAGTTCCAACTATCTGGTTATCAGGGTTCTGAAATACCATTCCGGCAGTCTGTCTTACCTTTAAAGTATTCTCCTCTTCCCTTGTGTCCATACCATCAACCCACACAGTTCCCTCTGTCGGCATAACGAGCGCATTCAGATGTTTTGCAAATGTTGATTTACCGGAGCCATTATGACCTAACACGGCAACAAAATCGCCCTGCTTAATGTCAATACTCACATTATCAACAGCCTTAGTTATTCCCTCAACATTACCATCTTCATCTCGTCTTATATATTCAAATGTGAGGTTTTTTGCTTTAACTATTCCCATATGACCTCCTGCCCTTTTAAGTCTTACCGCAGATTCCAAAAAAAGCGGATAAGTTTCCTTACCCGCTTAAATTGCAATTGAAATTAAACTAATTCAAGAAGAACTTCCATTGCTGCATCACCTTTTCTTAAACCGATCTTAACGATTCTTGTATAACCGCCCTGACGACCAGCATACTTAGGTGCGATCTCATCAAATAACTTGTTTGTAAGATCAACAGTCTTAGTATTCTTCTTCTTTCCAGCAGCTGCTGTAGGAACTTCTGTAACTGTGTAAAGAACCTTATCCATCTGCTTTCTAGCATGAAGTCTTGAAGGAAGATCCTTCTTGATTTCCTTCTCTACTGTCTCATATACAGTAACCTTCTTGCCATCAACAACTTCCTTAACTCTCTTGCCTTCAGCATCCTTCTTAGGAACCTTTGCTGAAACCTTAACTGTCTCGAAGTTGTCTTTCTCTTTAACTGCAAGTGTGATGAGCTTTTCAGCCATCTTCTTTACTTCCTTGGCTCTTGCCTCTGTAGTAACAATCTTGCCATTCTCGATTAATGCTGTTACCTGACTTCTTAATAAAGCCTTTCTCTGGCTAGATGTTCTGCCGAGCTTTCTATATTTTGCCATGATTTACCTCCATTTGTAACAGCTACACATGCGCTTATGGACTTACTGTATAGCCGCCGTATCTACAAATTAATCTTCGTTAGGTCTAAGATGTAAGCCCATTTCCTTAAGCTTAAGGAGAACTTCATCTAAAGACTTCTTACCTAAGTTTCTTACCTTCATCATATCATCTGATGTCTTATTGCAAAGCTCTTCAACTGTGTTGATACCAGCTCTTCTAAGACAATTAGATGAACGAACAGATAATTCAAGATCTTCAATGCTCATTGAAAGGACCTTAGTAGTCTCATCCTCTTCCTGCTCAACCATGATTTCCACTTTCTGAGCGTTCTCTGAAAGATTGATGAATCCCTTTAAATGTTCACTTAAAACCTTAGCTGCGAGACTTAAAGCCTCATCTGGTTCTATTGTTCCATTAGTGAAAATATCAAGTGTAAGCTTATCAAAATCTGTATCCTGACCTACACGAGTATTCTGAACTGCCATATTAACTCTCTCTACTGGTGTGTAAATTGAATCAATAGCGATAACGCCTGCTGGCTGATCATCTCTCTTATTCTTCTCAGAGCTTACATAACCACGACCATTAGTGATTGTAAGTTCCATTGTGAGCTTGCTGTCTGCACCATTAAGATGTGCAATAACAAGATCCGGATTGATTATTTCAATATCAGGATCAACCTGAATATCTGATGCTCTAACTACACCTTCGCCTACGAAGTCAATATGTGCTTCTTTAGGCTCAACAGAATTTCCGTTGTTCTTGATTGATAACTGCTTGATGTTCATGACGATCTCAGTAACATCTTCCTTAACACCTGGAATTGAGCTGAATTCATGAAGTACACCTTCAATCTTGATACTGCTTACAGCTGTACCAACTAATGAAGAGAGCATAATTCTTCTTAAAGAATTACCTAATGTTAAACCATATCCTCTTTCGAGTGGCTCAACAACAAATTTTCCATACTTGCCATCTTCTGATTTTTCTGTCATCTCAATCTTTGGCATCTTGAAATTAAAATCTGCATCAACCATGTATAGTCCCTCCTTTTTATGGGTTTTATAAGTTTTATTCTATATTTCCGGTACGGATTACTTAGAATATAACTCGACGATAAGCATCTCGTTTACAGGAACGTCAATAACTTCTCTTGTAGGGATTGACTTAACTGATCCCTTAAGAGCGTCTGCATCTGCCTCTAACCACTCTGGAACAAGTCTTCCGTTAGTAGACTCAAGGATTTCCTTGTATCTTGCTGATGACTTAGACTTCTCTCTGATTTCGATAACATCTCCAGCCTTTACAAGGTATGAAGGGATGTTTACGCACTTACCATTAACTAATACATGCTTGTGATCAACGATCTGTCTTGCTTCTTTTCTTGTTCTAGCGAATCCTAATCTGAAAAGAACATTGTCAAGTCTGAGCTCGAGCATGATCATAAGGTTCTCACCAGTCATACCCTTCTGTCTCTCAGCCTTCTTATAGTAATTTCTGAAAGGCTTCTCTAATACACCATAGATGAACTTAGCCTTCTGCTTCTCACGAAGCTGCATTCCATACTCGCTAACCTTTCTACCAGCGTTCTTTGCCTTTCTTCTAGATTTCTTATCTATTCCTAAATATACAGGATCCATTTCAAGAGATCTACATCTCTTGAGGACAGGTGTTCTATTAACTGCCATTGTAATCTTACCTCCCTAAATTAAACTCTTCTACGCTTTGGTGGACGGCATCCATTATGTGGAACTGGAGTAACATCCTTGATACTTGTAACTTCAAGACCAGCTGCTGAAAGTGCTCTGATAGCTGCTTCTCTACCTGAACCTGGTCCCTTAACCATAACGTCTACAGACTTTAATCCATGGATTAATGCAGCCTTTGTTGCTGTCTCAGCTGCCATCTGTGCTGCATAAGGAGTAGACTTCTTAGATCCTCTGAATCCGAGTCCACCTGCAGATGCCCATGATAAAGCATTTCCTTCTGCATCTGTTAATGTAACTATTGTATTATTGAAAGATGACTGAATATGTGCCTGTCCTCTTTCAACGTTCTTCTTAACACGCTTCTTTGTCACTTTTTTTGTAACTTTCTGAGCCATGATAACTAACCTCCTGTGAGTTTAACAATTCAATTATTTCTTCTTATTAGCTACAGTCTTCTTAGGACCCTTACATGTTCTTGCATTAGTCTTTGTCTTCTGACCTCTGCATGGAAGTCCCTTTCTATGACGGATTCCTCTGTAGCATCCGATTTCCTTTAATCTCTTAATGTTCATGGCAACTTCTCTTCTTAAGTCACCTTCTACTAAATGTTCTGGATCAGCATCGATAACCTTAGCAATCTTTGCAACTTCTTCATCTGTAAGATCCTTAACACGTGTATCTGGATTAACGCCAGCCTCTTCAAGAATCTTAGATGCTCTTACTCGGCCAATACCGTAAACATAAGTAAGTCCTATTTCAATACGCTTTTCTCTTGGTAAGTCTACACCTGAAATACGAGCCATGTGTTCTTTAACCTCCGTTTGATCAATTAAATTAATATTAATAATAAAGATAGAAAAATGTAGTCCGATTCCTACGCAGCTCGTTCTAAGCTCTATCCCCCGCTTTGAACGCCTGAAATGTGTGCGTCACCTTCAGTCTACTATATTTGATAGCAATGAACACCGTCAACTTATCCGGATGTGTCATCGCTGCAGCCGCAAAACTGTTCTCTGTCCATTATATTAAAGACAGAATTAGTTATAATACCAACTAGTGACATTGATACTATAACGCAGAAATATGAGAAGTACTTCTACTTCTCTGCTTCAGGGTAATTAGCCCTGTCTCTGCTTGTGCTTAGGGTTTTCACAGATAATTCTGATGCTGCCCTTTCTTTTAATGACTTTGCATTTTTCACAAATTGGTTTAACTGATGATCTAACCTTCACTGCAAAAGCCTCCTTTCAGACAAGTTCGGTTGCTATTATAGCACAACCTTTTCTATCAACGCAAGGAAAATTTTACAAAATTTATAAAGAATATTTTGTACATATATTCCTATTGTTTTTATTTATCTCTCCAAATGATTCTTCCCTTTGTTAAATCGTATGGTGATAACTCAATTGTTACCTTATCACCAGGAAGAATTCTGATGAAGTTCATTCTTAACTTACCACTGATTGTAGCAAGTATCTGATGTCCATTCTCAAGTTCTACTTTAAAAAATGCATTAGGTAATTTCTCAACTACCTTTCCTTCAATTTCAATTACATCTGCCTTTGACATATAAGTTTACCTCCTATTATTTGGCACTGGTTTTAATCTGCTTAATCGCATATTTTATTTCTTCATTACTTATAAACAGGTTTTTCTCTATCTTTTCTGCAAGATCACTATCTTTTTGTTTTATGAGCTGAACATGTTTCAGCTTTTTCTTTTTAAGTTTATCTGTCGGTCTTAATTTACCGTCCGACAGATAAACATATACATCATCAGATTCGAGAATCATATACACAGTACCTTTGTCATGGCCTGCTTTAGAACTTGCAAAATATCCCTTTATATCACTCATAGATGATTAACCTAAGATCTTAACTATTGCAGCAAATACATCATCCATAGGCTGTGTACCATCAACTTCCTTAAGTACACCCTTTCCTGAATAGTATTCAATCAATGGCTGTGTCTGCTCATGATATACTGAAAGTCTGTTCTTTACTGTCTCTGGCTTATCGTCATCTCTTAAGATAAGCTTCTCGCCACATGCATCACATATTCCTTCAACCTTTGTTGGATTGAACTGGATATGGTATGTTGCTCCACAACCTACACATGCTCTTCTTCCAGACATTCTGTTTATTATATTTTCATCAGGAACTTCGACATTGATTGCATAGTCAACTGACTCTCCATTAGCACTAAGAGCCTTATCAAGTGCCTCTGCCTGAGGAATTGTTCTTGGGAATCCATCAAGTACATATCCGTTAGCACAATCCGCTTCCTTGAATCTGTCCATGATAAGATCTACTACTAATTCATCAGGTACGAGCTCTCCCTTATCCATGTATGTCTTTGCCTTCTGTCCAAGCTCTGTATTGTTCTTAATATTAGCTCTGAAAATATCTCCTGTAGAGATATGTGGTATAGCATATTTTGCTGCTATCTTCTTAGCCTGTGTACCTTTACCTGCTCCTGGAGCACCTAACATAATTATCTTCATAATATTTTCTCCATTCCAAAATCATAAATATTCGTAATAAATCATAATACACAAAGGACTTACCCGGCATAAACCGGGCAAGTCAATATTTTATACTAATATCATCCGTGATATAAAGAATTACTCACTGAGGAATCCCTTATAGTAACGATTGCACATCTGAGACTCAATCTGCTTTAATGTCTCAAGTACAACACCAACAATAATGATAATTGATGTTCCACCGAATGAAACAGAAGCATTAAAGAATCCTGTACACATTATTGGAATGAGGGCAATTATTAAAAGTCCGACAGCTCCAATAAATACGATATAATTAAGTATTTTGTTAAGATATTCGCTTGTAGACTTACCAGGTGTTATTCCTGGGATAACTCCACCAGCCTTCTTTAAGTTATCAGCTACCTCAATTGGGTTAAATGTTATTGATGTATAGAAGTATGCAAATATTATAAGCAGTACTATGTATACTAATAAACCAATTGAATACTTTGGAGCTTCAACTCTGCACCAGTATGATGAGCTGAGATATCTGGTCCACTCATATGATTTACCAAATAACTGTGCAATTATAACTGGAAACTGCATAAGTGATGATGCGAAAATAATTGGCATAACACCTGCAGTATTAACCTTTAATGGAATGTTTGTTGACTGTCCGCCAACTGTTCTTCTACCGCTGACCTTCTGAGAGTACTGAACAGGAATTCTTCTCTCTCCATCCTGAAGGAAGCATACAAGAACTACCATAACAATAAGAATTGCTAATATTATTACTGCTGCTAAAACACCCTTTGCAGGTGTCTTTGGTGCAACAAATGTGCTATATAATGTAGCAAAATCACTAGGCATACCTGATATGATATTAATTAAAAGTACAATTGAAATACCATTTCCAACACCCTTTTCAGTGATTCGCTCACCAAGCCACATTAATACTGCTGAACCAGCTGTAAGTGCAGCTACAACTACGATTATACATACTACATAATGTAATGTGCTAAGCTGTGCTGAATCTTTGATAAGACCTGTTCTACCAAAGCCAACCGCCATAGCGATACTTTCTATTAAAGAAAGACCAATTGTTACGTATCTTGTAATCGATGCAATCTTCTTTCTACCATCTTCTCCCTCTTTCTGCATTTCCTCTAATTTAGGAATTGCAATTGTGAGAAGCTGCATAATGATTGAAGATGTGATATATGGTGTTATGCTCAGCGCAAAGAGGGACATTCTTTCGAATGAACCTCCTGTAAAAGCACTGAGATAACTTAAATCACCAGTATTAATTCCACTAAGTAAGCTACTAAAATAATTGGTGTCTACACCAGGGATTGGAAGTAAACTTCCAACTCTGACAACAACAAGAATTAATAATGTATATATTATCTTTTTTCTTATATCTTTGTTCTTAAAAGCGCCTACAAGTGTTTTAAACATATTAGATCACCTCGCAGGTTCCGCCGAGAGCCTCGATCTTCTCCTTAGCTGCAGCACTGAATGCGTTAGCCTTAACAGTAAGCTTCTTTGTAAGCTCGCCGTTTGCAAGAATCTTGATTCCGTCCTTAGGATCTTTAACGATTCCTGACTCAATTAATGTATCAACAGTAACCTCTGCACCGTTATCAAAACGATCTAATACATTAACATTAATAGCAACGAATTCCTTACGGTTTCTGTTAGTGAATCCTCTCTTAGGAATTCTTCTATATAATGGCATCTGGCCACCTTCAAAACCTGGTCTTGGTGCTCCTGAACGAGCTTTCTGTCCTTTATGACCCTTACCAGCTGTCTTGCCGTTACCTGAGCCATGTCCACGACCTCTTCTGAAATTATCGCTTAATACTGAACCTTCTGCAGGTCTCAAATTAGATAAATCCATCATTGCACCTCCTTATCTGTAATTAGATTTCTTCTACCTTTAACATATAACCAATCTGCTGAATCTGTCCTCTTGTAGCAGCATTATCTGGAAGTTCAACTGTCTTATGCATCTTTGTAAGACCCATAGCTTCAACAGTTTTTCTATGCTTAGGAACAGCGCCGATTGGAGACTTAACTAAAGTTATTCTTAACTTCTCAGCCATTTTAACCTCCATCTCCTGCTTAGCAGGAATCACAATTTAATTAACCAAGGATCTCGCTAACTGACTTTCCACGAAGTCTTGCAACTTCTTCTGGAGTCTTCATAGACTTAAGTCCTTCGATTGTTGCTAATACAACATTCTGCTTGTTGTTTGATCCAAGTGACTTTGTACGGATATTCTTGATACCTGCAAGCTCAAGGATTGAACGTGCTGGACCACCAGCGATGATACCAGTACCTTCTGGAGCTCTCTTTAATAATACTGTAGCTCCTCCGAACTTTCCAAGAAAATCATGTGGAACTGAACCGTTCTCATCGATTGGAACTTCTACTAAATGTTTGATAGCATCTTCTTTTCCCTTGCGGATAGCTTCTGGAATTTCAGCTGCCTTACCAACACCTGCACCTACGTGTCCGTTGCCGTCACCAACAACTACTAATGCTGCAAAACGCATGTTACGTCCACCCTTTACAACCTTTGTTACACGCTTGATTGATACTACATTATCATTTAATTCTAACTGACTAGCATCAATTATTGTACGTTTCATACTGTAATCTCCCTTCCGCTTAGAATTCAAGGCCAGCTTCACGAGCTGCCTCTGCTAATGCCTTAATTTTACCTGCATAAATGAAACCGCCTCTGTCATAAACAACAGTCTTGATTCCCTTTTCTAATGCTCTCTTTGCTACGACTGTACCAACAGCAGCTGCTGCTTCAACATTATTTGTCTTCTCAAGCTCTGCCTTAACTTCCTTATCAAGAGTTGATGCTGATACAAGTGTCTTTCCAACTGTGTCGTCAATAATCTGAGCATACATATGATTATTGCTTCTGAACACAGCTAAACGTGGTCTTTCTGCAGTACCACTGAAACGATTACGTAATCTTCTATGCTTCTGTTCGCGAACTACTGTTCTTGATTTCTTACTAACCATTATGTTTTCTCCTTTAATTATTTCTTACCAGTCTTACCAACTTTACGTCTGATAACTTCATCAGCATACTTGATACCCTTGCCCTTATATGGCTCTGGAGCTCTCTTTGCTCTGATTTCAGCTGCGTACTGGCCAACTGCTTCTTTACTGATACCTTTAACAATGATGATGTTTGTTCCATCAAGAACTGTTTCAATTCCTTCTGGATCTTCCATCTCAACTGGATGAGAGTAGCCTAATGAAAGAACTAACTTCTTACCCTGCTTCTGTGCTCTATAACCAACACCGTTAACTTCAAGCTTCTTCTCATAGCCTTCTGTAACACCAATAATCATGTTATGAATAAGTGTTCTTGTAAGTCCATGTAATGACTTCATCTTCTTTAAGTCATTTGGTCTTGAAACAACGATTTCAGAACCTTCCTGCTTAATGTCCATCTCTGCTGGTAAAACTCTCTCAAGAGTTCCCTTTGGACCCTTTACAGTCACTTTATTATTTTCTGCAATCTCAACAGTAACTCCTGCTGGGATAGCGATAGGCATTCTTCCTATACGTGACATGCCGTGCACCTCCTAATTATAATGAGGGAAACATTCATATACGCTGAACTACGATGGGATAGGATTCCCGTTTCCCTGTGTGTAAGTGTTCAATAATTACCAAACGAAGCAAAGAACTTCTCCACCAACGCCGAGCTTTCTAGCTTCCTTGTCAGTAATAACGCCCTTGTTTGTAGATATAATAGCTACACCAAGACCACCGAGAACTTTTGGAAGTTCTTCCTTGTTTGCATATACTCTAAGACCTGGCTTAGAGATTCTCTGAAGACCTGAAATGATCTTCTCATTCTTAGAAGCACCGTACTTTAATGTAATACGGATATCGTTGAACTTACCGTTCTCAACGAGCTCATAAGACTTAATATAACCCTCGTCTAAAAGAATCTTAGCGATTGCAAGCTTCATCTTAGATGATGGAACATCAACTGTGTCGTGCTTTGCTGTATTTGCATTACGAATTCTTGTAAGCATATCTGCAATTGGATCTGTCATTGAAATTTTCCTCCTTATTTTAACTGGTTTCCTGTTACCAGGACTACGTTAATTGATTTTACCAAGATGCTTTCTTAACTCCAGGAATCTGTCCCTTGTAAGCTAATTCACGGAAGCAAATTCTGCAGATTCCGTATTTTCTTAAAACAGAATGTGGACGACCACATATTGTACAACGTGTATACGCTCTTGTAGAGAACTTAGGTGCTCTCTG
Organism: [Eubacterium] eligens ATCC 27750; assembly: GCF_000146185.1. Classification (NCBI taxonomy): domain Bacteria; kingdom Bacillati; phylum Bacillota; class Clostridia; order Lachnospirales; family Lachnospiraceae; genus Lachnospira; species Lachnospira eligens. The sequence goes on along the minus strand of NC_012778.1, from coordinate 341,334 downwards.
CTGCTTAACCTTCATAGAAGTCTTAGCCATTGAATTTCCCTCCTTAATTATTTCTTAAATGGCATGTTGAATAATCTTAATAACTCACGAGCTTCCTCATCAGTCTTAGCTGTAGTTGTAATGATTACATCCATACCTCTAACCTTATCAATCTTGTCATATTCGATTTCTGGGAAGATAATCTGCTCTTTGATACCTAAAGCATAGTTACCTCTTCCATCAAATGAATCAGCGCTAACGCCACGGAAGTCACGTACACGTGGTAATGCAAGGTTTACTAATCTGTCAAGGAATTCATACATCTTCTCTCCTCTTAATGTAACCTTACAACCAATTGCCTGACCCTCTCTTAACTTGAAGTTAGCAATTGAATTCTTAGCTCTTGTAAGAACTGCCTTCTGACCAGCAATTGTTTCCATTTCTTTAACAGCTATGTCAAGAAGCTTTGAATTTTCCTTAGCTTCGCCAACGCCCATGTTAATTACGATCTTGTCGATCTTTGGAACCATCATTGGGTTCTTGTAACCGAATTTCTCAGTCATCTTCTTAGTAATTTCATTATCGTATAATTCTCTAAGTCTACTCAAAATTATTGCCTCCTTCCTTTATTAATCGATAACTTCGCCAGTTGCCTTAGCAACACGAACTTTCTTACCGTCCTTGAAGTCATAACCAATCTTTGTTTCCTTACCCTTTAATGAGTAAGCGATATTTGAGATATCGATTGGTGCTTCCTGGTGGAGAATTCCACCCTGCTGATTAGCTGCGCTTGGCTTAGCATGCTTTGTAACCATGTTAACGCCCTCAACTAATGCTGTATGATTCTTAGCATTTACAGACAATACCTTGCCCTCTTTGCCTTTGTCTTTTCCTGCGATAACCTTAACAGTATCACCCTTTTTAATTCTAACAGCTGACATTGTGGTACCTCCTATAATACTTCTGGAGCAAGAGATACGATTTTCATGAACTTCTTATCTCTTAACTCTCTGGCTACTGGACCAAAGATACGAGTTCCCTTAGGAGTCTGATCATCTTTAATTATAACAGCAGCATTCTCATCAAATTTAATATATGAACCGTCCTTACGACGTGCGCCCTTTACTGAACGTACGACAACGGCCTTAACAACGTCACCCTTTTTAACAACGCCGCCTGGTGTTGCTTCTTTAACAGTAGCGACAATTACATCACCGATATTTGCATATCTTCTTGTAGATCCGCCCATAACTCTGATACAAAGAATTTCCTTAGCACCAGTATTATCAGCAACCTTAAGTCTGGTTTCCTGTTGTACCATAATACTACTCCTTTCAGTAATATCACAAATAAATTCTTATTATTTTGCTCTACTGATAATCTCAACTAATCTCCATCTCTTATCCTTAGATAAAGGTCTAGTCTCCATTACCTTAACAACATCTCCGATTAAACATTCATTGTTCTCATCGTGTGCCTTTAACTTGTAAGTTCTTTTAACGATCTTATTGTAAAGTGGATGTTTAACGTTGTCCTGTACTGCAACAACGATTGTCTTATCCATCTTATTGCTTATAACCTTACCTGTACGAGTTTTTCTTAAATTTCTCTCTTCCACAGTTATTCTCCTTTCTTAGGATATCTAAGTCTATATGCCTTAATTAAGCATTCTTCTGTGCAATTACAGTCTGGATTCTAGCGATGTTCTTACGAACTTCCTTAATTCTGCTTGTGTTGTCCAGCTGATTTGTTGCGTTCTGGAATCTTAAATTGAAAAGTTCCTTCTTAGCAGCTACTAATTCTTCATTTAACTCTGCAGCTGATTTTGCCTTTAAATCTTCTACATACTTATTAATTTTCACTGTTATCACCGCCTTCTAAGTCTGCACGTGAAACAATCTTGCACTTGCAAGGAAGCTTATGTGTTGCGAGACGTAAAGCTTCTCTTGCTGTTTCTTCAGCAACGCCTGAAATCTCGAACATTACACGTCCAGGTTTAACTACTGCTACCCAGCACTCCAAGTTACCTTTACCTTTACCCATACGAACACCGATAGGCTTACCTGTTACCGGCTTATCTGGGAAAATCTTTATAAATACTTTACCACCACGCTTAATATATCTTGTCATAGCGACACGGGCAGCTTCTATCTGATTTGATTTGATCCAACAAGGTTCTGTTGCAACAATACCGAATTCACCATTAGTGATCTTATTGCCTCTTGTAGCCTTACCAGCCATAGAACCACGGAACTGTCTACGATGTTTAACTCTCTTAGGTAGTAACATTACTTATCGCTCCCTTCCTTTTCTACGTTAGCGTTGGCATTATTCTTTGTAGGAAGAACCTCACCTTCGTAGATCCAAACCTTAACACCAACCTTGCCATAAGTTGTATCTGCTTCTGCAAATCCATAGTCGATATCTGCACGAAGTGTCTGAAGAGGAATTGTACCCTCGCTATAGAACTCTGTACGAGCCATATCAGCTCCACCGAGACGTCCTGAGCAAGATGTCTTGATACCCTTAGCTCCCTGCTTCATTGTTCTGCCCATGCAAGACTTCATAGCTCTTCTGAAAGAGATACGGTTCTCTAACTGCTGAGCGATGTTCTCTGCAACAAGCTGAGCATCCTTATCTGGTCTCTTAACTTCCTTGATATCAATGCTTAACTTCTTAGCAGATGTTAACTTCTCTACCTGCTTCTTTAAGTTCTCGATTTCAGCACCGCCCTTACCGATTACGATACCAGGCTTAGCTGTATGAATAACGATCTTTAATCTGTCTGAAGCTCTCTCTGTTTCAATCTTTGAAATTCCTGCAGCATATAACTTATTCTTGAGGAATTTTCTAATGTTATAATCTTCTACAAGGTTATCAGCGAAATCGTCTTCTGCATACCACTTTGCATCCCAGTCTTTGATTACGCCGACTCTTAAACCATGAGGATTAACTTTCTGTCCCATAAAGACTCCTTTCTATCTCTTAGAAAATAATTATCTTTCATTTAAAACAACAGTGATGTGGCTCATTCTCTTTTCGATTCTGTAAGCTCTACCCTGTGCTCTTGGATGTACTCTCTTCATTGTTGGTCCCTTGTTAGCGTAGCACTCTTCTACATATAACTTACTTGGGTCCATACCGTTATTGTTCTCAGCATTAGCAGCTGCTGACTTTAATAACTTCTCTATAATAGATGATGCATATCTTGGATTGTACATAACAATTGCAAGTGCTTCATCAAGGCTCTTGCCTCTGATAGCATCTAATACGAAACAAGCCTTCTGAACAGATACTCTAGCGTAAGATAACTTTGCGCTTGGTCTTGTATCCTTAACAGCGTTTCTTTCACGTTTAATCTGGGATCTATGTCCGTTAGCCATGGATTAAACCTCCTTTCAAAAATTCAAATTATCTACTCTTCTTTTCGTCTTTGCCGTGTCCTCTGTAAGTTCTTGTTGCAACGAACTCACCGAGCTTATGACCAACCATATCCTCTGTAACATATACAGGCACATGCTTTCTACCATCATGAACAGCGATTGTATGACCTACAAACTGAGGATAAATTGTTGAACGACGAGACCAAGTCTTAATAACCTGTTTGTCGTTTGCAGCATTTAAAGCGTCAACTTTCTTAAGTAAGCTCTCGTCTGCAAATGCTCCCTTTTTAAGTGATCGAGCCATAGGTTGAAACCTCCTTATAATCTTCGTGAATAATAATAGTTACGATTGTGGGCTAATTACTTAATAGCCTTTCCGTTTCTTCTTCTTACGATAAGCTTGTTTGAAGCCTTCTTAGCCTTACGAGTCTTAAGACCCATAGCTGGCTTGCCCCAAGGTGTCATTGGGCTTGGACGACCAACTGGTGCTCTACCTTCACCACCACCATGTGGATGGTCATTAGGGTTCATAACAGAACCACGAACTGTAGGTCTGATACCCATATGTCTCTTACGTCCAGCCTTACCAAGATTAATAAGGTTGTGATCTCCATTACCTACAACACCGATTGTTGCGCGGCAGATAATTGGAACCATTCTCATCTCGCCTGATGGTAATCTAAGTGTTGCATACTTGCCTTCCTTAGCCATAAGCTGAGCTGAGTTTCCAGCAGAACGAACAAGCTGTCCACCCTTACCTGGATATAATTCAATGTTGTGTACCTGAGTACCAACTGGAATCTCTGAAAGTGGTAAGCAGTTACCTACTCTGACTTCTGCACCAGCACCATTCTGTACTGTCATGCCATCTGTTAATCCCTGAGGAGCAAGGATATATGCTTTCTCACCATCTGCGTAGCAGATAAGAGCGATGTTAGCTGTTCTGTTTGGATCGTACTCAATTCCGATAACCTGTGCTGGAACGCCTTCCTTGTTTCTCTTGAAATCAATCATTCTATACTTCTGTCTGTTTCCACCACCGTGGTGTCTTACAGTAATCTTACCCTGGTTGTTACGACCAGCATTCTTGCTCTTCTTAGCAAGTAATGACTTCTCTGGAGTACTCTTTGTAATCTCTGAGAAATCAGATCCAGTCATATTTCTTCTGGAAGGTGTATATGGGTTATATGTCTTAATTCCCATTATTTCTCTCCTTTCGAGTCTGTGTAATATTGTTTTCTACACTTTAAAGCTACTAATTAAAGGCCTTCAAAGATTTCAATTTCCTTGCTGTCAGCTGTTAACTGTACAATTGCTTTCTTAGTCTTAGAAGTTGTACCAGCTGTTCTGCCTCTTCTCTTCTTCTTGCCATCAAGATTCATTGTGTTAACTGAAGCAACCTTAGTTCCTTCGAACATCTTCTCAACAGCATCCTTAATCATTGTCTTGTTAGCATCTGTATGAACTAAGAATGTATACTTCTTATCTGCCATATCAGCCATAGACTTCTCTGTGATTACAGGCTTGAGGATTACATCATAATACTGTACGTTTGCCATTATGCATACACCTCCTCTAATTTTTCAACAGCAGCCTTAGTAACTACTAATGTTTCATACTTTAATACATCGTATGTGTTGATTTCGTTAGTAGCTGAAACCTTAACTGTAGGAATATTTCTTCCTGAAAGAACTACGTTCTTGTTCTCGCCTTCGATAACTACTAAAGCCTTATCAACCTTTAAGTTGCTCATAACTTCTGCGAACTTCTTTGTCTTAATCTCGTCAAGGTTAAATGCATCAAGAACTACGATCTTGTTGTCAGCAACCTTTGATGATAATGCAGAAAGAAGAGCAATTCTCTTTTCCTTCTTATTCATCTTGAATGAATAATCTCTTGGCTTTGGTGCAAATACAACACCACCGCCTGTCCACTGTGGAGATCTTGTAGAACCCTGTCTTGCATGACCAGTTCCTTTCTGTCTCCAAGGTTTTCTTCCGCCACCAGAAACTTCTGAACGTGTCTTTGCGCTCTGTGTTCCCTGACGATTATTTGCAAGCTGGTTAACTACTGCCATGTGTACGAGATGTTCGTTAACTTCAACACCAAATACAGCATCATTTAATTCGATTGAACCAACTTCTTTGCCTTCAATATTGTAAACAGATACGTTTGCCATCTGTGTGGTCCTCCTTCCTTAGCAAAAACTACTTAGCAGCTTTTACTGTTTCTTTCAGTGTTACTAATGATTTCTTAGGTCCAGGTACTGCACCCTTAACTAAGATTACGTTGTTTTCAACATCAACTCTTACTACTTCAAGATTCTGGATTGTGATTCTCTTAGAACCCATATGTCCAGGCATTCCTTTTCCCTTGAATACTCTACCAGGTGTTGTTGCTGATCCGTTTGAACCCTGATGTCTGTGGAACTTAGAACCATGAGCCATAGGTCCTCTTGACTGGCCTAATCTCTTGATTGCGCCCTGGAAACCTTTACCCTTTGAAATAGCAGTTGCATCAACCTTATCGCCTGCAGCGAAGATATCAGCCTTGATTTCGTCCTTTACAGAGTACTCTGAAGCGTTCTCAAACTTAAACTCTCTTAAGAATCTCTTATAAGGAACCTCTGCCTTATCAAAATGTCCTTTAACAGGCTTGTTCACTAACTTTTCTCTAATGTCAGCAAAACCAACCTGAACTGCATCGTAACCGTCGTTTTCTACTGTCTTAACTTGTGTAACAACACAAGGACCAGCCTGAAGAACAGTTACAGGTGTTAAAACACCGTCTTCGTTGAAGATTTGAGTCATTCCGACTTTTGTAGCTAAAATTGCCTTCTTCATTGATTTTCCTCCTGTTTAATCTACAGCGGACAAGATGATGTGTGATACACAGCGCATCCTGTCATCCTAGAACAGCTAATATAAGTGGAACCCGCACCACTGCTTGTTACTTCTATATTAAACCCTTAGGATTATTGCTTTAATAATGAAAAATTCCAGATAATGATTAGTTCATTACCTTAAGGTTGATGAATACACCAGCTGGCATCTCTAACTTAGATAATGCATCTACAGTCTTCTGAGATGGTGATAATACATCGATAAGTCTCTTATGAGTTCTCTGCTCGAACTGCTCTCTTGAATCCTTGTACTTGTGAACAGCTCTAAGAATAGTAACAACTTCCTTCTTTGTTGGAAGAGGTACCGGACCACTCACCTGTGCTCCTGTCTTCTTAGCAGTTTCGATGATTTTCTTAGCTGACTGATCAATCAACTGATGATCGTAAGCTTTCAGAGTAATTCTGATTACCTGATTTGCCATAAAAAAAGTCGCCTCCTTCGCACTTTATTGTTTAAGTACGACAAGCGGTGACTGTACACACTCCCACGCGTATCATATAGTCTCATTCATAATTCGACCCACGCGCGTCATTTCTGCGGATTGCAGATGATTTTGGTACAGTGACTTGTCGCCAGTTTCTTCGCCGGAGATTATCTCCAGCATTGACATTCGCTCCACGGAAAACCTGCTTTATTAAAGCAGCAACCTCACGCTTCACAGCTATCAATGTCACAGCAAGTATTAATATACACTACTCTGTATATAAAATCAACAAGAAAAATTGTATTTTTTTTAGAACAAAAAGTCAGGGCATTAAACCTGCCCCGACTTTACAATCCAATTAGTAAATAGAAACTCCAAGTCCCATAGAACTGATTTTCCACTGTCCATCAGCATATTTGTAATACACATATGCTGAGCTCTTTGAATCATTTCTTTCATGTGACTTAGTATCACTAGAATACTTATATGTATATGAATAACTAATCTTATATCCAACCTTTATTGTCGGACAGCCATCATTTGAATCAACTCTGAAAGTAGTATCTGACATTGAAGGATTTAATGTTGTAATCTTAAAATTAGATATCTGTTTATATGTTGATTTAAATGTATCAACATAGCCATTGTATGTTGACTTTGCAGATGACTGCATATCTGATGTGAATTTATCACTTACAGTTGAAAAATCACTCTTCTTCTGTGCTGCATCAAAGAACTCTGTTACATCCTTCTTAGCCTGGTCCTTAAGGCCGTTAATCTTATCTTCTGCAAACTTAATATCATATGAACTGATTGATGTTGTATACTCGTCATATGATGGATATATTTCCTTTGTATAATCCTCAGTAAATTCACTTGTAGCCTTAAGTATTGTTGTTCCATTGAACAAATATGGAATCTTATACACATCATAGCTTGAGTTCTTACCAGAATCCTTGCTCTTATACTGATCCCCAACAAGAACATCATTAATAAATAATGTAAGTCCCTTAGGAACATTTATTGTGCAGTCTGAAACTACTGTATCTTCGGTACTTACTTTATACTTTTTAAAGAATAACATATAATGCTTATCAGTAACTGTAAGAAGTAAATCTTGTGAATCAGCACCCGTAGCTGTCGTATATATAACACTTACGGCCTTGTTACCTGGAAGACGTCCCTTAGAAGAAAAACTGTCAATAACCCTCATATTCCCTACTGCACTTCCTGTTGCTTCTGAATGAGCTGTTATAAATGCATTCTTTGTAAGGAATTCACTATCTGGAATCTGGACAAGTGAATATGCCTTAGCCCAGTCACATTCCTCAACCGCTTTAACATAGCTGCCAGCTGTCTTCTTATAATTAGTAAGACTGTTACCAACACATATAAACACAATAACCGCTGCTATAACCGCAACCACTACTGCACCAATAATTACAATCTTCTTAGAAAGCTTGAATGGTTTCTTTGCAGAATTTCCCATTGTGTCATTCTGTGGCTGCTCATACATTGGTGTAACCTGTGCTGTCTGCACCTCTGGCTGCTGCGGAACTGCATTATCATCTGAAGCTGCTGATCCCTCTGTTACAACAGGTTCAAATTCAAGACGTGTTCCACAATTTGCGCAAAATAATGCGCCTTCATCATTGCTTGTTCCACAATTAGGACAAAACATAAATTAATCCTCCCTCATATGATTAATATAGTAAATCATTTTAAATCATACCATATCTAAATGATTCTTTCAACTAAAATAATAGCTATCCCTGCTGTTTCTGTTTTTCTATTTTTTCTGCGAGATCATTAAGATATTCCCATCGCTCCATCTTTTCTTCAAGCTTTCTCTCCACATCTTCCTTTTCCTTAGTAAGTTCTGCAAGCTTAGAATAAGAAGTTGCATTCTTTACAATCTCGTCATCAAGTTCAGAAACTTTAGTTTCAAGCTTCTCTATATCATCATCGATAGTTTCATATTCTTTCTGTTCCATATATGTGAACTTAATCTTATCCTCATGGCTGTTATATGCTTTCTTCAGCTGCCCTGCTGCCTTTGATTTGGATGTATCAGATATTCCATTTGATGCCATATTATATATAGAAGAAACACATTTATCCCTGTAGTCCGTATAACCGCCTTCGTACTGTGTAAGGTGGCCTCCTGCCTCAAATGCAAATATCCTGTCAACAACTCTGTCAAGGAAATATCTGTCATGTGAAACTGTGATTACAATACCTGCAAATCCATCAAGATACTCCTCAAGAATCTCAAGAGTCTCAATATCAAGGTCGTTGGTAGGCTCATCGAGAATAAGTACATTTGGCGCGCTCATAAGAACACTTAACAGATAAAGTCTTCTCTTCTCACCACCTGACAGCTTGCTTATAGGCGTCCACTGCTGCTTCGGTGTAAAAAGAAACTTCTCACACATCTGTGACGCTGTTGCCTTTCCATCTGCCGTCGTAACATATTCGCCTATGCTTCTTACGAACTCTAACACAGTAAGGCTGTCGTCAAGTGGTTCGTTCTCCTGCATGAAATATCCGATTCTTACAGTCTCTCCAACCTCAACACTGCCGCTGTCCGGCTCAAGCTGGCCTGCTATAATCTTCATAAGCGTAGACTTGCCGCATCCGTTATCACCGACAATACCGATTCTGTCATCTCTTAAAAAAATGTAGGTAAAATCGTCAATTATTGTCCGCTCTCCAAAGCTTTTACAAATGTTATGGAGTTCAACAGTCTTTCTTCCAAGCCTGCTGCTGACTGAATTCATATCCATAAGCTGCTTGTCAAATCTTGCTCTCGCCTGCTTTGAAGCTTCCTTCATATCCTCAAATCTATCAATCCGGGCCTGCTGCTTAGTAGAACGAGCCTGACATCCTCTTCTTATCCACGCGAGTTCCTTCCTTAATATATTCTGTCTCTTGGCTTCAGTCGCCCTCTCCATCTCCTCACGCTGAGTCTTCAGCTCAAGAAAGCCTGAATAATTCGTATCGTAGCTGTACAGGGAAGCTTTATCAAGCTCAACAATCCTGTTAGTTACATTATCAAGGAAATACCTGTCATGAGTAACCATAATAAGTTCTCCCTTGAAATTCTTAATGAACTGCTCCAGCCAGAGTACCATGTCATTATCAAGATGGTTAGTAGGTTCGTCAAGAATAAGAAGCCTTGCCGGCTCAACTAAAGTTCTTGCAAGCGCTGCTCTTTTCTTCTGACCGCCTGATAAAATATTCATCATTGCAGCGTGATTTGTTATTCCAAGCTTGTTAAGAATCTCTTTTGCTTTCGGCTGGCTGTCTACATGCTTTCCACGCATAACATATTCCAGTACATTTTCATTATCATAATACAGAGGCGTCTGTGCAAGATATGCAAGCTCAATCCCCTTACCCTTTACAACCTGTCCTTCATCTGGCTCTTCAATGCCCGCAATAATCTTTAAAAGAGTAGACTTACCCGTTCCATTCACACCTATAAGCCCAATCTTATCACCACTGTTAATTCCCAGACTTATATTATTAAAAAGTTCCTTTTCTCCGTAGGTCTTGCTGACCTTTTCAACATTTAATATATTCACTATTATCTCCGTTATATAAATTATTTGTCATCATCTGATAGATTATAAAAATTCTTAAGCTTCTGTGCAAGCTCCGGGTCTTTCTTCTGCAGATGTTCATAATGCTTTCTCCTCTGCTCCATCGTGTGCTCATACGCATATGGATTATGAAGCTTCACTCTGTCAAGCATCTGTTTTCTGTGTTCCTTAAGCATCTGTATTGCGTCAGGATTAATCTGTGCCAGCTTCTTCTCAACAACAACGCGGCGCTCATCAATTCTTTTCTCAATATCATCAATATCAAGATTAGGATATTTCTTATCGTCAAACAAATGCATCTCAAGTCGCTCAAGCAGTTCATTCTCATCAAAGAGTCCGATTCTTCCCCATGCAGCATGCTTTTCAGCATCAACAATAACATTCTTCTCATCTTTCTTGACACTGCCAATCTCATCAGCCATCTCTGCTGCCATCTTCTCAAGCCATTCGTCTGCATCCGCACCAAAAGCCCACTCAATCTCAGCAAGCCTTTCGTTATCCTCATGTGCCTCGCCAGAAACAGCCTGCTCTTCTTCCCCCTCCTCGACAGGATAAGGTCTGTCAAGCCCTGCATCTCTTAGGGCAAGCGGAATCGTTCTTCTAACAACACCTTTTTCAACAAACTCACCTGCGCCAAGCTCTCTTAGCTGGTCATTAAGTGTGTGTTCATGCTCTGTAATATAGAATCTGATGCCTTTCTTTTCAAGTGCCTTATATAAAGACATAAGTCTGTCAACTGCCGTCACATCAATAGAACCTACGCCTCCGGCATCTACAATTACCCATTTAGTATTATCATCAAGATTTTTTTCTATATCATCAACAAATGTATTAATATTTGCAAAGAAAAGCGCACCGTTAAATCTGTATATAACCGCACCTTTTATCTTCTTTACATTACGGTATCTGTTAAGGCTGTAGAACCCCTCCTGTCCCGGTATAACTCCGAGAAATGCTCTTGGCGGTTCAACTGCTTTGACAATAACAGCAATGAATGAAAGAATAACACCGATTACAACTCCATGTATCGTTCCGAATAACAGAACACCTAAAAATGCTCCTACAAATATTGCAAACTCCGTATGGTCTGTTTTCCATAATTTAACTGCAAGCCCGAATTCAGTAATTCCTATCAGTGCTGCAACAACAATTCCTGTAAGTATTGGTACAGGAAGATACTCAAGCACCGGTGTTCCAAAAAGCACTATAAGAAGCATTGTCAGAGAAGCTGTTATTGACATAACCTGTGATTTACAACCAAACTGGTCTGCAATTCCTGTTCTTGACACACTTCCATTCAAAGGGCATCCGCCAATTACAGCAGAAGCCGCATTTGCAGCAGCATAAGACAGAATTTCTCTGTTATTGCTTACTTTATAGCCATATTTGTTGGCATAATTATTAGTTGCAAGCAATGTCTGCGCCATGACAACACCTGCCACTGAAAGTCCAAGAAGTATTATATCTGACGGATTCTTAAACACAACTGACATATCAGGAAGTGAGAATCCCGGCAGCCCTTTATCAACATGCGGAAGAAGCTTAACACCGAATCTGTCAATATGAAAAATTGCAGTTGCAAGTGCACCAACTACCATAAGAAGTACTGACATCGGAAACTTTGGAATGAACTTCTTCGCTACAAGAATAATCACTACTGTTCCGACTCCAAGCACTGCTGACAACAGATTAAACGACTTCATCTCCCCGGCTATATGTATAAGAAGCTTTATTGCCTCTCCTGTTCCCGCATTACCGCCAAACAGCTTCGCAGTCTGCATAAGAATTATTGTCACACCAATACCGCTTATAAATCCACCCATTACAGGTGTCGATATGTAATTGACAATACGGCCTGCTTTGATAAAGAAGAAAAGCAGCAGCCACAATGCTGCAACTAAAGTTATCGACGGAACTACTGCCTTCGCCTCCTCAGAACCTGACACTATCCCAAGCGTTGCAAGTGTTCCACCGACAAGTGCCGCCGGAGTTGCATCCACTCCCAACACAAACTGCGGCGAAGATGTCACAAGTCCATATATAAGCACTGGCAGAATAGAGCAGTACAGACCATACACAGCAGGCAGTCCCGCAATCTGTGCATACCCCATTGATATAGGAATTGACACAAGTGCAACAATTATTCCTGATACAATATCCTTCTGTATATTCTTTAAACTAACATTTTTCAATATGCATCGCCCCTTAATCAGATTTCGATAGAAATATATTAACATAAAACACAGCTGTTCAAAACATTTTTGCACGATTGCAGTTATTAATATTTTCGTATATAATTATTTAATAACAAATGCGGTACCAAACTGCAACATATTTTTATATAGAAAAGGATACTTAATTATGTTTATAGCTGATAACTGGAAAGATTATGAAGTAATAGATACCTCTAAAGGTGAAAAACTTGAACGCTGGGGCAAGTATATTCTTGTACGCCCGGACCCACAGGTAATATGGGACACTCCTAAGAAAGAGCGTGGCTGGAAGAATATGAACGGTCATTACCACAGAAGTTCTAAGGGCGGCGGAGAATGGGAGTTCTTTGACCTTCCACAGCAGTGGCAGATTCACTACAACAGTCCTTCATTTGAACAGGAGCTGACATTCAACTTAAAGCCATTCAGCTTCAAGCACACAGGAATATTCCCTGAGCAGGCTGCTAACTGGGACTGGTTTGGAAAGATAATCTCTGATGCCAGGAAAAAGCGTGGCAGCGAACCTGTAAAGGTTCTTAACCTGTTTGCTTATACAGGTGGAGCAACACTTGCATGTGCAGCCGCTGGTGCTAATGTTACACATGTAGATGCTTCTAAGGGTATAGTCGCATGGGCTAAAGAAAATGCACAGTCTTCAGGACTTATTGACAAGCCTATCCGCTGGATAGTTGATGACTGTGTAAAGTTTGTAGAAAGAGAGATAAGAAGAGGCAACCATTACGACGCAATCATCATGGATCCACCTTCATATGGACGTGGTCCTAAAGGAGAAATCTGGAAAATAGAAGAAGCCATACACCCACTTGTTAAGCTTTGTGCACAGCTTCTTTCTGATGAACCATTATTTTTCCTTATTAATTCATACACTACAGGTCTTCAGCCAGCCGTTCTTACTTATATGTTAAGCACAGAACTTAAGAGCTTTGGCGGACACTGTGATTCACAGGAAGTAGGTCTTCCTGTTTCAAGTAACGGACTTGTACTTCCATGTGGAGCTTCTGGCCGCTGGATGAAATAATTAATACACAACACCATCGAGTGACGGCGATTCTTCGCCGTCATTCACAATTCTAATAACAAGATGATTAGGCAGACATATGATTGGCATTAAAGGCTCAGATATATAGCCCATGTTCACACACAGCTTATCCGGACAGCTTGCATCAGCAATCTTAATCTTTCCATTCTCGACAAGAATATCATTATACTCTCCATCCCCGTATTCAATCCTGAACGTGTACGGATTCTTAACATCATCTAACGAAACAGTTCTTAACAATTCGTTATCTCTGTATATATAAGCGGTCTTACTACCATCATTCTTTCCTGATTTCATATATATAATAGAAGCCACACTTGCCCCGACAAGCAGGACAATCACAGCCACCACTGCAACAACTCTTTTTTCCACAATCTCCTCCATCTGCTACATAGTATATTTTTTAGGAATATATCTGTCTGCAAAGAAGCACACAAGTCCCGTAAACAGACCTGTTATTACACCGCTTATCACAAGGAACGGCATATACGCAAATATACCTGACAATCTGAGTATGAAAAATGCAGCAAGAATCTGACCTGCATTGTGCGACACCGCGCCAAGTATTCCCGTAAGAAATATATACTGTCCCCTAAGCAATTTATTAACAGCTGCCATCACAATAAGGCATAAGAATCCACCACTTACACTATATATAAATGATACCGCCTGCCCTGTAAATATTGTAGCCAGTATAATTCTCATAGCCAGCACAATAGCTGCATCACTGAATTTATACCTTTTTAATACAAAAAGTGTGACTATATTGGCAAGTCCTAACTTAACTCCCGGTATTGGAACAAGCGTAGGTATCGCTGATTCCACAACAAATATTGTCAGCGCAATTGTTGTAAGTAATGCCAGCGTTGTAAGTCTCTTAACATCAAAAGTTTTCTTCATGTCTGCCTCCGCATAAATATTACCTATGCATTTTAACAGACATTTCATATTAAGACAATAATTCGTTAAATTAATTCAAATTCGTGCAAAATCAGTTTGACAGTTTGTAAAAATATAGTATAATCATTTGGCTTTATAAATATACGAAAGTGAGGAAATCCTATGGTAAAAGACATGACAAATGGTTCGCCTTCCAAGCATATTCTTGGATTTGCAGTTCCAATGCTGTTCGGAATGCTGTTTCAGCAGTTCTACAACCTTGTTGACACAATAATCGTTGGTAAAACTCTCGGTGTTGAAGCTCTTGCCGGAGTTGGAGCAACAGGTTCTATCAACTTCATGATAATCGGTTTCTGTATGGGAGTCTGTAACGGATTCGTGATTCCGGTTGCCCAATGCTTTGGTGCAAAGAAGCCTGCTGACCTTAGAAAATATGTATTTAACGGATATATCTGCAGTATTGTGTTTGCCATAGTGCTTACGCTTGCATCCGTAATATTCTGCCGCAGGATACTTATTATCATGAATACACCGGCAGATATTATTGACCATGCCTATAATTACATAGTAGTTATATTCATAGGAATCCCAACTGTATTCCTGTACAACATGGTGTCCGGTGTTATCCGTTCGCTTGGCGATAGTAAGACACCTGTAGTTTTCCTTGTCCTTTCTTCAATAATAAATGTAGTACTTGATTTCTTTCTTATTCTTGTATGTAAGATGGGTGTTGCCGGAGCTGGCTGGGCAACTGTAACATCACAGTTAATTTCGGGACTTACCTGCCTTATATATATGTATAAGAAATATGACATCTTAAAAGGTGACAAATCAGAAAGGGTACTTGATAGAAGATTCATCACCAACCTGTGTATGAACGGTGTTCCTATGGGACTCCAGTATTCAATAACAGCCATCGGAAGTACAATCCTTCAGGCTGCTGTCAATACACTTGGTTCAACATATGTAGCCGCAATGACTGCCGGTTCTAAGATGTTTAACTTTACCTGTTGTCCATTTGATGCACTCGGCTCAACCATGGCAACCTATGCCGGACAGAATGTTGGAGCTGCCAAGATTAAAAGACTTGGTCAGGGCGTACGCTCCGCTATGATAATCGGTTCAGTATACAGTGTTCTTTCTCTTATTGCACTGTATTTCACTACAGATTATATTGCATTATTATTCGTTAATGCATCAGAGACAACAATAATTGCTCTTACAAGACAGTTCATCCTTGCATCTGCATGCTTCTACATTCCGCTTACAGGTGTTAATGTAGTCCGCTTCTGCATACAGGGTATGGGCTTCTCAGTATTTGCAATATCAGCTGGTATCTTAGAGATGATTGGCCGTGCATTTGCAGCCATCATACTTATTCCAAGTATTGGATTCATGGGTGCATGCCTCGCCTCACCAATCGCTTGGATTGCTGCTGACGCATTTTTGTTTCCTGCATTCATACATTGTGCCAGGAAGCTTCATGCCAGACATTCTAAATAATTTTAAATATGCGAAATGCTGTCCGTCTTATTCAGACCGGACAGCATTTCGCATAATATCTATCTTGTAACATAAACAGCTTGTCTCTTTAAAGAAACATATCGCTCCTCAAATATTTTCAAATTCCTTGTAACCATGCCTGTCATAGGATCAGCAACATAAACTTCATTATTATCAAGGTCATATCCTACAACTACTACACAATGTTCAGGCGCAATCCACGTGTATTCGCGCCCATCAAGAGTAAGCGTCTTCGATTCATAAGCTGGAGCCATACCCATCGTATTCCACACAATCATAGGTACTCCCTGTGAAACATACTCCAATATCTTCTCAAATGATACACCGCTTACATTTGATGCTTTCATACTGACATTATTCTTTTTGAAATAAAGATTTGCAGCATCAACTATCGGCTGTGCCATACATCCGAAACTGCCAGCATCCCTTGGATTTCCAAGAAACATCTTGTAATAACTTCCATTACCTTTCTTTAAATAATCATCCGCCATAGTTTCTTTCTTAACATTTATTCCATAATAATTCAGCACAGATGTCAGAGAAGTAATTTCGCATCCTGTAGGAAGTTCCGGATTCTGATTTAACCATTTAAAATCTTCTATCTTATAATAATTCTCAATAGTCTCTGTCTGCATCTGCACATTTTCAGTTCCGAGCTCAGCTATCTCTCCAGCTTCTTCCATCTGAACCAATTCTACATCAACTAATGCGGTATCTTCGTTGTGGTTAATCTCGTCATTACTTGATTTCAGGTTTATCACACTTTTAATTTCATCATAATAACCATTTTCATAATTCATAAATAAAACTACAACCGCCAGAATTATCATTACAAATGTAGCTGCTATCAATATTTTTGTCACTGCTATCTGCCTTCTGGCAGCCTGCTTATTGTACCTTCTTACTGCTGTTCTTGCGTTTATAACATCACCAATTTAACCTTTCCCCTATACAGATTTTATTATTCCCTCTATTTCAATATACGAAAATAGACTTAAATTGGTTTAAAATTATATCAAAAACTTACATTAATTTAACAACCTGACAATTATCAGTCATTCCATCCCAGAATTTATCCAGTGGTGTTCCTCTGAATTTTGCTATAATACTGCAGTTCATCGCACCATGACCAACAATCAGTATATCTTTGCCACTATTAACCTGTGGCATAACCACATTGTCTATAAACTCTCCTGTTCTTGCAAAAAGCTGTTCAAAACTTTCTCCGCCTTCAACCGTCACATAATCCTCTGGATTTTTAAAAAGAGAATTAATTGGACAATCCTTTATTGCAAATGAATTCTCTATTCCCTCATATATTCCAAATCCCATCTCAACAAGCCTGTCATCTGTATATACAGGTACTCCCCTTCCTTTGAGAAAAATCTCGGCGGTCTCTTTTGCTCTTGCCAAAGGTGATGAATAACACTCATCAAAATGTATATCTGCATACTTTTTCCCAGCCTCTGCCGCCATCATTCTGCCTTCATCATTAAGCGGTATATCTGTTCTTCCCTGCAATTTATGACGTACATTCCAGTCCGTCCTGCCATGACGCATTATGTATAGCATGTTGTACTCCTCTTTTTATCACACTCTGGTTCTCTCATCGCTGCTCGCGCAAAAAAGGGTTTCCGATAACCTCGGAAACCCTTGAAAGAACTGTATTAATAACAATTACTCAATGATTGTAGCAACAGCACCAGAACCAACTGTTCTACCACCCTCACGGATAGCGAAACGAAGACCCTGCTCCATAGCTACGTTATGGATAAGTTCAACTGTCATCTCTACGTTATCACCAGGCATGCACATTTCTGTACCAGCTGGAAGCTCACAAACACCAGTTACATCAGTTGTTCTGAAGTAGAA
This sequence comes from [Eubacterium] eligens ATCC 27750, assembly GCF_000146185.1. Lineage (NCBI taxonomy): Bacteria > Bacillati > Bacillota > Clostridia > Lachnospirales > Lachnospiraceae > Lachnospira > Lachnospira eligens. The sequence goes on along the minus strand of NC_012778.1, from coordinate 323,471 downwards.
CTGTGGTCTGTAGTTGTTGAAGAATGGAGTATGACGTCCACCCTCGTCCTTTGTTAATACGTAAACCTGAGCTGTAAACTTGTGGTGTGGTGTGATTGAACCTGGCTTGCAGAGAACCTGTCCTCTCTGGATTTCGTCTCTCTGAACACCTCTAAGAAGTGCACCAATGTTATCACCTGGCTGAGCCTCATCAAGAAGCTTTCTGAACATCTCGATACCAGTTACAACTACCTTACGGATATCTTCGTGGATACCAACGATTTCAACTTCCTCATTAACGTGGAGAACACCTCTCTCTACTCTACCAGTAGCAACAGTACCACGTCCTGTGATAGAGAATACGTCCTCTACAGGCATAAGGAATGGCTTATCTGTATCTCTTTCTGGATCTGGAACATACTCATCAATAGTATGCATAAGCTCAAGGATCTTATCACCCCATTCGCTGTTAGGATCTTCAAGAGCCTTAAGAGCTGAACCCTGGATGATTGGAGTATCATCTCCTGGGAATCCGTACTCGTTAAGAAGTTCTCTGATTTCCATATCTACTAATTCAAGAAGTTCTGGATCATCAACCATATCACACTTGTTCATGAATACAACGATGTAAGGAACACCAACCTGACGAGCAAGAAGGATATGCTCTCTTGTCTGAGCCATAACACCATCAGTAGCAGCAACAACAAGGATACCTGCATCCATCTGAGCAGCACCTGTGATCATGTTCTTTACATAATCAGCATGTCCTGGACAGTCAACGTGTGCATAGTGTCTCTTCTCTGTCTCATACTCAACGTGAGCTGTAGAGATAGTGATACCTCTTTCTCTTTCCTCTGGTGCCTTATCAATATTCTCGAATGCAACAGCCTCACCTGTACCAAGTCTCTCATGAAGAGTCTTTGTGATAGCAGCTGTTAATGTAGTCTTACCGTGATCTACGTGTCCGATTGTACCAATGTTACAATGTGGTTTTGTTCTCTCAAATTTAGCCTTTGCCATTGTTTAAAATCCTCCTAAAAATATTTAGATTGCCCTGAGGGGTATCCCCCTCGGGCTTTGTCATAGCTGATATTTATTATATTTCATTTAGTGAAATATTTCAACTATATTTTTATAGTTATTACTTATTTCTATCAGAAATAACCTTGTCCTGAACAGACTTTGGAGCCTGCTCATACTTATCGAAGAACATAGAGTAGTTACCACGACCCTGTGTCTTAGAACGAAGGTCAGTAGCATATCCGAACATCTCAGCAAGTGGAACGAATGCTTTAATCATCTTACCACCTGAGATATCTTCCATACCCTCAATACGTCCTCTACGTGAGTTGATATCACCGATTACATCACCCATGTATTCTTCTGGCATAGTAACCTCAACCTTCATGATAGGCTCAAGAAGGGCAGGTGCTGCCTTAGCCATAGCATCCTTGAATGCCATAGAACCAGCAATGTGGAATGCCATTTCTGAAGAATCGACTTCATGGTATGAACCATCGTAAATATCTGCTCTAAGTCCGAGAACTGGGAATCCAGCTAAGATACCTGAATTAGCAGCTTCTCTGATACCGTCAGCAACTGAAGGGATATATTCCTTAGGAATAGCACCACCAACTACTGAAGACTCACAGAAGAGTACTGGAGGTTCGTTAATTAATACTGTATTCTTTGTCTCAACATCAAACTTATCAACGTTAGCTTCAAGTGGTGAGAAACGTACTTTACAGTGACCATACTGACCACGTCCACCTGACTGCTTAGCATACTTACTATCAACATCAACTGCCTTAGTAAAGCACTCTCTGTAAGCAACCTGAGGTGCACCAACGTTAGCCTCTACCTTGAACTCACGAAGAAGTCTGTCAACGATGATATCAAGGTGAAGCTCACCCATACCAGCGATGATTGTCTGACCTGTTTCCTGATCTGTATGAGCACGGAATGTAGGATCTTCTTCAGCAAGCTTTGCTAAAGCTTCACCCATCTTACCCTGGTCATTCTTAGTCTTTGGCTCGATAGCAAGCTCGATAACTGGCTCTGGGAATTCCATAGACTCTAAGATAACTGGATGTGCTTCATCACAGATAGTATCACCTGTTACTGTAACCTTAAGACCTACTGCAGCAGCGATATCTCCTGAGTAAACCTTATCAATTTCTTTTCTCTGGTTAGCGTGCATCTGAAGGATACGGCCAACTCTTTCTTTCTTATTCTTATTAGAGTTAAGTACATATGAACCACCGTTTAATGTACCTGAGTAAACTCTGAAGAATGCTAACTTACCAACGAATGGATCAGTCATAATCTTGAATGCAAGAGCTGCAAATGGCTCTTCATCAGATGACTTTCTTGTTACTTCGTTACCGTCTTCGTCAACACCTGTGATATCTGGGATATCTGTAGGAGCTGGCATGTACTCGATAACAGCATCAAGAAGCTTCTGAACACCCTTGTTCTTATAAGCTGTACCGCAAAGACAAGGAATAGCTGTACCCTCGATAGTACCCTTTCTTAAAGCAGCCTTTAACTCTGGAACTGAAATTTCCTCATCATTAAAGAACTTCTCCATAAGGTCTTCATCAAGTTCAGCACACTGCTCAACGAGCTTGTCATGATATTCCTGAGCCTGATCCTTTAAATCGTCTGGAATCTCACCAACAGCGATATCATCACCCTTATCTCCGTTGAAGACATAAGCCTTCATCTCGAATAAGTCAATAATTCCCTTGAAGTCATCTTCCTTACCGATAGGAATCTGTACAAGTACAGGATTCTTTCCAAGCTTTGTAATAAGCTGGTTGCATGATCCGAAGAAATCAGCACCCATCTTATCCATCTTGTTCATGAAAGCCATACGAGGTACATTGTACTTATCAGCCTGACGCCATACATTCTCTGACTGTGGCTCAACACCGTTCTGTGCATCGAATACACCTACGGCACCATCAAGTACTCTAAGTGAACGCTCAACCTCTACTGTGAAGTCAACGTGTCCTGGAGTATCGATAATGTTAATACGGTATTCTGGCTGTGTCTTATCTGGCTTACCCTCTTTCTCAGGTGTCCAGTGACATGTTGTAGCAGCTGAAGTGATTGTGATACCTCTCTCCTGCTCCTGGGCCATCCAGTCCATAGTAGCAGTACCTTCATGAGTATCACCAATCTTGTGATTAACACCAGTATAATAAAGGATACGCTCTGTTAATGTTGTCTTACCAGCATCAATATGAGCCATAATTCCGATATTTCTGGTTCTCTCCAATGGATATTCTCTTCCAGCCATGGATAAAACCTCCTATAATTATAATTAGAATCTGTAATGAGCAAAAGCCTTGTTTGCTTCTGCCATCTTGTGCATATCTTCTTTTCTCTTTACTGATGCACCTGTGTTGTTAGCTGCATCAAGAATTTCGTTAGCGAGTCTTTCTTCCATAGTCTTCTCGCCTCTTGCTCTAGAGAATGTAGTCATCC
>NC_012778.1:0-15000 GCF_000146185.1 [Eubacterium] eligens ATCC 27750 | reverse complement strand
TTACCTATTGTTACTCCGGGCATTACTTTTACCCCACCGCCTATCCATACGTCATTACCTACATTAATAGGATAAGCATATTCCCATCCTTCATTACGGCTTGCTGCATCAACAGGGTGACCTGCTGTATAGAAACCACAGTCCGGTGCTATGAATACATTGTTACCAAATGTTACTTTCGCACAGTCGAGTATTATAAGATTATGATTAGCATAGAAATTATCACCTGCTTCTATATTATATCCATAATCACACCAGAACGGAGCCGTTATAAAACAGTTGCTTCCGACCTTACCGAATATCTTCTTAATCATTGCAGTCTGTTCTTCCGTCTGCGATGGTCTTAATGCATTAAAGTCATAGCACTGCTCTTTACATAACATTCTGTCATTAACAAGTTCCTTTACTCCTGACTTGTATAATTGTCCACTAATCATTTTCTGTCTCTCTGTCATATTCCACATTTCCTTTATAACTTTACAAATATTGTGAATAACTTGTCTTCGCTAATGCTCATTATATCATGAACTTTGTTCATGATAGTCATTCGCCGCTCGGGATGAGTATGTAGGCATGTTCCCCCTCTCTAACGCTCATTATATCATATAAAAGAAAAAGACAGCCAGAAGATTCTGACTGTCTTTTTCTTTCTGTCAACGGAGCAGGAGGGATTTGAACCCTCGCGCCGGTTGCCCGACCTACACCCTTAGCAGGGGCGCCTCTTCAGCCTCTTGAGTACTACTCCAGATTCCATGAATGCGAGCCCTAAACCATATATGTTTAACTCATAATATGAAATTCTGCGTCAAACGCATTTATTATTCTAACAAAGCCCCCTGATATTGTCAAGGGGCTTTTTATTTAATATTATTATTCTTCTTTTTTCTTCTTGTATACAACTACTGTTGTTGTCATGGCTGTACCAACTGATAACATAAGCATTATAAAATACATCATATTGCTTCTGTCTCCTGTTTTTACAGAGGTCTTTGCTATAACCTCCTCTTCATTAGCAGCTACTTCCGGAGTCCTGATGTTTTGAGATGTAATCTCATCATTCTGAGAAACTGCCGGAGTTTCTGTCTGTGTAGGTGTTCCTGACTCACTTGGTATTTCTTTCTCACTTGCTGTTTCCGTTGGTGTTGGTGTCTCCTTCTCACTTGCTGTTTCTGTTGGTGTTGGTGTCTCCTTTTCACTTGCTGTCTCTGTTGGTGTTGGTGTCTCCTTTTCACTTGCTGTTTCTGATGGTGTCTCTGGCTGCTTAGGAATCACGTTAATAGTAACTTTTGCTGATTTGATATATTCTTTACCATCTATAACAAGAACTACATTATATTCAAATGTGTCTTTTCCACTAAAGCCCTTGTCTGGAATATACTGAAATGTTCCATCTTCATTAAATTTAATTTTTCCATTATTCACATCTTTTTTTATTTCTGTCTTCAATTGAAGGTTTCTCTTAGGATTATTGACTATCTTATTATTATCATTGACAAGAACTGTACTGGCGTCAAGAACTTCGTTCTGATTAACTGTGTATTCATCATCGACGGCATTAGGCAATATTACTGCTGCCGGAGTCTCTTCAAACTGCTGCGTATAGGTAAGTCCGTCTATTGTTCCATCAAACTGACAGCCATCGTTAGTATATGAATATCCTGTATCTCCGTCTTTTGCCTTTATTTTAACTGTAACTGTCTGATCTGTTGCAGAAATTTTTTCAGGGTATTTCACTGTAAATGTTCCATCTTTGTTATCTGTAATATTTTCCTGACCTGCAACAAGCTCAAAATGTTTATCCAGTGTATCTGTTACTGATGATGTTTCAAATGGCAGACTGGTCATTTCTGTCATTATCTGTTTAAATCTGTTGTTTAACTGCTCTGCATTTGCTGCTGTATAGAATTCTTTAGCATATCCTCCATCTGAAAATGTAAAATAAGTTTTTTCCCATGATTTTTCATAGGTTAATGATTTATTTCCTAATGATACTTTTACGAGATCAGTTATATCTGATTCCTTACTCATAAGAACTATCGTGTATATATCAGCACCGGCAGCTTTTAACTCTTCACCGGCTTTTCCTGCATAATACGAACCGTTTACTTCATCCCGTGGTTTATTATATCTATTAGTTTCATTATTATTTTTTATATAATAATATCCACCTATTTCCCCATTATCGTATCTGTTAGCTCCACCATCAGTAAAAAGTATTACTGATGCACCTGTTGTATCACCAGCAATTTCTGATACCTGCTTTAATCCCTGCTGGATATTAGTTGCTGAACCAAGTCCCCTGCCTATTTGAGTAACATTATATCTCTTACTTGAATTTTTATAATCTTCATTATACATATTCCTATTGTATATAGAATTTAGTTTACTCATTATTTTATCTTTACTTGATTCATTAGTTATCTCTGTTCTTGCTGAACCACAATATGAAATAACCGATACTTTATTAGATGTGCCTTCTGGCAGAAATTCATTTAAAAATTTTTCAACTGCATTTATTGTAACACTCCATCTTGTCTTTTCATAAGTCGGTGCCATTGCGTCTGAGTCAACATCTTCGTCAACTGAGCATGCCATACTGAATGATCTGTCTAATACAAGTATCACATTCTGATTCTCACTTTTTATTGATGGAAGATTCTGCGATTTTGCAGAAAACTGAAGTGTATAGTAACCATTTTCGTCAGGTGTTTCACTTTGTATAGATTTTTCAAGAGATAATGTTCCCTGATAAGAATATGATTTGGCATATATTACTGTGTTTTCTGTAATTGCTTCTCCATTTTCAATTCCGCCTGCAATTACACCATAGTCCTTATTGCTGGATTTCAGCTTTACAGTATTGCCATTTTTTATATATACATCTTTGGTATGGTCGCCTATTTTAAATGTGACTTTACTATAACCGTCTTTTGCTGTATCTGATACTTCATTCTCAGTTACAAGTATTATATTATCTGAAAGTACATTTTCTGCGGCGAGCGCTTTATTTGTCATAAACGGTAGTATGCCTGTCACTATCAGGATAATTGTAAGCATTCCTACAATTATCCTGAGTGTCATTTTCTTTTTCATGGCTTTTCCTCCCATTTAATCTTAAGGCCGTAATAACAGCCCTTAATATAAATTAATATTAGGAGTATTTACCATTTATGCCATATTTATACTCTGCTGTATTCTTTTATAGCTGTTTCATACAGGTTGTTTCCATCACTGTCAATTACTACAATTACAGGAAGATTTTCCACTTCAAGTTCTCTTATAGCCTCTGTTCCTAAATCATCATAAGCAATGACTGTGGATTTCTTAATACATTTACTAAGAATTGCTCCTGCTCCTCCTACTGCTGCAAAGTACACTGCACCATTTCTTACGATTCCATCAATTACTGCCTGTGAACGCTTTCCCTTTCCTATCATTCCTTTAAGTCCTAAATCAAGAAGGTCTGGTGCATATTTATCCATACGGCTTGCTGTTGTCGGACCTGCTGAACCTATTGGTCTTCCTTCTCTTGCTGGAGATGGTCCCATGTAATATATTATGTTATTCTTCATATCTATTGGAAGTGGCTGTCCTGCTGACAGAGCCTCTGCCATTCTCTTATGTGCTGCATCTCTAGCTGTATATATTGTTCCTGTTATATATACATAATCTCCTGAGTGAAGACTCTTTGCATCTTCATCACTTATTGGTGCATTAATATATTTATCCATGATTAGCCTCCCTGATTATATTACCCTGTGTGAATGTCTGTTCACATGGCAGCAAATGTTTACTGCAACCGGAAGTCCTGCAATATGTGTAGGATATGTCTCTATATTGATTGCAAGTGCTGTCTGAGTTCCGCCAAGTCCACCAGGGCCTATTCCTAACTTATTGATTTTCTCAAGCATTTCTTTTTCTAAGTCACGGACATATTCAACTGGGGATTCTTCATTCAGATCTCTTGTTAATGCTTTCTTTGCAAGATATGCACATTTTTCAAATGTTCCTCCAATTCCTACACCGACTACCATTGGAGGACAGGCATTAGGACCTGCATCCTTTACTGCTGTAAGTATTGCTTCCTTTACACCTTCTATTCCATCTGCCGGCTTTAACATGAATACTCTGCTCATGTTCTCGCTTCCGAATCCCTTAGGTGCAACTGTTATGTCGACCTTGTCTCCTGGAACTATGTTAAAATGTATTACTGCCGGAGTGTTATCTTTGGTATTCTCTCTGTAGATAGGATCTTTTACAACCGACTTTCTTAAATATCCGTCAACATATCCTCTTCTTACTCCCTCATTAATTGCATCTGTAATATCTCCACCTGTAAGATGGACATCCTGCCCAACATTGATAAATACTACTGCCATTCCTGTATCCTGACATATAGGTATCATGTCCTCTCCTGCAACTTTTAGGTTTTCTTCAAGCTGCCCAAGAACCTGCTTTCCAAGTGCAGACTCTTCTTTTTTTACTGCATTTTCAAAAACATTTTTCATGTCATCTGTGAGAAAATGATTTGCCTCTATGCACATTTCTTTAATGTTGTCTGTTATTATTGATACATTAACCTCTCTCATTCCCAATTTCCTTCTTGTATTTTAATTATTAATTAATCCCGTAAATTCTAAAAACCTTTTTAATTCTTCACGCCAGAATTTCCATTCATGTCCGATTTGTTCAATCTCATCATATACATAATTGTATTCAATATGGCTCATGAAATAATCTCGCAATATATGATTCATGTCTATCCATGGATCAAGTTCTCCACAAGCATGATATATTTCAGGTTTTATACTTTTCTGCTCTATTAATCTGTCTGCCTGATATGTAATTCCATATTCAGTTTTATGCAGGTCTCCATCACCATAAAGCTCTATTCTTCTTATTGACTTTTCACTTCCATCATTAAGAAATTCTGAATCAGCTTTGTCACCTGCTGAAAATGCTCCTACAGTTCCATATTTTTCAGGATATCTGAGTGCAATATGAAGACAGCCGTATCCACCATTTGAAAATCCTGATACGTAATTATTCTCTCTTTTATCAGAAAAACATGGAAACATATTCATAATTATATTGAATAATTCTTTTCCAACATATGACTCATACTTATCTCCAATATTCATATTAACGTAGCATGAATTCTGCACATTTGGAAGTACTGCTGCAAACCTGCCCTCATCAACATATTCTATTATTGGTGAATGATACAGCCATGCGGTATTATCACCACTGCCTCCATGATATAACCATAATACTGGAAGCTTCTCATCATTTTTTATATGTGATGGCAGAATAACTGTGCATTCCATATTACGCTTAAGATATATAGAAAAGTGATTAACATTCATTACTGTTGCCATATATATCCTCCATTCTGTACGACTGGTCTTTTATTATATTAACTGTCTCATGTATGCATTTATCCCAGAAAATAAAATCATGACTGCCGGCAGTTTCATAATAATTCACTTTAAGTCCTGCATCTGATGCATATTTATTCCACTGTCTGCTCATTGTAAGAATCTGATCAGATAATCCACATCTTATGTAAAATTCCGGATAATTTTCCACATTTGTCTTGAAATTATCCTCTTTTAGACAGTTCATTATATCAAATTGGTTATCTGATAATTTTTCTCTGTCTCCAAATATCTGATATGTATTTATTCCCTGTGGGTTGTCAAATCTTTTCTCTATATCAAGCAGTCCTGAATATGAGAACACCTTTCCATACACATCAGGTTTAATAAGTGCAGCATGTACAGCCCCATATCCGCCCATTGACATTCCTGCTATGTAACGGTCTTTTCTGTCACATGATAATCCAAACCAGTTAGTACAGGTTTCTATAAGTTCTTCTGTTAAAAATGTAAAATATTTTCTTCCATGAACATTATCTACAAAACATTTGTTATCACCTGAAATCATTATGACTGCTATATCTGTATTATCTACATAATCTGCCACTCTGGATTTTGTAATCCATGTTGTATAATCTCCTCCCATTCCATGAAGAAGATATAATGTTTTATAATTTCCTCTTCCCTGAGGAATAATTGCATTAATCATAACGGGCATCCCAAGTTTTTTTGATTCATAATTAATATTAATTAAAGCCATATTATCTCCTGCTAAAAAGGAAACCGTCACATATATAAATGTGGCAGTTTCCTTAAGATTAATCTTCAGATTCTACTGTTTTATCTGTGTCTTCTTCAAAGCCTTCTGCATCCTTACCATCTTCATCAGCAGGCTGCTTCCTTACTTTGGCAATTGTTGCTACTTTAATTCCTTCATCAAGGTTAATAAGTTTAACACCTGATGTTATTCTTCCAAGATTAGATATATCTGAACACTGAAGTCTGATTATAATTCCTTCTGTTGTAATAAGCATTACTTCTCTTGAATCATCTACAGCCTTAGCTCCTACGACATTACCTGTCTTTTCTGTTATCTTGTAACATTTGACACCTTTACCACCACGATGCTGAACTGTATACTCGTCAATGTCTGTTCTCTTACCCATACCATTTTCAGAAACTATAAGCATAGTATCTCCCTGGGTACTTACCTGAACACCAACAACTTCATCCTCATCCATAAGACTCATACCTATAACACCCATTGCTGAACGTCCCGTAGGTCTTACATCTGTTTCTTTAAATCTTATACACTGTCCAAGCATTGTTACCATAAGAATCTCTGCCTGGTCATCTGTAAGTTTAACTTCTATAAGTTCATCATCTTCTCTTAAATTAATTGCCTGGATTCCTGTCTTTCTTATATTGGCAAATTCTTTAACAGGTGTCTTTTTAACGATACCCTTCTTAGTTGCCATAAACAGGTAATCTGTATCCTGCAGTGTATCAATCTTAACAGGAACTACTGCTGTGATTGTCTCTCCCGGTGCTAACTGTAAAAGATTAATTATTGCAGTTCCTCTTGAAGTTCTTGATGCTTCAGGAATTTCATAAGCCTTTAACTTATAAGCTCGTCCTGTGTTAGTAAAGAATGTAAGTACATGATGTGATGTTGTCATGAATAAATCTTTGATATAATCATCATCAATTGTCTGCATTCCCTTTATTCCCTTACCCCCACGATGCTGGCTCTTAAAGTTATCAGGTGTCATTCTCTTTACATAACCCAAGTTAGTTCTTGCAATAACACATGGTTCATCTGGAATAAGGTCTTCCATTGAAATATCGTATTCATCATATCCGATAGAAGTTCTTCTGTCATCACCATACTTGTCTGCTATCTCTGAAATTTCATTCTTGATAACTCCAAGAAGTAACTTTTTATCTGCAAGAATTGCCTTGTATTCTTTAATCTTTTCATGAAGTTCCTTCAATTCAGCTTCAAGCTTGCTTCTTTCCAGACCGGTCAGAGCTCTCAGACGCATATCTACGATAGCCTGAGCCTGTGCTTCTGAAAGTGCAAATTCAGCTATTAAGCTTTCCTTGGCAATCTGTACATTTGCAGAACCTCTGATTATTGATATAACTCTGTCTATATTATCTAAAGCAATCATTAAGCCCTCTAAAATGTGGGCTCTTTCTTCTGCCTTATTAAGATCAAACTTTGTTCTTCTTGTAACGACTTCTTCCTGATGAAGAAGGTAATACTTTAACATGTCATACAGGTTAAGCACCTTTGGCTGATTATCTACTAATGCAAGCATGATTACACCAAATGTATCCTGTAACTGCGTGTGTTTGTATAACTGGTTAAGTACTATGTTAGGATTGACATCTCTTCTTAACTCAATGGCAATTCTCATACCCTCTCTGTCAGATTCATCTCTTAAATCTGTGATTCCATCAATCTTCTTATCTCTTACAAGCTCTGCTATTTTCTCGATAAGCTTTGCTTTATTAACCATGTATGGAAGTTCTGTAACTACAATTCTGTTCTTGCCATTATTCATTGGCTCAATATTAGTTACAGCTCTTACCTTTATCTTGGCTCTTCCTGTACGGTAAGCCTCTTCAATTCCCAACTTGCCGATGATTGTTCCACCTGTAGGGAAATCAGGACCTTTAACTATATCAAGGATTTCCTCAATTGTTGTGTCTCTGTCTTCTTCCACCTTATTGTCAATCATCTTTACAACAGCACCTATAACTTCTCTTAAGTTATGAGGTGGAATATTAGTTGCCATACCTACAGCAATACCTGATGTACCATTACATAACAAGTTAGGATATCTTGATGGAAGTACTGTAGGTTCTTTTTCTGTTTCATCAAAGTTAGGTATGAAATCTACAGTATCTTTGTTAAGATCTCTTGTCATCTCCATAGATATCTTGCTGAGTCTCGCCTCTGTATATCGCATGGCTGCGGCACCATCACCATCGACTGAACCAAAGTTACCATGTCCGTCAACAAGTGGATATCTTGTATTAAAATCCTGAGCCAGCTTTACTAATGCCTCATAAATTGATGAATCACCATGTGGGTGATATTTACCCATTGTATCACCAACGATACGGGCACATTTTCTATGTGGCTTATCAGGACCGTTGTTAAGTTCTATCATTGAATATAGAATTCTTCTCTGTACCGGCTTAAGACCATCTCTTACATCCGGAAGTGCTCTGGAAGCGATAACACTCATGGCATAATCTATATAATAGTTTTCCATAGTTTTCTGCATATCGACTTCTTGAACTTTATCAAAGATATGTTCATCCATTATTATAATTCCTTTCCGTGAAGTTATTAATTAACGCAATGTGTAAATCTGGAATACGCTATGCGTAAATCCTAATCACGCGCATTCGTAAAATCTACATACGCCATGCGTAAATCCTACGGATTTACTTATGTGGCTAATCGCCACATACAACTCAAAATTATAAAATATGCCCATGTATGCAAGCATACGGTCATATTTATAATTTTTCCTTGTGCATGGCTTGTTAGATATCCAAATTCTTTACAAACTTAGCATTTGCTTCTATGAAATCTCTTCTTGGCTCTACCTTGTCACCCATAAGTGTTGAGAATGTTACATCAAGTTCTGAATCATCATCTTCATTCATATTAACTCTTAATAATACTCTCTTGTGTGGGTCCATTGTTGTTTCCCATAACTGCTCTGCGTCCATCTCACCAAGTCCCTTATAACGCTGGACTTTATTATTCTGGTCTCTTCCAATCTCAGTCATGATTGCATTAAGCTCATCATCATTATAGGCATACCACACTTTTTTATTCTTCTCAACTTTATAAAGTGGTGGCTGTGCAAGATATACATGGCCTTCTCTTATAAGATCAGGCATGAATCTGTACAGGAATGTAAGTAGAAGTGTAGCAATATGTGCACCATCTACATCGGCATCTGTCATAATAATAATCTTATGATAACGAAGCTTGCTTATATCAAAATCTTCATGAATGCCTGTACCAAATGCAGTAATCATCGCTTTAATCTCTGCATTACCAAGTATTCTGTCAAGTCTTGCTTTCTCAACGTTAAGAATTTTACCACGAAGTGGAAGGATAGCCTGTGTTGCACGGCTTCTTGCAGTCTTAGCTGAACCACCAGCTGAATCTCCCTCAACAATATATATCTCACAGTTCTTAGGGTCTTTATCTGAACAGTCAGCTAACTTACCAGGAAGTGAAGTGCTTTCAAGTGCAGTCTTTCTTCTTGTTAAGTCTCTTGCTTTTCTTGCAGCTTCTCTCGCACGCTGTGCAAGCAACGATTTTTCACATATAGATTTTGCAACTGCAGGATTTTGCTCAAGGAAGTAAGTAAGCTGTTCACTTACTATACTGTCAACTGCTCCCCTTGCAACTGTATTACCAAGCTTCTGCTTGGTCTGTCCTTCAAACTGTGGATCTTCAATCTTAACAGATACAATTGCTGTAAGACCTTCTCTTATATCATCACCTGAAAGTCCCTGATCACTATCCTTAAGAATCTTATTCTTTCTTGCATAATCATTAAAAGTCTTAGTCAGTGAATTTCTGAAACCAGTCAGATGTGTACCACCTTCAGGTGTCTTAATATTATTAACAAATGAATCGACAACCTCATTGTATCCATCATTATGCTGGAATGCTACTTCAACCTGAACATTGTCTTTCACACCTTCACAATAAATAATCTGGCTGTATAAAGGTTCTTTACTCTTATTAAGATACTGTACAAATTCCTTTATACCACCTTCATAATGGAATACTTTCTGCTGCTCAAGACCTTCTCTTAAATCTGTAAGAGTAATCTTGATTCCCTTAGTAAGAAATGCCATTTCTCTTAATCTGTGCATAAGAATATCAAATTCAAATACAGTTGTTTCCTGAAAAATCTCCGAATCAGGAAGAAAAGTAACCTGAGTTCCTGTATCCTCAATATCGCAGTCACCTACTATCTTAAGGTCATAACATATCTTTCCTCTTTCGTATCTCTGCTGATAAATGTGTCCATTTCTCTTTACCTGAACTTCAAGCCATTCAGACAAAGCATTAACTACAGATGCACCAACACCGTGAAGTCCTCCTGACACCTTATATCCTCCACCACCGAATTTACCTCCGGCATGAAGAACGGTATATACAACTTCAATGGCAGGTCTTCCTGTCTTATGATTAATATCAACAGGTACACCTCTACCATTATCAATTACAGTGATAGAGTTATCTTTATTAATCATAACCTCAATATGTGTACAAAAACCTGCTAAAGCTTCGTCAATTGCATTATCAACTATCTCATACACAAGATGATGAAGTCCTCTTCCTGATGTACTTCCAATATACATACCAGGTCTTTTTCTTACAGCTTCAAGACCTTCGAGTACCTGAATCTGGTCTCCACCATAATTCTTCTCTGCATTCTGATCTGCCACTTTAATTCCTCCTTGTTTTACAAAGCAAAATGTAATTAATTCTCATTAACTACATGACCATCTGTTACTTTAAATATTTTGTTGATATTCATTCTGTTATTAATAAATTCTTCAAGTCCGGTGCATGTAACAATCGTTTGTATATCTCCAATGCTGTTTATCAGAAAATTCTGTCTGTTACTGTCTAACTCAGACAAAACATCATCAAGAAGAAGTACCGGAGTATCTTTAATTACAAGTTTCACAAGTTCAATCTCAGATAATTTAAGTGAAAGTGCAGCTGTTCTTTGTTGTCCCTGTGAACCATATTTTCTCACATCATTGTCATTGATTAAAAATATAAGATCATCCTTGTGAGGACCTTTGCCTGTAACCTTGTATTTAATATCCTTTTGTCTTGAATTTCTTACTTCTTCTTCAAAATCATTTACATCAACATCAGGAACATAACATACTTTAATATTCTCAATACCACCAGTAAGTCTGGAATGAATATCACTGATTATTGTGTTAATCTTTTCTATGAAACTTTTTCTGCCTTTAATAATAAGGCTTCCATACTTAACAAGCTGCATGTCCCATATATCAAGAGTCTGCATCAGCTGTTCTGATGGTGAAAATGCTATATCTTTAAGAAGCTTGTTTCTCTGATTAAGTACTTTATTGTAATTAACAAGGTTACTAAGATATATCTTATCAAGCTGGCTAAGTTCCATATCCATAAATCTTCTTCTCTCTGAAGGACCGTTTTTTATAATATTAAGATCTTCCGGAGAAAAGAAAACAATATTAATAATTCCAAAAAGTTCAACAGCTTTTTTTATAGGAATGCCATTAACTGCTATACCCTTGGTTTTATTCTTCTTAAGGTGCATGTCTATGCGGTATTTCATACCATGCTTTAAGACATTTAGTTTAATATGCGATTCATCTTCCCCAAATCTGACTATTTCTCTGTCTTTACTGCCACGATGTGACTTAGAAGTTGAACACATATATATTGATTCTAATATGTTAGTCTTTCCCTGGGCATTGTCACCATATATTATGTTTACATGCTCATTGAAATTCATATCCAGAAATTCATAATTTCTGAAATCCTTTAACTCAACAGATTCGACTATCACATTAACACCTATTTTTTAATAAGAATACTGGAGCCGTTGTATTCTACAACTTCCCCGCCAAAAAGCTTTTTACCACGCTGTGTTTCAACAACGCCATTAACCTTAACTTCACCATCCTGAATAACAATCTTGGCTTCAACACCTGATTCAACTAATCCGGCAGCTTTGATTGCCTGTCCAAGTTTGATGAACTCATTTCTTAAAACTATTTCTTCCATAACTTTCCTTTCTCTTGTTAAGCTGTGAAGTTAACAGGAAGTATAAGATAAATATAATTTTCTTCCTTGTCTCTTATAAAGCAAGGTGATTTATGATTAACTAAATATATAGTCACATTTTCATCATCAATAACTCTTAATGCATCCATAAGGAACTTAGGATTAAAACCAATCATAATATCCTTACCCTCTTTATCAATATCAATATCTTCGTTAAGAGCTCCAATTGCAGAGTTAACATTTACCTGTAATAAACCATTTAATATATTAATAATAATTGGCTTCTTATCTCCTTCTCTTATAAGAAGATTCGCTCTGTCAATAGAATCAAGAAATTCTTTTTTATTAATAGATACTTTAGTTTCATAATCATTAGAAAGCATCTGACTAATCTTAAAATAATCGCCCTCTATAAGTCTTGAAACAACATGAGTCTGGTCAAATTCAAATAATACATGATTGTTAGTAAAGTAAATATTTACAAAGCTTTCAGCATCAGCATTAAGAATCTTGCTTATTTCCTGAAGAGTCTTACCTGGAATAACTACTCTTACATCATCAGCTCTTCCTTCGAGCTTAATATTACGGATAGCAATTCTGTGACCATCAAGACCTACAACCTTAAGTGTACCTTCATTTACTTCAAAAAGTTCACCCGTCATCATTTTATTATTATCATTAATAGCAATCGAGAATATTGTCTGATTAATAACTTCCTTAAGCTGGAACTGGGAAAGTGTAATCATCTTATCTTTAATAATAGCCGGAAGGTAAGAAAAATCATCTCCGGATTTTCCTGCTATATTGAACTTACTTTTTTCACATGTAATAAGAGCATTATTATTAGAGTCAGTAGTTAAAGTAATATCATTATCAGGAAGTTTTCTTACAATTTCAGAAAAAAGCTTAGCATCTATGGCAACCTTACCTTTTTCTATAATCTCACCTTCTACTATTGTTTCAATTCCAAGTTCCATGTCATTACCTGTGAATTTTATTTCATTGGTAGTAGCATCAATAAGAATACATTCCAGAATATTCATGGTAGTTCTTGTAGGAACTGCTTTCATTACTATTCCTACAGCTTTGTTTAAGTTGGATTTAGTGAATACTAATTTCATGTTGATAACTTCCTTTCAAAAAAAATGTGGTGGAGTGTGTCATATATAAATATATAATTTCAGTCGCCGTAGTCTTAGGCACTGTTAAAATGTTAAAAACGCTACAAAGCCATGAAAATACTGCTTTGTAAGAAAGTATAACTTTGTTGGAAAACACATTTAAACATGTTAAAACACCGTTGAAAAAAATATGGGGTGATTGAAAAACAAAAAGTAAAAAAAAGTTATAAAATCAATTCAACATTCAAATAACATAAAATTAACAGATTATCCAAAGACAATTGTGGATAACTTTTAATTATTAAGAAGGATTAAGCTTCTTTATTAAGATATCTACTACATTCTTGGTAGATTCATTAGTAACAGTTTCTTTAGCAATCTTGTCAGCACCGTAAATTACAGTAGTATGATCTCTGTTTCCCATAGCCTTGCCAATAGCCTCTAGAGGTGTCTGTGTCATCTGTCTGCAAAGATACATGGCAATTTGTCTTGGAAATGCAATATCAGCACTTCTTCTGTGAGATATTATATCTTCAGGTTTAATGTGGAAATGTTCAGCTACTACTTCAATAATAAGCTCAGGTGTTATTTCTTTTTTAGAATATGGAGAAATAAGGTCTTTAAGTGTATTCTCTGCAAATTCAGCAGTAAGTGGTGTATGGGAAAGCTTAGAATAAGCTGAAAGCTTGGTAAGCGCTCCCTCAAGTTCCCTGATACTTGAAGTTATATTAGTAGCAACATAATCCTTAACTTCATAAGGAAAATCAATACCTAATGCCTCTGACTTCTTATTAATAATAGCCATCTTAGTTTCATATGTAGGAATCTGGATATCTACAGGAAGACCACTTTCGAATCTCGTACGTAGTCTGTCTGGTAAAGTTTCCATTTCCTTAGGAGGTCTGTCGGAAGATATAACAATCTGTTTTCCTAATAAATACAGGTCATTAAATGTGTTGAAGAACTCCTCCTGAGTAGAAAGCTTACCTATGATAAACTGGATATCATCAATAAGAAGAACATCAATATTACGGTATTTGTTTCTGAACTCAGTATTTTTGTTAGTTTTAACCGATTCAATAAGTTCGTTGGTAAATGTTTCTGAGGTAACATATAACACTTTCTTAGAAGGGTCGCTTGCTATAATAAAATGAGCAATAGCCTGCATAAGATGTGTCTTTCCAAGACCTGCGCCTCCATAAATAAATAAAGGATTATATATCTGTCCCGGAGTCTCAGCTACAGCCAGAGATGCTGCATGTGCAAGATTATTGTTAGTACCAACGACAAATGTATCAAATGTATAATTAGGATTAAGATTCTGAGTTGCTACGTTATTATTATTAGCAGAAACAGAAGAAATTTTTTTCTTAAGATCCTCTTCTTTTTTTTCTTCTACTGAAATAAGGCGTACAGAATATTCCTTATTCATAACTTCACATATTGAAATTTCAATAAATTTAAGGTATTTTCTTTCAATATATACAGTACCCATTTCTCCTTCAGAAGAAATAAGCGTAATTACATTGCCCTCAAGAGAATAAATCTTAAGGGGTTTAATCCAGGTTTTAAAAGAAATATCCTGAATATCGTATTCTTTTTTAAATGTCTGGAGGATAAAATCCCATTTTTCTATTAAAATATCTAATTCTTCCAT